>JAQVSP010000055.1 GCA_028700425.1 Sphaerochaetaceae bacterium | reverse complement strand
CTCACAGATGCACAGCCCTAAGCCTTTGGAGGATGAGAGCCTGCAGCAGAAGCTTGAGGACGACATGGTCGAAGCTGCCTCCTTGATTGGAGTCGAGAACCTGGTGACACACCCTAATTTATCCTCGGTGAGCCTTGATGAAAGCATCGAGATGCTGAGGCGATACAGCAGAAAGGCAAAGGAGCACAATGTGAAGCTTTCGCTTGAGAACCAGATCTATCCATTTGACATGGAAGCCTGCCTGGATGCAGTTCCTGGCCTTTATGTCAACATTGATTTTGCACATGCCTGTGCACGCCAGCTGAATGTGGCCTTCATGATAAGGCAGCTAGGCTCAAGGCTTGCTGGGCTGCATGTCAGCGATAGTGATGGCAGAATGGACGATTATCATGTTATGATGAAAAAGGGCGTCATTAAATGGCCAGAGGTGATGAAAGCCCTGGCAGACGTGAATTATCAAGGAGACTTTCACTTGGAGATAGTTCATGAAAGATCTATTGATCCAATTGAGAACGATGCAAAAGCGAAAGTGGCCTTCAGCATTTGTCAGGAGCTTTTTCAGGGTGCATGCCATGTCAGCTAGTGTTCAGTTAATCTTATATGCCGCAGTCGCAGCCCTCAGCAATGCTCTTGTCAGCTTTGCTCAGAAGAAGGCTGCTCCAGTAAGCAATCTATGCTTCTTCCTGGGAACCGCAGCTTTCGTCTTCTTCATCTGCAACTACGTGGCAGGATTCCTGACCAGGACTGAGATTTCGCTCATTCCCAGGACAATCACAGATTCCAAGGAGCTTCTTTGGGCTGTGGTTGCAGGAGTTGCCCTGTTTGTGTTGTATTATGCAATCAACAACCTCATTGTGCGCTTTGGCGCCTCAATGTATGTTGTTTATTCGGTCATATCGGTATTCTTCACATCGATCGTTGTAGGGGTCCTCATCTTCAAGGAGAGGATCAACGGCTGGCATATTATGGGAATCATAGTGGGCTGTATCGCTGTAACCCTTATAACAATAGGAAACGGCAAGAGATAATGGAAAACAAGGTAATTATTTCAGACGAAGACCTAAACAGCTGCTGGAGCCAGCACGATTCACTTCAGCGCCTGGTTTATGACAAGCTTATTGCTATGTTCATGTCAAAAGAGCTTGTTCCTGGCGATGTAATAAATCGCAAGCAGATAGCTGAGGACATGAATGTCAGCGTTGCTCCTGTTCTTGGGGCTATCGTTCTTCTGGAGCAGGAGGGCTTTGTGTCCACTCTTCCACGCAAGGGCACCATTGTCAGCCCTGCAAAGGAATCAGACATCTATGGGCAGCTCATTGTCCGCGAAGCCCTGGAGGCTGAGGCTGCCATGCTTTATTGCGGCAAGCGCATCAAGGAGAACTATGACGAGCTTTATGCGTATGCATCCAAGCTCGACAGTGTCCCTACGGAAAGCCTTGAGCACTCTCATATGGAGACAATCTTTCATGCCTCGCTTGTGAACCTCGCTGGGGTCAAGAGCCTCTTTACAGAGTTCCTGAAGATCAACCGCATTGGCTTCTTCTATAAGATCAACACCATGCGCAATACGCCCTGGACGCAGAGCCAGCGCCATGTCGACCTTATCGACAAGCTTGTCACAGATGACATTGAAGCAGCTCAGGCGGCAATCAGAAGCCATCTTAGAAGCGGCAAGCCCTTTCCAGCAGAAAGGCTTCCTCTCTGCCAGGGCTGAATATGGAAGTGAAGCTTAAAGTAAATATAGTGCTGAGCTTTGATGCTGTCGTCTGCGGAAGCGGCCCTGCAGGCCTTGCAGCCGCTGTGCAAGCGCGTCGCTGCGGCCTCTCTGTAGCCTTGATAGAGCGAAGTGGGTGCTTTGGGGGCAACATGACCAGCTCGGGAGTCTGCCATCTTCTCGGAGGCAGGAGATGGGACCAAGACAGCAGGAAAATGGTCAGGGAGACAGGCGGCCTGTTCGACGAGATCACAGACGCCTTGATCAGGGACAAGAAAGCCATAGATCCAGACAGTGTGGATGTGTTCAACTATAACCCTTATGGCTGGTATCCACGAATGGCAGCCGGGGTGGCCTGCGACATAGAGGCCTTGAAGCGCTGCCTTGATGATCTGGTCATAAGAGAGGGCATAAGGCCCTTTCTCTTTACGACCATCATAAAGACAGAGCTTTCTGATAGAAGGCTGAAAAGGATCTATGCCCAGGACCAGGGCGGAATAACCGCCTTTGAAGCCAAGACCTTCATAGATGCAACAGGGGATGCAGAGCTTAGCTTTCTGAGCGGCCTGCCCACACTCAAGGGAAGGGACAGCGATCATCTGATGACTCCTGCCTCCTTGATAATGCATGTTGACCATGTCGACATGAAGGCTTACGTTGCCTACCAGAACGCCCATCAGCAGCCCAAGCTTATCGATATCATAAATGACCTGAGGGCCCGGGGGATCTGGACATTCCCCTTTGAGATCTTCATCGCCATTGGCCTGGCTGAGGACGATGTTTGCATGGTCAACACGCTTCGGCAGGTTGGAGTGGATGGAACGGATGCAGACTCGCTGACGCTTTCAATGATCCAGGGCCGTGAGGAGTCAGAGAGGCTTCTTGGCATCATGAAAGCCTATTTCCCTGGCTTTGGCAATGCCAGGATGCGGTTCACAGCAAGCCGGATAGGCATACGTGAATCCAGGCGGATCCTTGGACGGTCGATGACAAGCCTTGAGGATGCCCTGGAAGGCAGGCGCTATGAGGATGAGGTCATAAAGACCACATACAACTTTGACCTGCCGGACCCTAAGCGTCCAAGCTTCGACCCTATGCTTGGATCTGTTGATAACCCGAATGCTCGGCGCAAGCATGTAGCCATCTACGCTCCGTACAGCGTCATGCTTGTAGATCAGCTGGACAACCTGATTACAGCAGGCAGATGCATAAGCGTTGAGCGTGAGGTCCTGGGACCTATGAGGGTGACAGGGCCTGCGATGATGGGCGGCCAGGCTGCAGGCTTCGGTGCAGCATTAGCAAATAAGAATGATTGTGATGCAGCCATGGTTGATGGCAAAGAGATCAAGAAATGCCTGCAGGATGCAGGCTGCATCATCTAGGAGAATATATGAGAAATGAGAAACTGACTGGAATATTCACAGCCTTGGTAACCCCATTCGACAAGGATGGAAGAATTATCTATGACAGCTTGCAAAAGCATGTCGATTATCTAGTCAAGCAAGGTGTGGATGGCTTCTATGTCAATGGAAGCACAGCAGAGTCCTTCCTGATGACACCCCAGGAACGCAAGAGCGTGCTTGAAGCGGTCGTAGAGGCCAATGGTGGAAGAGCAAGGCTTATCTGCCATTGCGGAGCCATCGGCACAGCTCTGTCCCTGGACCTGGTAGAGCATGCAAGCAAGCTCAGCATCGATGCCTTGTCATCAGTTCCTCCCTTCTATTATGGATTTTCACAGGATGAGCTGGTTTCCTACTACAACGACCTTGCCAGCGCTTCGGACAAGCCGTTCATCGTATATAATATGCCCAAGTTCAGCGGCGTTACCATCACCCCTTCCCTGATGGCCAGGCTGAGAGAGAATCCAAGAATCCAGGGCCTGAAGTTCACCCATAATGATTTCTTCGCTCTTCAGCAGATAAAGGCCAGCGATCCTGACCTCATCATCTACAATGGCTATGACGAGATGGCAATATGCGGCTTCTCCCTTAAGTGCGATGGAGCCATCGGCAGCACCTATAATGTGATTGCGCCTCTGATAATGAAGGTCAGGGATCTCTGTCTTGCCAACGATTTCAAGGCCGCCTATGAAGTCCAAGCTGTCGTCAATGATTATATCATCAGCATGTCCAGCAAGACAGGCAAGCTCTTTGCAGCTCTCAAGTATATCATCTCCATAAGGGAAGGCATCGACTATGGAATCTGCAGAAAGCCCTTTGCAACGCTTGATGATGAAGATAGGAAGCTCTGCCGCCAGGTAGCTGATTCCTTCAGGTTCTAGTCCTCAACTCCATAGATCATTTACTGGATGCAATGCTGGCTATGCACACCTTATAAAGGGCTTCTGCAGGGCTAGCATTGCTGTGCTCTCGATGATTGAAGAAAATGACCAAGGGTATCTGCTTGACTGGTTCCTGGAAAACTATAATCCGCCTCTGCCTAGATCACTGAGAAATCAAACTCTCCACCTTCTACGGGAAACCTTTCAAGAAGCTCTATGCGCCCAGCTGCAAGACGGAATATATCGGTTGAGCAAGAGCCATAGTACTGTCTTTCAAGTGGTACACTACGCAATAGCCCTGCGAACTTCTCATTGCTAAAAATGGCGACATGAAGGCTCTGGGGCACAAGGGCTGCATAGGGCCTTGCCACAGCGTAGAGCTGGTCAAGCTTGTTGATCAGATGATGGGCTGCCTGGATGACTGTGCAATGCAGGGTCTTATCCGTATAGCTTGACAGAAGGATGCGCTGGGCAGAGTTGTCGATATCCCCAAGGACCAGGAAGCTGGCCCCATCATAGCTGATCTTCAGGACGGCCGAGGTGTCATTGAAGCGTCCTATTGTCTCATCACCATGCTCTCCGGTGCTGTCCCCATGGGTCTGAAGCACATCGAATCTCACAGAGGCAAGCTGGAAGCTATGGCCGCTTTGCACCTTCAGGTAAGAGGCTTCAGGATAGAACTGGATAATGCGCTCCATCAGAATATAGGCCTGGAACGCGATCTTGAAGCTCTTGCTTGAGGGGAAGCTGAAGAGCACACGCTGTATATCCAGCTCTTGGTGATAGCTCATCATGAGCCTGGAGAGCATATCCATATGATCATTGTGTGCGTGGGTGCAGAACCAGCCTGATATTGGGATCCTCTTGCCTTCTGGGGCCCTGCTCATGCGGCGCATGACCCTGATGGCCTCTTTCATAGATGCCTGGGTCGCTTGCTCCAATTGCCCTCCATCTATTATGAAGAGGGAATTATCTGGAAGCTTGAGTATGTACAGCATCCCGCAATCAATGCATTGAAGCGGGCGATTGTACCCATAATGCAGGCCGAACTGGCAAAGCTCAAGAGTCCCCTCAGAAGGCTCTGATCCAAAGCCTGCGATTGAACAGCCGGTTCGCACATCCGTAAAGCGTGCAATGCCCAGGCGGCCCATGAAGGCGCAATGAATGATCCTTGTGTCCTTTTCCATCTCATAGAAGTCATTGCCTTCGAGGTGATTCTCCCATGTTCTTTTATAGCCAAGGGCTTCAAGGCCTTCTAGGTAAGCCATGAAGGCCTTGCCATCAGTTGCTGTCACTGTACGCTGCAGGCTGGGCTTGTCACAGGGTTCATAGGAGCAGCGGCTCTGCTGCATGCTCATGTACTTTCCATCCTGGGTCACGATGAAGGAGCTTCTTCCATTGGAGAAGGTGATCCTGTTAGGCTTTCCTGCCTCATAGGTTTTGTCGGCCTGGTAGCCGAAATACTGGAAGTAATCCATGTTCTCAAGCTTGCCAACCTCTGGGCCCGGGCATTCAAAGGCATTGACCAGTCCGTCGTTGTACATTGAATGCAGGCCAAGGCCTGCATCGTAAAGCCTTGTGGACATGACTCCACCCTCATACCTAGGAAGGCCGGCAAGCAGCTCCTCATCCATTGAAAATTCCATTATTGCTCCAATAGAGGACAATATAGCATACAAGAAAACTGAATCAACATAGAATTTCAGCCTTTTTTGGACAAGGAGCAATAACCTTGCTATAGGGATGGAATTGATCATTAGCCTCTGACAAGCTTTAAACGTATGATTTCGTTTTTTTTGCTATATTTCTTTGTTGCGTTTCAGCTACATTCATCTTATGATTGCTCAATCGATGGAGGTATGCAATGAGCATATTTGAAGCAGGAATGTTGATTGGTTTTGGAGTCGCATGGCCGATGAACATCATCAAGTCGCTTAAGAGCAAAACTGCAGCTGGAAAAAGCGTGGTCTTCCAATGGGCGGTGCTTGCTGGCTATGTATGCGGAATAATCAATAAGATTCTATACAGCAGGGACCTGGTCCTTGTGCTCTACATCATCAACTTCCTCATGATTTCAGTCGATACTGCCCTGTATTATCGCAACAGGGCTCTGGACAGGCAGAGAGTGAGGGAAGGCAAGTAGAGAAAAGCGGAGCCAAGGCCCCGCTTTGGTTTACTAAAAGTAGATTGGATTGGTCCAGGCCTTTTTGCCTGAGGAGTCTATAACTTCAACCCGGACATAGGCTTCTCCGCCCTTAAGGGCATATTCCATGCTTGTTAGATTCTCCCCATAGCATGCCTTGCCTCGGGCTGGGTAGGTGATGAAGTGAATCTCAGAGCAAGGAGAGCACTCAATGTAAACCTTGCCATCATCAAGGCCCCAGTCTTTTATAATCGGGCCCATGGTGCTGTAATAATCACCTTTCTTCAGAGCATCTATAATAGAAGCCCAGGAAAGGTCATTGCAATTGACATAGGTCCAACCTCCAAAGTGGTCATCCTTCTCAGTATGGCTATGGGTGTCGTCGCAGGCTATGCCTAGCACATGACGTCCATGCCGAAGAAGCATGTCCCAGACCCATTCAGCATGACCTTCGTGGCAAAGCCTTTCGGTTCCTGTATTGAATACCTCTACAGCATCAAAGCCATTGAGGTTCAATATCTCCTCGGGCTCCATTCGCGACCAAGTCGGGTGGGCAAGACTGAGAAAGACATTTTCCTTTTTCATCTGGTCAACCAGGTCCTGGTCTGTCATGGTCCTTTTGTCACCAGGCTCACGCCTGAAAGTCGACAGCTGGCAATCGGGACTGAAAAGTCCGACGATGTGCGTGCACTTGACCTTGTATGAATACAGAATGTCGCGTTCCCACGCCTTGAGCATCAGCGGGCCTTCCTTGGACCAAGATGGATCATCGTTCATCACGTTATGATCAGTGAAGGCCAGAAAGTCATAGCCTGCATCCTTGTAGAGCCTGATCTGATCCATTGGAGCAATTGCCCCATCGGAGAGAGTCGTATGGCTGTGAATGTTGCCCTTGTACCAATGCTCCTTACTTGGAAATGCCGACTTTCGCATTAAGTTGGCCTCCTTTGTAAAACTTATAATCGAGGAACAGAATTGTCGCTCCGATTATGAAGCCTGTTAGGCTCAGCAGATTCGAGGGTATAACCAACAGCACTCCGCATGCAGCCAGGATAAGCCTTGAAGCTATGCTGACATCCTTCTTGAAGTAGCCTGTGCTTGCAACGTCTATGAATACTACACCAATGATAGCGGTCAGAATTGCTAGCACTATGTCAATGAAGCTGCCATTAAGCATCAACGCCTCATTGTAGCAGAAGGTGAATGGGATAATGAAAACTGGCAGAGCTATCATGCATGACAGGCATCCAACCTTGAACCACTTTGCCTTTGCCAGTCCCGATGCCATGAACACAGCCACGCAGACAGGTGGGGTTATGGCAGACAGGCATGCATAGTACATGATGAAAAGATGGACAACTAGAAGAGGGAAGCCCAGCGATACAAGAGGAGGAGCCAGAACAGCGGCTGCCAGCACATAGGCTGCGGTAGTCGGCAATCCCATTCCTAGTATGATGCATACCAGCATGGAGAACAGCAGGCATAGGAATGGATTCCCCTGTCCAAGCGAGACAATGATATCAGATAGCTTGACTCCAAAGCCAGTGAGGTTGATCAATGATACGGTTATCTGAGATCCGGCAAGGATTCCGCACATGTCCACGATGGAGGTAGTGCCATTCATCACAGTATTGTAGCATACTGCGCCTGTTTTCTTTGCTACTGCCTTAACGTCGCCCTTGGTCTCAATTATATACTTGAGGATGAACATGACCAGGGCTCCCAGGGTTGCCCAGAAGGCTCCCATGAGTACGGTATAACCCATGCAAATGTAAACGATGAAGATGCACAGAGGAAGGAGAATCACCAGGTAATCCAGGATTCCAATCCTTGGCTTCTCGTTGGAGCCCTTTATCTTGAGCTTGGAGGATATGAGGTGTATGGCGACAAAGCAACTGATGTAGTAAAGGATTGCTGGGACAATGGCAGCTTTGGCAATTGCCAGGTAGCTCACTCCAATGAGCTGGGCCATTATGAATGCAGCGGCTCCCATGATTGGAGGCATTATCTGGCCGCCTGTGGAGGAAACGGCCTCAACAGTGGCTGCCCATTCATTTGGGTATCCAGCTTTCTTCATTGCAGGAATAGTGAAAACACCAGTTGCAACGACATTGCCTATGGCCGATCCGCTGATCATTCCAAAAAGAGAAGATGCAAGGCATGCCACCTTTGCAGAGCCACCAGTATAGCGGCCTGTGAATCTCTGGCCCATCTTGATGAAGGTCTCGGCTCCTCCAGTTCCTGACAGGATGGCTCCAAAGATTCCAAACATTGCAAGCATGGTTGCAGACAAGCCCAGCATGGTTCCCCAGATTCCTCTTGTATTGTGATAGAAGGTCTGGAATACTAGGTTGAAGGAGAAGTTCTGATGCCCCCAGCTTCCTGGGAACATCTCACCGAAGAAGGCGTAGGCTAGGAATAGGATTCCAAGAATCGGGAATGTCCATCCTACGCTTCGCCTGCTGGCTTCCAGGATAAGGAACACAAGGACTACAGCGCAGACCTTGTCAAAGGTGCCAAGCCACTGGAGTGGATCGTATAGGATCCTATCTGCAATACTCACCAGATAGACGCAAGATATGCAGGAGACCAAGGCTAAAACTATGTCGTAGGCAGGCACCTTTCCATTGCCTTTCTCTGCCTCCTTGGCTCCAATCTTCCTTGAAGCAGGCTTAAGGATGAAAAGCAATGAAAGCACGAAGGCCAGATGTATGCTTCTCTGTATGATGTCGGAAAAAGGTCCGACTCCTGTTGTGTACAGCTGGAAGAGAACAAGGGCGAAGGAAAGAATCCTTACGACCCAGGTCCAGGCTGGATTAAGCTTTCTCATGAAACACTCCAAAAGAGGCTGTCCATAAGTCTTCACTTATGAAACAGCCCCCTATCAACTAATTATGCGGTATTATTCTACTTTGCCACGTATTCAGGCGGGATAATATCAGCAGGGACCTGGTATCCGTGTTCAACCAGGTACTGTACGGTTCCAGCCTGAAGCGGGATCTTTGCAGTGGAAAGTGTCATTGCAGGCACATCGTTCTTAGCTCCGTTTGGATAGCCGTTCTGCCATATGGACTTGCCATCCTCCCACATTGCCTTGAAGAAGTCATATCCATCCTGCTGGGAGAAATCCATAGAGCACTGAATGCCCTGGAAGGTGGAAAGGCAATAGGAGTCATGGTCGATGCCTTCATATGCTCCGGCTGGCACTGTTCCAGTAGCTACGCTTGGAATTGCCTCAAGGATCTTGGCCATGTCTTCCTGGCTGATTGAAAGCATGTCGCAAGGCCTGTTTGCATTGCACTGGGTGACGAAGCTGTCTGGGAAGGATCCTGTCTTGACTGTTCCGACAATCTGGCGGTTGGAATAGGCATCCGCTGCATCGGCCTGTCCAGCCTCGAAGTACTTTGGCTTGATTCCAAGAGCATCAAAGGCTGCATGAATGACTACAGAAGCCGCTGTTCCTGTTCCGCCTGGGTTGAATGGCTTGCCATCCAGGTCCCAGATTGACTTGATGCCGGTGTCCTTGCCGACAATGATCTGAATCGGGGTGCTCTCATAGTACCACAGGATCCTGACATCCTTGTAGGGATTGCCATTGAAGGTTGTTCCAGTGCCATTGTATGACTCGAAATCCGTGTTGGAGATGGAGTTTGCAATCTTGACCTCTCCGTTTCTCATGCGCTTTGTGTTGTCTACGTTTCCACCAGACTCTGAAACGGTTATGGAATAAGCTGGGCAATACTCATTGATTACCTTTCCGATTGATACAACATATGGGAAAAGTCCAGAGGACGAGGCCACAGCGGCCATTGTGAGATATTTCTTCGCTGGAGCGGCGTCCTTCTCTGGAGTGCCGTTTGCAAAGATGGAAGGGACAGCAAGACTGCAAATAATCAGAATGATTAGCGCTTTCTTCATTTCAAACTCCTTATAAGTTTTAATTAAGGCTGGCTTCTTCTACCAGTCAGCTAATTCTTTTATTAAAAAACAGGATTGTCAAATAGTAACTTTGGATACTATTATAAGCAAAATGAATAAAATGGTTTAGGAGAACTTGCATGGAATTCTATGAGATGAAGTATTTCATTGCTATCTGGGAAGCGAAGAGCGTATCCAAGGCATCTGAAATCATCCATGTTAGCCAGCCTGCATTGAGCCAATGCATAAAGAAGGTGGAGAGCGAGCTCAATACCCCATTGTTCCAGCGGCCAATACAGAAGATGAAGCTCACTGAAGTAGGAGAGCTTGTCTATAACTACGCCAAGGAGATTGTGCAACTTGAGCATAATATGAACGGAGCTATCGCTGAGGTTATTCACTCCAATGATGTGGAGATCAAGGTCGGCATGTCGCCTTTCTATAGCAAGTACTATCTTCCCTCCATAATCACCCACATCAAGAACCAGTTCCCTAACATTCGCATAACCACAGTAGAGGACATTTCTGAGAACCTTGAGCATAAGCTTCTTACTAGCGAGCTGGACTTCTGCTGCGTTCCACAGGATCCAGAGGTTCCTCATATAACCTATGAACCTATATGTGTCGAGGAGATCCTGCTTGCGATTCCTCCTGACAGCCCTATCAACCAGCATGCAGTCTCCGCTTCTCCAATTCCCTACATGGATACCAAGTGGGTGAACAACCAGAAATTCGTGGCTCTACAGCCTGTCCAGAAGATCAACAAGCTGCTAGGCCCATTGTACGATTCCCTGGATCTCAAATGCGAAGTGGTCTATGAGACACTTGACTGGGATACTGTGAACATCATGATAGCCAATGGCATAGGAGTTGGATTCGTCCCTGACATACTTTGCACAAAGCGCCCAGGCGAGAAGACCCCTTGCTATTATAGGATCCACAATCTAAGGCTAATACGCAACTATTCGGTCGCCTACAAGGAGAACAAGGTGTTCACCACCTTGGAAAGACACCTCATTTCGGTATATATGAACAGCATTGAGGCCTTCAGGGCCAGCCATATAGCTTTTTCATAGGAAGTGGGAGCAATCTACATTTTTCTTATTGCAGCAGGCTTCATCTCTGCATTGCTGCAGACTGCCATTGGCTTTGGAAGCGCCATAATGATGATGAGCATCCTTCCCTTATTCCTGCCGCAGCCTCAGGCACAGATCATATGCCTCTCTACATGCATCGTGCTTGCAGCTTCCCTGGTTGCCAGGACCTACAAGTTCATACGGCTGAAGGTCATGATTCCTATGGCTATTCCAGCTCTTGCATGTGCCTTGGTCTTCTCAAGACTTTCGATAGGCATGGACACACACATTGCCAAGGTATTGCTTGGCTTTGTCTTTATTGCATTGTCCCTGTATTTTTCATTCATGGCAAGCAGGATCTGCTTCAAGCCATCTGTTGCTCTTGCCATTTGCACTGGTACATTGTCCGGGGTGATGAACGGCCTGTTCAGCATGGGTGGTCCCCCAGCAGTCCTTTATATGTCTCCATCGATTGAAGACAGGAAGGCCTACCTGGCCACCTCTCAGTCCTATTTTCTGATTCTTAACGTCTCAAGCCTGCTAATTCAAGCTCTCGCCTATCTTGACGCAGAACGAGCAGCCTTCCTTGCCGCAGGTGGTCAGTGCGCTGGTGAGAAGATCCACTTCCACTGAATAGCCAAGTATAATAAGACCATGAATTGAGACAGGGAGGTGCAAAAATAACGAATTGCTGTTACCGTTGAAAACGGAGCAGAAAATGGGACGTAACAGGAAAACTTACAGCGAATCGTTCAAAAAAGAAGTAGCG
>JAQVSP010000054.1 GCA_028700425.1 Sphaerochaetaceae bacterium | reverse complement strand
AGGCTGCACTAGATTTATTGTTGAAGAAGGCTTGACGTCGTGATATCTTGTTGACATGGCAAAGCGAAGTCAGCTGATAGGCATAGTCATAACCTCATCCATTAGATACGGAACCATCAAGTCTATTGAGCTGCCTCCAAACAGCGGAGACTTCATAATAGTCGATGCCTCTGATGTCCGGGCGACCAACCGAGTCAGGATAGTCGACAACTACCTTCCAGTCTTTGCAGACAAGCAGGTCAGCTACAAGGGCCAGCCGATAATGGCGGTCTTCGCCCCAGATTATGAAAGCCTGATCTTCTTCTCCCAGGAGCTGAAGATCGAATATGAGGCAAAGGATATCGGAGAAGCCGAGAGCTATGGCAGCCCAATCATCTACAGCTATGGCGACAACGCCATGGAAGCCTCCTCCAAGGAAGGCCTTATGAAGGTGGAGTCCAGCTACCTCAACAAGCCCTATCACCTTCGTTCCTCCTCGCTGCTCAGGGTCAATGCCGCTTTTTCAGGCGACAGCCTGCAGATCACCACTCCAACCCAATGGCCAATGCACGTGCGCGACACGGTTGCAACAGCCATGGAGCTTCCCAAAAGCCAGGTTCATGTTGAGAACGTTGACTATTATGCCCCCAATGACGAGCTTCTGACTCTCCCATCCTTTCTTTCCGTGATTGCTGCCCTTGGAGCGCGCAAAAGCGGCAAGCGCGTCCAGGTCAGGGCAAGCTACGAGACCTATAAGCCCTTGATTCGAATCAAGAGGACCACCTGGCTATCCAGCGAAGGCGTGCTGGAAGCCGAGATCATAAATGCCTTTGTGGATATGGGCTTCTGCCCTGTATTCTCTGTGGAGTTCAGCGAGCATCTAGCCAGCGGGCTGGCGCCGTTCTACCCGGTCAAGGCTGTATCAATATCGGTGAGCATACAGAAAAGCCATTACTATCCATCAAGCTTCTTCGGCGACATTGGATATCCAGCAGGCATCGCCTCGACTGAGCTGCACTATTGCCAGGTGGCGCTGGCGCTGAAGCAGATTCCGCTGAACTGGAAGAAGAGCGCGTTCACCCTGAAGTCCTATGGAGCCAAGGTCATAAGGACCGCCGATGCTTCAAGGGCCAAGGAGGTGGTGGATGATGTGTGCCAGAGAAGCGATTACATCCGAAAGTTCACGGCTTATTCAGCCCAGAAGCAAGGCAATTGGGATTCGCTTTTCAGCGTTCCTCGTGGAGTCGGCTTTGCTGCAGGCCCAGCTGTCAGCGGATTTTCCAACCATTTCCAGTATCTTGACCAGTACTCCATAAAGGTGAGGCTGGAAGCAGGGGACAAGGCATACATAGAGACCAGCTTCACACCCTCCCAGAGCGTAAGCCAGCTTTGGAGCGACATGGTGTCCAGCGTCTTCAAGATAAAGAGCTCCAACGTGAAGATTGAGCAGAGCGAGCTGAACGATTCAGGGCCGGATGTGCTGTCCAGCGATATTTCAAGGATCCCAAGGCTGATAAAGATGGCTTGCGATGACATTGCCTCCAGGCGCTTCAAGGATCCTCTTCCCCTGACCAGCACAGTGTATGCTTCAAGCGATCCCTCTGGGCCTGTGTTCACAAGCGCTTCCTGGGTGGCGGTGGTCGTGGACCTGAGCATAGACCAGGTCCTGCTGGTTCCCAAGGTTCGCAAGATAACCGCCACCTTGTTTGCAGGCAGGGTCTTCGACCAGGATCTTCTGAAGCAGAAGATAAGACGTGCGATAACGCTTACCCTGATGAGCATAGGCTCTAGGCCTGATGAGAACATGGCCATAGACATCAAGCTGATTGCCGGAGAGGGAGGTGGAGAGGCCGATTCCATGAACCAAGCCATCAAGGGCCTTCTCATTGGCGCTTTCAGCTCCGCCATGTGCCAGGCCCTGGGAGCCTGCATAGCTGAGAATCCAATAAACAGCCAGACCATATTCCAGATAATGAAGGGGGCTGCCAATGAAGATAAAGTTTGAGCTCAACGGACAGGCTATCGAGATAGAGACCAACTCAGACAAGCCGCTTAACCTCATTCTCATGGATGACTTGGGGCTTGCCAGCCTCAACTCCGCCTGCAAGGGCGCCAATTGTGGAAACTGTGTTGTTCTCTGGAACTCAAGGTCTGCATTGTCCTGCCTTATACCAGCCTTCAGGCTGGAGGGGACTGTCGTGCAGACCTTCGACAACTTTCAGAGAACAAGAGCCTACAGGGACATAGTCAAGGCCTACAAGGATTGCTCTGTAAGGCCTTGTCCTCAATGCTATGCCTCAAAGACCTTGATGATAGAGGCTCTTGCAAGAGATCTGGAAAGCGAATCGTCCTACATCATCAGGGATGACCGCAGGCGCATGATCGAACAGGAGCTTTCAGGCAATACCTGCTATTGCGTTGGAGTCAACGAGCTGGCTCGAGTAGTGGAGAAGACCTACTCAATCAGGAGGATGAAGATTGTTCGAACAACTTAGATCACCCCTTGTCTTCAGGCCAAAGACCATAGCAGACATAAATCCAGCAAGGCTGGACCTGGACAATTGCATACTCTTTGCCGGCGGAACATATCTCATGAGCCAGTCAAGCTACCCCTCCCAGGAAGTCAAGGACTTCATCAACCTGGGCTCTATAGCCGAGCTTGGCAGGATGAACAGGGTCGACCAGGTGGCTGAAGCCGGGGCGATGGTGACTATCCAGAGATTCATGGATGAAAACAGGCTTACCATGCGCGAAAGCCTTTATGAGATCTTCTCCTCGATTGCCACCGAGACAGTACGCAACCAGGCGACCTTAGGCGGAAGCATATGTGTCAAGGATTCCATTCTTTCAATGCCTTGCATTCTCAGCTGCCTTGATACCCAGGTTGAGATAAGAACGCTTTCAAGGCGGCCTGTGAACAAGTGGATGTCCATAGGCAGCCTTTATTCTGTCAACGGCAAGCTTCTTCTCAATGACAGGTCCGTAGTTCTAAGGATGAAGATCAACCTTGAGCCTTTCACACATTACTACTTCAACAGCACGGCATCGCCTTTTGTGGACAAGGAGAATGCGGTGCTGATGGGCTTGTTCTGCAGCGCAGCAGGAACCTCCGACAAGCCAAGCAGGATAAGGCTGGTCCTAGCATATCCAAAGGGAGGGCTTCACCGCTCCAGGGAGATCGAGAACGACATCATGAGCATGGGCTTCCCTCTATCTCCGGCTAAGATCAACTCAATGACCCAGGCTCTTCAGAACGAGGTGCAGGCGGAGCACAAGAATGTCAACGCCTATCAGCTGGAGACCACTGCAAGGCTTTTCCAGGCAGCCCTGTTCAACCTCAACACAAAGTTCCTTTCCTAGAACTCAATCTTGTGGGCCTGGACATAATGTGAGACTCTGGGCTTCCAGGTGATTTCCGCTTCGCTTGCGATGGTCACTGTCCCATCAGCATTGGCAACCTCGATCCTATGGCGTGTTGTGCAAGGATCCACAAAGGCAACGGCTGCATAGACCTCATCCTTCCAGTAGACTTCCTTGTGCCATGCTATGTCCACACGGCTTGCCTGGCTTGAATGAAGGAATTCCGGGCTCAGGCTCTCGAGCATCCAGTCAAGGTAGACAATGTTGTTGACATGGCCGTTGAAGTCAAGGTCGAAATAATTCATATCGATCTTCGTCCTTGTAAAAGCAGAGCTTATATCTCCCAGCCGCGGGCTTTCTATGTAGTTTGCATATCCAGGCTTGGAATCATCGGCTGTGACAAGCCTCTGGTTGACAAAGGCAGGCTTCACCGGCCTATGGGAATCAGAGGTCACTATTGCCCAGTTGCTGGCGCACCGCAGGACCAGATGCCCATCCTCTCCCCTGACCTCCGTAGCCCTTGGGGCTATGTAGCGCCTTTCATCCAAGGCCCAGGTCCTCACAAGAAGGTTCTCAGGCCAGGAAGGATAGTCCTCTATGTCGTAGATCGCCCTGGCTATGACCCAGGTATAGCCTTCCTTGTTAAGGTCTGGCACAGAGGCTTTTCGCAGAAGTGCGTGGCATGCAGCTGCCTCCTGGACAATCGAGAAGAAGAAGCTTAGGCGAGCCTGATAGAACTCATCTACGTTGTAGGATGCGCACTCAAAGGTGCTGCAATAAGCATTGTCCGAATCAATGTAGCCTGTCATTCATCCCTCCGAAAGAACTTAAGGTGACTGCGCCCGTAGCTTCTCTCATCTATGAGAGCCAGGTCCCCGATCCGCTGCGGCCATTGGCCCTTCTCCTCTTCAGGATAGTGGATTATGAATAGCCCGCCCTTGCGGACTGCCTGGGAGGACTGCACCAGATTTGCAAGCTGGACTTTTCCATCCATCGGAAACGGAGGATCTGCATATACGATGTTGTAATCCATCTTCACCATGGACAGGAACCTCATCACATCGGTAAGAAAGACCTTTATGTCGCAATCCTTCACGAAAGAGATGTTTGCCTTGATCGTTGCAAGCTTGAGCTTGTCCTTCTCAACCAGATGCACTGTAGCGGCACCTCGGCTTGCAGCCTCGATGCCGACGCATCCGCTTCCTGAAAAGAGATCCAGAAAGCTTTCGCCGCTCAGGTCGCCCAGTATGGAGAAAAGAGACTCTCTCATGCAATCCATGGCAGGCCTTATGACGCCCGGCGGGCAGTCGATCCTTCGCCCTCTGTATATTCCACCTGTGATTCTCATAGCTAAGAAAATACCCAATCTAGGCAATTCATGCAACTAGCATGGCTCTGATTGTCTTTTTCATATATAATAAGGCCATGACCAACCCACTAGAGATGATTGAGCAGGAGATGAGGGACCTTGAGGCTCGCCTCACCGAGCTTCAGAGAGCATATTACCTCGATTCAAGAAGCCTTGTGTCAGACCAGCAATATGACAAGCTGTTCGATCGCTTGAGTCACCTTGAAGAGCTTTACCCTCAGTTCAAGGCCCCAGACTCTCCTACACAGAGAGTGGGAAGCGATCTCAATAGCGACTTTCCCGAGTTCAGGCATACAATACCGGTGCTTAGCCTTGACAAGGCCTATTCCGCCCAGACCGTGCTGGACTGGTTCTCAAAGGCCCAGGCCAAGTTCTCCAACAACCTATCCTTCGTGCTTGAGGAGAAGATCGATGGAATCTCAATGGTTCTCTATTATGAGAAAGGGCTTCTTATGCATGCTGTGACCAGGGGCAATGGGATCATTGGCAACGAAGTCACACAGAACATCAAGACCATGCCATCCATCCCCCTGAGGCTGAATGAGCCCATAGACCTGGTCGCCCGAGGCGAGGTGTACCTTGGCAAGGCGGATTTTGAGAGGCTCAACAGCGAGAAGGGCGAGGATGAGGCCTATGCAAATCCCCGCAACCTGGCAGCCGGTGCAGTAAGAAGGCAGAAGAGCAGCGAGACTGCCAGGATTCCCCTTTCCATGTTTGTCTATGAGGGTTTCTGGGATGGAATGGAAAGCACAGACCATATCGCAATCCTCAGCCGTCTCAAGGCCCTTGGGCTTCCCACAAACCCACATATCGCATACTTCAGCCTGAATGCCTCCCTGTCTAGGCAAAGGCTTGATGAGGCAGGGCTGAATGAGATGAAGGCCCTTGGCTTCAGCGACATAGAGCAGTACATAAGGGAAAAGACAGAGCAGAGGAAGGCCTTGCCCTATGAGATCGACGGCCTTGTAGCCAAGGTCAATGAGATCAGGGTCCGCGAAGAGCTTGGCTACACCGAGCATCATCCAAGATGGGCCATAGCCTATAAGTTCGAGGCCCCCCAGGCAGAGACGGTCGTCCAGTCCATCGAGATCCAGGTCGGACGGACAGGCCGGGTGACACCGGTGGCACGTGTGCAGAAAGCCAATGTAGGCGGAGCTGACATCCAGCGGATAACACTGCACAACCAGCAGTATATCAATGAGCTGGAGCTTGCCATTGGAGACACTGTGTCTATCAGCAGGCGCGGCGACGTCATCCCTGCAGTGGAAAGCGTCACAGAGAAGAACAATCTAGGAAACACCACCTATCAGATGCCCAAGTCCTGCCCATTCTGCGGATCTGGCCTAGTGAAGATCGGAGCTCATCATTTCTGCCCGAACACCCAGTGCAAGGAGAGAGTCAAGCAGAAGCTTATATTCTTCTGCGACCGAAGCCAGATGGACATTGAGGGCCTGAGCACCAAGACCATAGAGGACCTGATAAAACTGGGCCTGATCAAGGATGTTCCAGACATCTACACCTGCGATTTTAAGGCCTTGCTTTCTGTCGGAGGATATGGAGAGCGCTCTGTAAGCCTGCTTGAGAAGGCTGTTGAGAAGAGCCGGCAGAATCCATATGTCAAGGTGCTCTCCTCGCTAGGCCTTCCGGAGATCGGCAAGAAGGCAGCATCAACTCTGATCAAGGGCGGCTTTAAGGACATTGACAGCCTGCTTGAAGCCGCATCAAGCAACGCCATAGAGAAGGTAACTGCCATAGACCAGATGGGTGAGAAGACAGCAAGAAGCCTTTTTGATAGCCTAAACTCTCCACAAATGCGTCAATTAATAGATGAATTGCGCAATCAAGGGCTTCATTTCTCAGAAGAGGAGAAGCAGAGCGACCTGGAGCAGATCTTCTCCGGCCAGGCATGGTGCATAACAGGATCCCTGGATTCGTTCTCTTCCCGCGAGCTAGCGGAAGCTGAGATAGAGAAGAGAGGCGGCAAGGCCGTATCCTCGGTGTCCTCCAGGACAAGCGTGCTTCTTGCAGGCAAGAATGCAGGCAGCAAGCTGGACAAGGCCAGTGAGCTTGGAGTTAAGATTGTCTCAGAGAAGGAGTTCCTGGACCTGATAGGAATGGATGCTGCCTCTCCAATAGAGCCGGACTTGTTCTAGGAGGTCGTGAATGGATCTTAAGCTCAAGATATACTTGACAGAGAACGATGAGAAGTTCATGGGCATCGGCGTGCTTTGGCTGCTGGAGAAGATGCAGGAGTGCTCTTCGCTTCGCCAGGCGGCAAAGGACATGGAGCTATCCTATTCCAAGGCCTATGCCATGATAGAGAACCTGGAGAGAAGCCTAGGCGTGAAGGTTGTCCATCGCCACAAGGGCGGCGACAGCCGTGACGGAGCCTCTTTGACTACTTTTGGACAAAAGCTTATCCTGCTTTACAGGAGCTTTGCCGATGACATCAAGGACGATGCGCAAAAGCGCTTTGAGCCTTTCAAGCAAGATCTGCAGGCCTTGATAGCCTGCGAAGGAGAAACAGATGGACAAGCTTGATTTTTCAATCAAGAACCTTGGCAGGGCGAAGATCCCTTCCCCAATTCAGATGAGCCAGACCATTGGCGATGGATTTGCCGACTATGTTGATGACAAGGAGCGCGTGCTTTTCCAGATAGACACCTCGGTCATGCCCGATGGAAGCCTTGCTCCCACTGGAGACGAAAATCTAGAGCTTGCGGGCCCCAGGCAGATGATATACTTCAACCCATCCCATGTACACGCTGCAATATGCACCTGTGGAGGGATATGCCCTGGACTTAACAATGTAATAAGAGCCATTGTCCGCTGCCTATGGTATCGCTATGGCGTGCGTCGCATCAGCGGCATACCCTATGGCTACCAGGGCCTTCTTCCAGAGTCCGCATTCCCCATAATCAACCTGGATCCAGACATTGTGGATGACATCCAGGAGAAGGGAGGCACAATACTGGGAAGCTCAAGAGGCGGCGGAGACCAGGTTGTCGACATAGTCGACACCCTTGAGAGAATGAACATCAACATGCTGTTCACCATAGGTGGAGACGGCACTCTTCGTGGTGCCGCCGACATCGGGGACGAGATAGAGAGGCGCGGGCTGAAGATCTCTGTGATAGGCATCCCTAAGACGATAGACAACGACCTTGACTTCATACAGACCTCCTTTGGCTTTGATACTGCAGTCTCAATGGCAGTGCCCCCTGTAAGAGGCGCCCATGTCGAGGCGAAGAACTCAATCAACGGAGTCGGGCTTGTGAAGGTCATGGGCCGTGATTCAGGGTTCATTGCGGCCAACACCTCCCTTGCCCAGAGCGATGTCAACTTCTGCCTCATCCCAGAGAACAAGTTCGACCTTGATGGGGACAACGGGCTTCTGATTCACCTTAAGAGAAGGCTTCTGGACAGAGGCCATGCAGTCATACTTGTAGCAGAGGGCGCAGGCCAGGAGCTCATGGAGAGCACAGGCCAGAAGGATGCCTCGGGCAATGTGAAGTTCGGTGACATTGGTGTGTTCCTGAAGAACAGCATAGTCACCTATTTCAAGGAACAGAAAATGACCGTGAACGTAAAGTACATTGACCCTTCCTATATCATCAGAAGCGCAGCTGCCAATGCCTATGACTCCATCTATTGCGCTCGACTGGGAGCCAATGCAGTCCATGCCGCAATGGCAGGCAAGACCCAGGCCCTCATAGGCCTTGTCAACGACAGGTTCGTGAACATGCCCATCAGGGTTGCCGTGTCTGCAAGGAAGAAGGTCGATCTCGAAGGGCCTCTCTGGAGGGATGTGCTTGAGAACACCCGACAGCCCTCATCCATGAAGAACTGAATCGCGGTTTTATTTACCTGATAGCAAAATTGTTTCAATCCGAGAGAATAAACTCTCGGATTTTTAATTTTTTTTTCAAAAACCTATTGCAAAAGTCTTTCTAAAACAATAAGTTACATTCCGAGAGCTGGTAAAAAGGCTCTCACCTCCTTTTGTTTCCCCTAGGTTTGACCTCCTTTACCCTAGGGGTTTTTTTTGTCCAATGCCCTAGGCATGGGTTGAATTATATAAGAGCCAGGGAAAGCAAGTCCCTGGCTCTTCTTAACATCCAATATGTTTAACAATTTCTTTCTTTTTGATAGGCTGGGTTCATGATAAAGATTCTTTGCTGCGATATAGACGGGACTCTGCTTAGAAACGACAAGTCCCTTTCAGATGCCAACATCAAGGCCATACAGAAAGCCGTCAACGAGAAAGAGCTGAAGTTCGTCCTTGTTTCGGGAAGAATGCTCAACGCCGTCAAGCCCTTCTACGATATGCTTGGAATAAAGGGGCCCGTTTCGTGCTTCAACGGATGCTCCTTATACGACCCAGACTACAAGCTCATAGACGAGCACAGGGTCCCGCGAAAGATTGCCAGGAAGGTGATCAAGGTTGCAAAGGACAAGGGCATGGAGCTCATCCTGTTCAACGACCAGCAATGGATCATCGAGAGCAAGTATGGCTACTGCTACCAGAGCAAGATACGATTCTACAAGTATGAATGCCAGCTGATGAAGCTTGAGGAGGCCGCCAAGGCCTTTGAGCCAAACAAGATTCTTGCAATGAGTCCCTTCCCGGCCAGGATCATCGAGTTCCGCAAGGCCCTGGGAGAAGCCGGCCTGACCAGTGCAGACCTGACATTCTATCCATCCACCGACTTCTTGGAGATGATGCCTGCAGGCATCGACAAGGGCACTGCCGTCAAGTCCCTGATGTCCTATTATGGGGTTGATGCCAGCGAGGTCATGGCCATTGGAGATGATTTCAATGACATTCCCATGTTCAAGCAGGCAGGCTTGTCTGTGGCTATGGGCAATGCAATTGCGCAGGTCAAGAGCTTTGCAAAACAAGAGACAGACACCAATGAGAACGATGGGCTGGCCAAGGCCATTGACCGCTATATCTTGAGTTCAAAGAATTGCTTAATATCATAGGATAGAATAGAATAGAGCCATGGAATCCTTAAGAGAGCTATATAGAATCGGCTACGGACCTTCTTCAAGCCATACAATGGGGCCACGCTTTGCAGCAGAAACCTTCAAGGCCCTTTGTCCACAAGCTCAGAGCTATAATGTACTGCTTTTCGGTTCCTTGGCAGCCACTGGAAGAGGCCACATGACCGACAAGTGCGTCATCCAGGTTCTCGGTCCAAAGACCACCATCGACTGGAGACCCGGCGAGATCAAGCCATTCCATCCCAATGCCCTGACCATACAGGGTCTCGATGCTGCTGGCTCTGTAATCCAGGAAGAGACCTACTACAGCATAGGCGGCGGGAAGATCATAAAAGATGAAGACAAGGGCAAGGTCCCTGAAAAGGAAGTCTATCCTACCCTTCTAAGCCACATGTCCAAGATACTTCGCTACTGCGATCGAGAAGGCATGCAGATATGGGAACTTGCACTCAAGTACGACGATCCCTACATCATGGACTATATGGAAGAGGTCTATGCTGCCATGAAGGATGCAATCATGCGAGGGCTAGAGACAGAAGGCGTTCTGCCAGGCGGCCTGAAGCTGCCTCGAAAGGCCAGCTCCTTCTACAGCCATAGCCGCGACCTGTCCGGCCCTATCAGCCATTCAGCCACAGCCATCAGCTATGCCCTTGCAGTCTCTGAGGAGAATGCTGCAGGCGGCAAGGTGGTCACAGCCCCAACCTGCGGTTCCTGCGGAGTTCTTCCTGGACTTCTTTATTACTTTGAGAAGGTCTACAGCATCTCCAAGCCAAAGCTTCTCAGAGCCTTGCTCACAGCAGGCATCTTCGGCGATGTCGTCAAGTGCAATGGCTCCATAAGCGGGGCTGAGGTCGGATGCCAGGGCGAGGTCGGAGTGGCTTGCGCAATGGCAAGCGCAGCTGGAACCCAGCTTCTTGGCGGATCCATATATCAGATAGAATATGCAGCCGAGATGGGCCTTGAGCATCACCTTGGACTGACCTGCGACCCAATGATGGGCCTTGTCCAGATTCCATGCATAGAGCGAAATGCAATGGCAGCCCTCAGGGCCCTGAATCATACTTCCTATGCCCTGCTTTCCGACGGAAGGCATCGTGTAAGCTTCGACACCATAGTCAGCGTAATGATGGAGACAGGCCAGGCCTTGCCTTACCTGTACAGGGAGACATCTGGAGCGGGTCTGGCTAAGGTGAAGTTCCCAGATCTATGACAAGGCGCTTTCTGATTGCCTGTGATTCCTTCAAGGGAACCATGAGCAGCCGAGAGGTTGCCGATATCCTCAGCAAGACCATTCTCGAGAAGGCCCCTGATGCCCAGGTGGATTCCTTGGTGATAGCCGATGGCGGAGAGAACACCGTAGAGGCCTTCCTGAACAAGGGCAAGCCAGTCAAGGCCACCGTCACCGGCCCCTATATCTTCCAGAAGACTGTTGCAACCTATGCAGATCTTCAGGATTCAGCTGTCATAGAGACAGCCAGCGCTGCAGGACTGCCTATGGTTGACCCTAGTCCAGACAGTGTCCTGGACACAACAACCTTCGGCCTTGGAGAGCTTTTGCTCAAGGCAGGCAGGAAAGCCAGCAAAATCCTTATAGGCCTTGGAGGCTCCTGCACAACAGATGGCGGATGCGGCGCTCTTTGCGCAGCCGGAGCTAGATTCTACGATGAAGCAGGATCAAGCTTCATTCCAACAGGCCGGACGCTGAAGAACATCCATCACATCGATGTCGGCGCAATAGAACCCAGCATAAGAAAGGCAGAGCTCATATGCATATGCGATGTCACCAATCCATTCTTTGGCGAGAATGGCGCAGCTCGCGTCTTTGGGCCTCAGAAAGGAGCAGATCCTGCCACTGTGGAAAAGCTTGATGAAGGCCTTAGGCATCTGGCCAATATCATCAGCAAGCAGCTGGGAATCGACCTGCAGAAGCTTCCAGGAGCTGGGGCCGCAGGAGGGCTTGGCGGAGGGCTTGCAAGTGTGCTTGGAGCCCGTCTTGAAAGCGGAATAGACACAATCCTGAGCCTTTGCGGCTTCGATGCCAAGGCAATGGATGCCGATTGGATCATCACAGGCGAAGGCAGGCTCGACAGCCAGAGCTTTCAAGGCAAGGCTATAAGCGGAGTCCTCTCACATAGCCCCAAGAAGGCAAAGGTGGTCATATTTGCAGGAAAGGCCGAGCCTGCCTCAGTGCAGCAGGCTCTTTCCAGCGGCTTTTATGCAGTCTATAGGACAAGCCTGAAGGAAAGGCCCTTTGAAGAGATACGCAAGACAGCCAAGGCAGACCTGAGAGAGGC
>JAQVSP010000191.1 GCA_028700425.1 Sphaerochaetaceae bacterium | reverse complement strand
TTTGCATCCTAGGCTTTCTATGAAGTCTAGGACTGCCTTGTGATATGCAGGCTCATCTTCCATGTAGCTAAGTCCATGACCAGCTCCCTCTACAGTCAATATCCTCTTATTCATTGAGGAGCATTCCTGGTATAGTTCCTCGCTCATGGAGCAGGGCACAAAGTCATCTGCCTTGCCATGAATGAAAAGAATGGGCACATCAGTGTGCCTGACAGCTTCCAGCGCGCTGGAGGCCTCAAGGTCAAAGCGGCCAAAGACAAGGGCGCCAAGACGAGCCACAGGGTAGGCGAGGCTGGGGATGAGCCAATAGTCTCTGGATACCTTGCGCACCATGGCTTTCGGGCTTGAGTAGGGGCAGTCTGCCACAACACCGATGAGGTTCCTGGGCTTAAGGGAAAGGCACATCAGGGCAGTCGCGGCTCCCATGGAGACACCATATAGGAGTATCCTGGCATCAGGACCTTTTCTTTGGATGATCCAGTTTATCCAGAGCATTGCGTCCTGGGCTTCCTTCACACCCATGGTCACAGTATGCCCCTGGCTTTTTCCGCAGGCTCTCTGGTCTACAAGAAGGCTTGAGAAGCCTGTGGATGAGCCAAGCTCAAAGCCGCCGCAGAAATCCCTCTGGGCGCATCCCCTGTATCCGTGCAGCATAAGCTGGACTGTGTCGCTGCCTGTGTCATAGAACCTGCCAAAGAGCCTCTTGCGGTCCTCGCTGGCTATATAGACCTTTTCATAGCTTCGCATTTCCATCTTGTCTATGAGCTTGATCATTGCCGGATAATGCTTCTTGTATGCGCCGATTGCAGGAATCACTCGAGGATCGTTCTGGCCTACGATTATTGGAGAAAAGAAGCCTATGAAGTAGCAGCAAAGGCTCAAGAAAAGAATGGCTAGAGCTGACAAGAATAGAATCCAGAAGACGATCATAGCCGATTATACCCATGTTATCTAGCCTGAGGAAAGGGCTTATCAGGTCATATTGACCTAAGAATAAGCTGGGAATCTAAGGATATTATTGTCAACAGCCTTGCTTATCGGCTAGGATAAGCGTGAATATTGAACCAGCACAGCATGCTGAACATGCTAAGCCATTGATTGTTGAATCAAGAGCAGGCATGTGCTAAGGTGGATCCGGAGGCGGAAATGAGCTTGAGTAAAGTCATAAAGTCTTACAGAAGCAAGGTGGATGCCTTCTTCAAGGAGGACCAGGAAAGGATTACTCATACCAACTGGCTTCTAGTAAAGCCAATGAGCATCGTATACCTCCTGACACTTGTCATGTACCTGGTGTTCGTCTGCGCCTACCAGAAGATCCCGACACAGACTGCCCTGGCAGCCATGGCTGTAGTCATACACTCGCTGTTTGTGGCAGCCAGGATGCTTGTTGGCGACAAGGAATCCCCAGCCTTGGCAAATGGCTTCATAATCTACTTTGCCATTGAGATTCTTGTCTTCTCATTGTCATTGTCGATAGTGGTCTTCCCTAGGGAAGCTGCTCTCATCTTCCCGCTTTCGCTCATACTTATGACGCAGATATATACCTTGCGCCCTAGAGTCACATTATCGATCATCCTGGCTGGGACCCTTGTCTTCCTTACAATAAGCTATCACATGAAGAGCCTTGATGTTTTCACGCTGGATGTCATTGACACCTTGATAGCAGACATAACCGGCCTTATGGCCATTGTCACCTCAAGCTCCTACAAGGCTGATGCCTACGAAGCGCAGAAAGCCCTTCACCGTCTTTCCTTCTGCGATGACCTTACTGGGCTTGGAAACCGGCATGCCTTTACGCTCATGGTCAAGAGCCTTGAGAGGGAAGGGGGAATCAATGTTGGCTTTGCCTTTCTTGACATGAACAACCTAAAGAGGATCAATGACAGCATAAGCCACATGGAAGGAGACCTGGCAATACTTAAGTGCAGGGATCTGCTTCTTAGGCACTTTGACAAGGACTTTCTCTATAGAGTCAATGGCGATGAGTTCATGGTGGTTGAGATGAACATCAAGCAGGAGGACTTTGCTCTCAAGATGGAAAGCCTCAAGGCTGAAAAGGCCATAGCTGAGGACAACCTTGCCTCTATTGGATATTCCTGGATAAGTGCATGCTCCAGCCTCACCCGCCTCCTCTCAGAGGCAGAGGCCTCTATGTACAATGCCAAGAAAGAGTTCTACAAGCAAAACCCAGGATTTACACGAAGGTCCGAATAAATGAAGAGGCCTGCAAGAAGCAGGCCTCTACATCGCCAACGGGAATTGAACCCATGTTAGCGGGATGAAAACCCGCTGTCCTAACCTCTAGACGATGGCGACATTGTCTATTTCCATAGCATGAGCCACACAGGATTCGGACCTGTGACCCACGCCTTAAAAGGGCGTTGCTCTACCTACTGAGCTAGTGGCCCTCGCAACAATGTGAGGATATCAAACCCATGCATATTTAGTCAATAGACTTTTCCGTTTTCATATCCACCCAGTATTTTAGATGCTTCCAGCTGCATTTCAAGCCCGTCTTCTGTCTTTCAAATCCATTGAATCCCTCAGAACTGGTCACACAAGTGGCTACATTCTTTTCGGGTTCATGCCTCAAGCATAAGTGCAGAAGTGCGAGGGCGCAAGAAAACTTAACCTTTTTGCTCCTATTAAAATTGTGAGTATATAATTACAACTTTCCCAATGAGTGAGACTATACGTGCTTGATTTTGGCAGGTCTGCCCCGCTTCTTCTTGGGTTGCAGCTTCTGTGTGGGATGGATGTCCAGCTGTTTGAGAATCTCCTCGTATGATGGGTTGATCCTGATCAGACGCCATCCACAGCCCGGGTCGTTGAACATCTTCGCCCTTGCCAATATTTCCATCACTTTCTTGTAAGGCATCTGTTCAAGCAGCTTTGCCTCGTCGAATGCACGGATCATCCGGAAGGTGAGCACCGAGGAGAGGAAGTCGCAGAACTCGCTTCCGATCACGCTGTAGTCGTCGTGC
>JAQVSP010000053.1 GCA_028700425.1 Sphaerochaetaceae bacterium | reverse complement strand
CATTTACTCTTATCGGCGCAAGCTCTCCGGCAAGGCTGATTGTATAGGCAGCCACAGCGCCCTTGGATGCATCATAGTGAGCTGTATTGCCAAATCCTGGATGAAAGGCATTTATGGAAGCTGTGTTGATTATCGAGGACTGAGAGTGAAGATGGGGCCTTGCAGCCTCTATTGTGCGATATAGCCCAGCGACGTTTATGTCAAAGACCTTCTCCCAGTCCCGCACATCCTCTGTGAAGACTCCGAAGAGGTTTATAAGGCAGTCGATCCTGTCCACAGCCTCAAAGGCCCTTGTGACTGAATCTGGGTCTGTGACATCCATCTGGATCCAATGTACATCGGTTCCTGGAGCCTTGGTGCAGAAAGTGGCTGTGACGCTGTCTCCCCTATCCTTGAAGACCTTGATGACTGATTTTCCTAGGTTTGAGGATCCTCCTGCTATAAACACGTTCACTTCAAGGCCTTCCTTATGTAGGGGCAGCCAGGATACTGGCTGGCAATCTCCTCGCCGGCCATCTCAAGCTCTGAGAAGGGCGGGCATAGCACGCAGGCAACAATGGCCTCATCCTCTGTCCAGGCAGCCTGCCATAAGTGCTTGCGAACCATGGAGGCTGGCCTTGACTGACAGAGCTCTAACTTCTCCCAGGTGCCATCTGGGTAGAGGAGCAGCTGGGTGACGCTGCCCTTGACAAGCACCCAGAGCTCATCTTCCTTGAGCCTATGGAGATGCGAGTAGTCGGAGGCTGTCATCCTGTAGAGGATGGAAGAGCCTATGACAGAGCCTTCCTCGCTCTCGAATCTTTCCAGCGGCGTCCAGAACCCGCCCTCGTCCTCAAGCCTGGTCACAGGCTCTCCACGATCCCAGTGACCAAGGTCTCAAAGGTGCTCTTCACCCTCAGCCCAGTCTCAAGGACCTCCTGGTGATCGAGAGCTGTATCGTTGATTCCCGCCGCCATGTTTGTAAGGCAGCTTATTCCAAGCACCTTGATGCCGCAATGGTTTGCCGCAATGGTCTCCGGGACAGTGGACATGCCAACTGCATCAGCTCCAAGGATCCGTGCCAGCCGAACCTCAGCTGGAGTCTCGAAGTTCGGGCCTGTGAAGAGCTCGTAGACGCCCTCTCTCAGGTTCAGGCTCATGTTCCTTGCCGCTGCCCTTGCCTTGTCCTGCAGCGCAGGATCATAGGCGTGGGACATGTCGAAGAACCTTGGTCCAAGCTCATCGCAGTTCTGGCCTCGCAGCGGGCTGTCGGCTATGAGCTTGATATGGTCTGTAATGAGCATCAGGTCCCCGGCTTTCCAGGCCTTGTTCACGCACCCAGCTGCATTTGTGAGAATCAAGGTCTGGATGTTCAGCAGGTGCATGACCTGGACTGGGTATACGACCTGGGCCATGCTGTAGCCTTCATAGTAATGAAAGCGCCCTTGCATGCACAGGACTGTCTTTCCTGCAAGACGCCCTATGACAAGACGCCCAGCGTGGCCTGGCACTGTGGATATCGGAAAATGAGGTATATCAGCGTACTTTATGATCACTGGATTCTCAATCTTCTGGGCCAGGTCGCCTAGTCCGCTTCCCAGCACTATCGCACAATCAATTGGGGCTGCGAAGCGCTCTCTTATGAAAGCCTTTGACTCTTCCAGCCTCTGCATCAATGTCTGTTCCATATCACTCTCCTTCCTTATTCAAGTTCTCTGTGATGATCCTGGATGCAAGATGCCATTTCATGGCCAGCCTGCCATCTGGATTTATATAGAATACACGACAATGGCCATTCTTGAAAGGCAGTTCAATGTGCACTCCCATCTTAAGCGTGGCCAGGGCGATGGCGCCCACTGGCTCCTCCTCGATATACTCGGATTCGTCCATATGGCTGCCCTTGTAGAGCCATCTAAAGCGGTCCAGGCTCAAGGTTCCCGAGCCGACCTTTACATAGCTGTTAAGACCGGGCTCATCAATGCCGTAATCCACCTGGCTTTCCATTCTCCAAAGCGGATCTTCCATCTCCTTCTTAAGCTGGTCGTGCTGCCAGTAGTACCATTGGCTGTAGTTGTCCATGTACTGAATGGGACCTTCCCAGACAAGACGGCAGCGGTCATCGACCTCAGCACGGGCCTTGCAGGCCGTGCACTCTATGTGGTTGTTTTCTGTCTTCAGCGTCAGCTCTCTGCCGCAGGAGGGGCACTTATAGAGAAGGTCATCAAGGCCCTCGGCCCTCCTGTCGCCCTCAATGTGCACGTCATATTCCTTCTGGAACTCAAACTCATCAAAAGCCAAGGCTTCCTTTATGCGCTTGAGCATGACTTCGCTGTCAAGGCTGAGCACCTCCTCCTTAGAGAAAAGGAGGCTCTTGTCCACATGCACAAGGCCCCTGTGCTGGACCTTGTTCCACTTTGCGTTTCCAAGCCCTGCGCCCTGTATTCTGGCCGCATACACGGGAACCTTGAGAAACTTGAGCATCTTGCAGATCGAAGGAGCAATGTAGCTAAGCCTGCCAGAGCCATAGATCGTGCCCTCGGGGGCTATGAAGATAATGCCCTTGTTCTTCTGCACCACATACTTGATGCGCTTCATTGCCAGGACATCTGTGGTGAACTGGTACTTGGGAATGGCCCCTATTCTTTTGAGCCAGGGCGCCAGGCGCTTGAAGGTGAACCAATGATATGTGGACAGGAATGTAACCCGTCTTGGATAGGCTGAAAGGGCTATGAACTTATAGTCATGATTGGATGTGTGATTGCTCAATATCACAGCAGGACCCTTGATGGAAGGTCCCGAGACCTTCAGGTTGAATTGTCTTCCATATGCAAGCTTGAAATACAAGCCAGCGAAGAAATACAGCAGAAGGCTTGGTTTTCTCTGATGAGCAGCTTGGTTTTGTGTCATGCCTTGGATGTTAGCATGAATTGCATTCAAGAGCAAATTAAAAAACGGGCCTGCAATGCATGCAGGCCCATGTTTTTCATTATTGGCTAAGCTTGCTTGCTCTCGTTTTCCTTGGGAAGAACCAGGTTGAGGACTATGCCGACCACTGTTGAGAGAGCGACACCTCCGAGGGAGAAGGACAGGCTTGAGGAAAGAGCGAACTGAAGCACAGCTCCGCCGATTCCCAGGCAGAGAATCACTGAGCTGATGGTCAGATTCCTCTTGTCCTGATAGTCGACTCCGCTGTCAACCAGTGTCCTGAGTCCGCTTGCGGCTATGGTTCCGAAGAGCAGCAGGCAGATTCCGCCAAGCACTGGGCTTGGGATTGTCTGGATGAGCGCTCCAAACTTCTGGAACAGGGAGAGAAGCACAGCCACAACTGCAGCTCCTCCGGTCACCCACACGCTGTAGACCTTGGTAAGGGCTACAACTCCAACGTTCTCACCATAGGTTGTGTTTGGAGGTCCGCCCCAGAGAGAAGCCCAGAGTGTGGCCAGGCCGTCTCCAAGCAGGGTCTTGTGAAGGCCTGGATCCTCATAGAAGTTCTTGCCTACAACCTTGCTGATGACCATTGTGTCTCCCATGTGCTCGCATATGGTTGCAAAGCTTACGATGACGAAGGTCATGATTGCCACGAAGTTGAACTTGGGCAGGGCAAAGCTTGGAAAGCCGAACCATGCTGCTTCCTTGACGATTGTGAAGTCAATGATTGCATAGGCTGGGAAGAAGATGCCCATTATCAAGGTGAAGAAGTATCCAACCAGAAGCCCGATCAGAACCGGTATGATGCTGAAGAAGCCCTTGAAGAACACATTTGGCACTATGGTTGCAGCCAGGGTCACCAAGGCGATGGACAAGGACACTAGGGAGTATTCTCCATCCGCTCCAGTGGAAGCCATGCTCACGGCTGTCGGGGCGAGGCACATGCCGATCACGATTATGACCGATCCGATCACCACATCAGGCAAGGCTTTCTTTATCCAGCCGATTCCTGCATACCTTATGACCAGGCTCACCAGGCAGTAGGTCACTCCAGAGAAGAAGGCGCCGCCCATTGCATAGGCAAAGCCCATTGTGGAGCTTATGGAGATCAGGGCTGTGATGAATGCAAAGGAGGATCCCAGAAACACTGGAACCTTGCCTTTTGTGCAAACTATGTAGATCAATGTTCCTGTTCCAGCTGTGAACAGGGCCGTTGACGGGGAAAGCCCGACAAGGATTGGAACCAGTATCGTGGCTCCGAACATAGCAAATACATGCTGGATGCTCAATGGTATCCATTGAGACAAGGGCGGCCTGTCTGCAGTGCCGTAACTTGGTATTCTCTTCATTTTCACTCCTTCTCCAGTCTTGAATGGACAAAAAAAAAGACAGCCATTAATGAATAACAGCTGTCTTTATTTAATCTTCACCCAATCTGGCATTTTCAACACTTTCTTGCCTCACGCAATTTTTTCTTATGCAAGCTATCAGAAAAAATTGAGCTTGAGAAGGGGTTTTCAGAATTTTCTTGCAAAAACAACAAAGAACAACAGAGTGTCAGCTGGCCTTGCTGTTCAAGGTTCTTGTGAGAAATACTGTCAGCAGAGCCGAAGCCAGGCCGAAGGCAGCGAAGAAAAGCAGCGATGAGCTGTAGCCGCTTGACTCGATAATGAAGCCTCCGACCATTGAGCCAAGCACTATTGGAATCCTTTGTCCAATGGAGTAGAAGATGCCTATTGCAAGAGAGTAGTGCTCCTTCTCGATGCTGGTGGCTATGAGCTTCAGCGCTCCCATCTGGAAGGCGCCATAGGAAATGCCATGCATCAGCTGAGCCAGAAGTATTCCAGTGAGGCTGTCGTGGCAGAAGTAGTAGAGCATGTAGCGGGCGAAGATGCCCAGGCATCCAACAAGCAGAAGGCTGGAGCCATGTATGCGCCCCTTGTCCAGGAGCTTGCCTCCAAGAAGCATGAAGACTATCTCAAGCAGCGGCCCCAAGGCTACCAGGACAAGATAGTAGTCCCCATAGCCAAGCTCCTCCTTCAGATAGAGAGCGGAGAACTTGTCTACAAAGGTCCAGGAGAAGCGCTGTATGGCTGTGATGGCCATCAGGGCAAGGAAGGGCTTGGTTAGTATGCTTGAAATCTGGCTGAGCTTCACAGGCTTTGTCTGGCTTCTGCCTTCATAGCCCTGGGGGAAGAAGAAAAGCGAAAGAAGCGTAATGGCACCAGAAAGCAGGATGCACAGGAGAATGGACTTGTTGTCTGAAGTATCGGGCCAGCCTGTGAAGCCAAGCAGAAGGCATACCACAATATAGCCAGCCGATCCAAAGGACCGCACAATGCCATAGCCCATGGAATTGCCCTTCAGGTATCCTGTAGCCATGGAATCAGACATAGGAAGAACGGCAGAGGAAAAGCCGGTAGCCAGCGCGATGCATACCACGCTGACCCATATGCTGCTGCTCAGAAGCGCTGGAGCAAAGAGCGCCATATAAGCGATCACGCTGCCAGCCAGGCTGCCCTTGCTGCGGCCTGCCTTGTCTGCAAGGCGGGCGATAAGCAGGGGAAGAAGGATAGAGCAAACATCTGACAGTGAGCCGACCAGGCCTATGATCGACAGGCTGCAGCCCATGTTTCTCAAGACCACTTGCAGAAAAGGAAGTATGGCTCCCATAGAGCCCGTACAGCAGAACATCAGGATAATAAGGCTGAGCATGGGTCCATGATATTGAATTGGCTGTCTAGATACAAGCAAGGCAGGCTTTCGCCTGCCTTGAAATAAAAGCCTCTTCTGAATCAGCGCTGGCTCTTGTCGTATGGTATGCCTTCTGCCTTCGGAGCCATTGAATGCCTGGAGGTGAATGCAAGGACCACAAGGGATATGATATAGGGCATCATGTTGTAGACTGTGCTTGGAATATTCAGGCTCTGGAGGAACTCAAAGCCGAAATAGACATTGCTCAAGGCCCTGAAAGCTCCGAACAAGAGGGCGCTGACAGCAATCCTTATAGGCTTCCACTGGCCAAATATCATCACGGCCAAGGCCAGGAATCCAAAGCCTGCCACGCCATTCTCGAACTTCCACTCGCTCACGCCTGCCAGCAGGTAGCAGATTCCTCCCAGGCCGCCGAAGACTCCGGAGATAAGCACTCCGTACCATCTCATCTTGTAAACGTTGATTCCAACAGAGTCGGCTGCCTGTGGATGCTCTCCGCAGGCCATGAGCCTAAGCCCAAAGCGTGTCTTGTACAGCACAATGTAGGCAATCACGACGGCAATCAGGGCGATCAGCATGAACCAGTTGAACTCAAAGGAGCCTATGTTGACTATGAAGCTCTTCTTTGGCCTTATGTACTGGATGGTTGAGGAGACGTCATTGGGGTTGGTTGCGGTGTTGATAGCCTTCACGATGACTGTGGCAGCTGCAGTTCCAAGGATGTTCAGGGCTGTTCCGACGATTGTCTGATCAGCCTTGAAGTTTATGCAGGCAATAGCAAGAAGGCTGGAATAAAGCGCCCCTAGCCCTATGGCGCATAGAAGGACGACCAGTATCATGGCAAGGGCTGGAAGGTCAGGGGGCAGATACCTCATGGCCAGTGCGCCTCCAAGGCCTCCCATGACCATTATGCCCTCAAGCCCAAGGTTTATGACGCCTGAATGCTCAGAGAAGCATCCACCAAGGGCGACCAGGATGAGAACCGATGAGAATATCAAGGTGTATTGTATCAGAAGCAGCATTAGACGTTTCCTCCTTTTTCAGCAGAGGCCTGTGCAAGCCTTTTCTTCTCTTCCCATCTGTCGAGAATCCTGTTCATCGCAAACTTCAGGAAAAGAACGAAGCCGCATAGGTAGATGATGAGAGCGCTTATAAGATCAGATATCTGTGAGCAGTACATGGTCTTGTCGACATAGGCTCCTCCTGCCGTGATATGCTGGATGAAATAGGACGAGAATATGGTTCCGATTGGATTGAGGCCTCCTAGGAAGGTGGCCGCTATCCCGTTGAATCCCATGGCCGGCACCGAGGATGTAGTGCATTCCCACTGTACGAACCCTGTCTGATATAGCAGCGAGGCTCCCATGCCCGCAAGAGCTCCGGAAATAGCCAGGGTGAGGATGATGTTCCTCTTCTCTGCCATTCCGCAGTACTTGGCTGCACTGCGGTTGAAGCCTGTGGCCTTGAGCTCATAGCCGAACCTGGTCTTGTCCAGGATTATCATGATGGCTATGGCCATGATTATGGCCAGGGGAATCGCAATGGTCACATAGATGTTGTTGTTGAAGATCGTTCCAAGCCCCAAGGTAGGCAGCAGGGCCTGCGGGGCTTCTGCGCGCACTGGATAGGTATAAGGGGATGTGGGCTCCTTGACCTGGGTCAGGAGCATGTTGGTGCCATAGAGGATTATCCAGTTGAGCATTATTCCGCTTATGACCTCGTTGACGTTGCAATAGGACTTCAGAAGCCCTACCACTGCGCCAAATGCAGCACCTGCCAGGATGGCAAGGGCGAGGCATCCAAGCCAGGGCCAATGCCACTTCAGGGCAGCATATAGGCAGGCGCAGGTGCCAGCGCAATACTGGCCGGAGGCTCCGATATTGAAGAGGCCGACCTTATAGGCAAACATGATGGACAAGGCGCACATGAGAAGAGGGGCTGACTTGACCAGTGTGTTGCCAAGATACTTGGCCTGGGCGGATGGCTTGCTGTAGGTGAAGAAGTTCTTCACAACAGTCATTATTGCAGTGAAGGCTCCCTTGGGGTTGATGATAAGCAGCACTATATAGCCGATGAACAGGCCAAGCAGTATGCAGATAAGGGATGCAAGCAAGGACTGTACCCCTTCCCTTCTGAAAAAGTTCTTCTTCATGCCTTGACCTCCATTCTCTTTGCTCCTGCCATGTACAGCCCAAGCTCTTCCTCAGTCGTCTTCTTCGGATCGAACTGGCCTACTATCTCGCCTTCGTACATAACCAGTATCCTGTCTGGGATATCCATGACCTCATCAAGCTCCAGGGAGACAAGAAGCACAGCCTTGCCGTCGTCTCTCTGAGCTATCAGCTGATGGTGGATGTACTCGATTGCCCCGACATCCAGGCCTCTTGTAGGCTGGACTGCCACCAGGAGCTCTGGATTCTTGTCGATCTCACGGGCAACGATGGCCTTCTGCTGGTTTCCGCCAGACATGCTGCGGGCCCTTGTAGCTGGTCCTTGGCTGCTTCTTACGTCATATTGCTCAATGAGCTTCTCTGAGTAGTCGCGGATATTGTCCCTTTTCAGAAAGCCAGCCTTGCTTGTGAACCGGGGCTGGAAATAGGTCTCAAGAATAAGATTGTCCTCAAGGGAGTAGTCCAGGATCAGGCCATGCTTATGACGGTCCTCTGGGATGTGGCTCATGCCCTTGACATTGCGCTGACGGATCGAGGCATTGGATATGTCCTGGCCGCACAGCTTGATCTTTCCTTCTACAAGAGGCTCAAGGCCGGTGATGCCATGCACAAGCTCAGTCTGGCCATTGCCATCGATTCCTGCAATGCAAACTATCTCGCCTCGTCTCACCTTGAAGGAGACCTTCTTGACAGCGTTGTTCTTGTGAACCTTTGATGCCACTGTAATGCCAGACACCTCAAGGACCACCTCGCCAAGCTTGGCAGGTCCCTTCTGGACATGGAAGTTGACGTTGCGGCCAACCATCATGGCAGAAAGCTCCTCCATGGAGGTCTTGTTGGTGTCGACGGTGCCTACATGCTTGCCTTTTCTAAGAACGGTGCATCGATCTGACACGGCCATGATCTCAGCAAGCTTGTGGGATATGAACAGGATGGACTTGCCTTCCTTGACAAGGTTTCTCATGATCTGCATCAGGTCCTCGATCTCCTGCGGCGTCAGGACAGCCGTCGGCTCATCGAAGATCAGTATCTCGTTCTCGCGATACAGCATCTTGAGAATCTCGGTTCTCTGCTGCATTCCAACAGAGATGTCCCTGACCAGGGCATCCGGGTCCACATGGAGGCCATACTTCTCGCTTATGGCCATGACCTTCTCCCTCGCCTGCCTCTTCTGAAGAATGCCAAGGGCTCCAACGGGCTCAACGCCCATTATGATGTTGTCGAGGACAGTGAAGCACTCAACCAGCTTGAAGTGCTGGTGCACCATTCCGATGCCAAGGGCGTTTGCGTCATTGGGGTCGTTTATGTGAACCTCAACGCCGTCTTTCTTGATTATTCCTTCCTCTGCCTGGTAAAGGCCGAAGAGAACGCTCATCAAGGTGGACTTTCCAGCTCCATTCTCCCCAAGAAGAGCATGTATCTCTCCTTTTCTCAACTGAAGGGACACATTGTCATTTGCTATGATGCCGGGAAACCTCTTGGTTATATTCAGCATCTCAATAGCGTAGGTATTATCCAATTGATTCGCTCCTTTGTAGTAGTTGACCACAATTGTATATGATTAAAAAAGCCGTTGCAACTTAAATCGCAACGGCCTTTCTCAACTAGCGAGAATCAATTACTTGATGTTTCCAAGATACTGAACCTTGACAGCGGACACAGCTGGCTCGACTGTTGTGTCAGCGGACACAACGATCTTGCCGTTGAAGATGTCAGCTACGAGAGCAGCATAATCAGCCTTTGTGAAGGAATCTGACCACTGTGTTCCATCTCCAGTCGGGATTCCGACGAAGTTGGCATCCAGATCGGTGGCGGAAACCAGTCCGAGGTTAGCAACCTTGCCAACCAGGGTGTTCCAGGCATCGTCCTCAACGATTGCCTTCAGGGTGGCAATTGTAGAAGCATAGAGTCCCTTCATTGCAGAGGTGACTGTCATGTTAGGATAGTTCTTGTTGATTGTCAGGCTCTGGTCTACATCGACTCCGATAACCTTTCCGCCAACCTTGGCAGCAGCTTCTGTAGCAGAGGAGTAGATTCCACCGCCGCAAGCGAACACAACCTGTGTGCCCTTTGCATACCATGTGTCCATGTAAGCTGTGATGTCAGCATCGCCAAAGAACTGGTTGCCGTAGACATAGTTGATCTGCACATCGGCCTTCAGCTCAGCAGCGGCCTTGTCGGCTCCCTGCACGAATCCGTAGCCATAGCGTACAACAGCCGGAACAGCCATTCCGCCAAGGTATCCGAGCTTTGTGTAGCCAAGCTTGACTGCTGCATAGCCAGCCATGAAGCCAGCCAGCTCTTCCTGGTAGACCATTGAGTAGACATTGCTCATGTCTGCGCCGGTCAGGTCGTACTCGCTGACATCAAGAGCAACAAACTTGACATCCTTGTTCTGCGGTGCGCATTCCTTGATGGCGTCTGCAAAGGCGTAGCCTGGCATGACGATGATGTTGAAGCCCTCATCAATGGCCTTCTCCATCATGGCAACACGCTCAGCTGTGGAATCTCCCTGGGGCTTGAAGTAGTTGAACTTCATTCCGTGAGCTTCGCAATAAGCCTTGCATGCCTCATAGGTTGTCTGATTGAAGGACTCATCGGTGATGTCGCCGTAATCGGTGACCATGGCAACAGCATACTTTGGTGCAGCAGCAGCTGCAGCTGGAGCTTCAGAAGTGGCCTGGGCAAACGCTGAGAAAGCGATGGCCAAGACGAGAAGCACTGTAAAAATTTTCTTCATTCCATTTCCTCCATAGAATAATTCTGCTTTATGCAGACACCCAAAGAGTACCACGGTTTATAAGTGTTTTCAACAATCTAATTGTTAAAAAGGAAAGAAGGTCCTATCTTCTGAGCCCAGACCTCTCAGCCTCCAGAAGTGCAAAGAGGAAGGGTCCTGTGCCCTTGAAGTCATCCTTCACCACAGGTTCCGAGAAATAGTAGGAAAGAGACCCGTCCCTGTAGGGATAGCCGCCCAGTCCAGCTACAGAGCATATGCCGTCAAGATGCCATGTCCCATCAAAGCTCAGCCTTCGCTGAATGAGGCTTTCAAGGGCCTTGATTGCTGGAAGCCTAAGATCCATGAGTCCAAGCTGGGTCACTCTAAGAAAATCATATATGAACATAGCCGAGGCGCTGGTCTCAAGGTAATTGCCCTTGGCATTTGGCTTGTCCACAACCTGGAACCACAGTCCTGTCTCCTTGTCAGCATACCTTAGAAGCGTCTTGCATAGGTCTGTGACTATCAAGGAAAGGCTTGTGTCGAAATGGTTGGTTCTGGAGCCTACATCTATGCAGGCTGTCAGGTACCAGCCTATGGCTCTTGCCCAGAAGTTCGGCGAGCAGCCTGTGGAGGGATCAGACCATCTCATGCCCTTGCTCTGGTCCCAGGCATGATAATAGAGGCCGGTGGAGGAATCCCTGAGAACATAGGCTGTCTTCATCAGCTGCTCAACAGCATCCCGAAGGCATATATAGGTTGCATTGAAGGGCCCTGCCATGAACTGGCCATCAAGCCATACCTGGTGAGGGTAGATTCCCTTGTGCCAGTAGATGCCGTTGGAGGTTCTTGGCTGAGCCTTCAGCTGGGCTATGATGGTGTTGCGGGCAGCTATGAACTGAGGATGGCTGGCGTAGGCGTCCAGGCGATCGAGAATCTTGGCTGCATTGACCTGGTCAAGATTGTACTCTCCGAGCACATAGCCCTTGATCTCTCCCTTGCTGCTGATGACATTCTCATAGCAGGATATCACATAAGGATAGAATTCCTTCTGCAGGCCATAGGCATCTGCGACATCGAGGAAGGCTTTCATCATAAGCCCGTCCTGGTAATGCCATTTCATGGACTCTGGCGAAAAGCGCGACTTGACGCTGCGTGCAAATTCAATGCTGTTCATTCTATTCTCTCCCATCATGATAAAAAGACGGCTGTCTCATCCCTGCAACAGCCGCCCTGTTCAGTCTAGACTAGTAAAGAAGGTTGTTTGCCTCGGCATAAGCCTTTCCGGCTGCTTCCCACTCTGCTCCTCCGAGCTTGTCGAACTCTGCCACCCAGGCCTTCCAGTTTGCTTCAGTGAGTGTGCGCTTGCCAGTGAAGAACTCAGCCAGGCCCTGCTCATAGAATGTCTTCAGGTCTGCTGGAATGACGGGCATTGTATCGGATCCGACAGCTGCTGTCCACTTCTTGGTCTGCATCTCGCGCATTGCCTTCAGCGCGCTCATCTCCTTCTTGGAGGTCTCGGTGCTGTAGGTTGGATACCTTGAGTAAAGCTCAACATCTCCGTTGTAGAACACCCTGTTGCGAAGCTGAGTGACAGTCTGGCCTTCC
>JAQVSP010000190.1 GCA_028700425.1 Sphaerochaetaceae bacterium | reverse complement strand
CAACCTCGTCGGATGTGATGTCCAGGGGGCTTGCCGACTGGTACAGGCTGGCAAGGCAGAGCAAGGTGCCTGAGATACTCAGGTTCGCTGATACCATCAGGTCCCATGAGGATGGGCTGGTGAACCGAGTCATGCACAAGATCTCAAGCGGCGTGGTCGAGGGCATCAACAACATGATCAAGACCCTGAGAAGGAAATCATATGGATTCAGGGATACGGAATACTTCTTCCTCAAGATCATGTTCGAGAGCTACAAGCCCAGGTCTGGCTATGTATCCCACAAGATTCTGTCTTGAACCCAAAAATGCATACATAAGAACTAGCCTTTTAAAACTTATTCCCACTGTTTTACCATGCAAAAATCTAATGAAATAGACTGACTCTCTTGACTTTGCTTTTTCATGGCCCCCGATCACAGCAGAGCACTGTGCAGAGAAGAGACTGATCTATGCCGAAGCCTTGATGCTTTTCTTCTCTCAAAAGCTTTATGAAGAAATGAGCAAGACCAAAGGAAGATGCATCTTCAGGCAAAAAAAACGAAGTCATTGCTGACTTCGTTGCTTTGCTATTCTGCGGGTGCGAATCCTGCCTTCATTGACAAAAACCTAGCCGCTGCCAATGGATGCAGAACGACTGGAAAATCATTTAAAACACGGTCTGGCTTACATCAGTGATGCTTCCATCCTTCTCATACCTGCCAAGCATAGCTGAATCCTTTTCAGCTGTGGTTATGACAGCGAAGATGCATGTTGCCTTTGAATTGATCGAGTTATGATCAACCCATGTTCCAGAGTTGACATAGGCCTTCCCACCCTCGATTTCATTTAGGCTTGGGACATGTGTATGCCCAAACACCACGATGTCAACGTTCTCACCTGGATTCTCAAGGTACTGACGCCTTGCCTGGAGGAAGAAGTATGGCCAGTCGGTAGCTCCTAAGACTGATTCTATGAAGCTGCTGGAAACCTTGACATTGTTAAGATTCTGCCTATCAGCCCATGTGCGCTGAATGTTCCTGTACAGCGTGGGAGCTGATATTGTTCCGTCTGCCATCTGGGCTGGAAAGAAGTCGAGATAGGTGTAGGCATCATCAAAGCCTGCGATATGAATATCGAAGATCTTCTGGTCAAGAGCCTCATTTGGCGTAATCTGCTTGGATATGCCCTGAAGAACGGAGTAGTAGACAAAGGCTCCATACTGGTCGGTGTCTGACTTATCTGGGCTAACGGTTACAACCGGCAGGTCCTTCTGTACAGCAGGCCTGCCTTCAATGACCCATGTTGCTCCATATCTAGCATAGAAATATCCTGCCGGCAGGATGGTATCGTCGTTGCCGCAAAGCTCTGCATTGGAGAGCGTATCGGGAGCAGAGAATACATCATAGCGGTGTCCATGCTCGATGACAATCTCGTTTCGGCAGCCGGCATAGTAGGCTCCCAGGCCCTGGGCATCGCTGACCTGGACAATGGCGGGAACCGCCTCCTGGAGCACAGAAGCCTCCAGTGTCAAGTCATGGTTTCCAGGTACATACACAAGCTTCACGCCAGACCATGTCAGCCTATTGAGAGCTTCAAATACAGTTGAGTTGTTTGCAATCACATCCCTGTAGAACTGATTGTCGTCTTCATAGCTTGGATAGAATACCGGCAGATACCACGTATCCAGGAAATCGCCTGCTATGACAAGTTCCTTGACATCGCCAGTAGCACAGATCCTATTAAGGAAATCCACAAGCAGAGGACGATTTTCAACAGTCTCGCTATATCTATCGTCAATGCCAAGATGCAGGTCGCTTATGATGACAATCTTGTCCCGAGTCTGTCCAGCTTCCCAAAGGGGCTTGACCTCTGGGGCTTCAGCCATTCCTGTCGCCATCAGGGCAGGACACAACATGATCAGCATTGCAAGAAAAATTGCCGCTTTCTTCATTCTATTTTCTCCTTTTGCACAATACAAGCACCTGCACTATATTGCGCAGGGCTGTATATGAACCAATGCATGCCTAAAAGACCTGTTTTCATGCTTAGAAAAGCTCTTAGACAAGCAAGCGCACCCTAAACACGCCATTGCTGACCTGATATAGCAGCTCACCATCGTACTTTGAAGCAAAGGCTGCAATGCTTCGGCTTCCTGTGCCATGACTTTTCTCGCTCGCTCTAGGCTGGCCGTTTTCGTCCAGCTTAACACCAGCATCACAAGGGTTCTCAATCTCAACCAAAAGCCTTCCAGCATTGCAGCAATTCAAGCGAATATAGCGCTCTGAAGCTAAAGCCACCTTGCTGCAGCCATGTATGGCATTCTCCATCAGGTTAGCCATGACCATGGACAGCTCAAGAGCATCCACAGCCAACTCTGTTCCCAGGTCAAGGGAGATGTCACATCTGATTCCTGCATCCTCAGCTAGTCTTGCATACCAGCCCACTGCAGCATCGACGGCTGGATTGGAGCAATAGCTGCGCACTCCGCTTGCCGGCTTATGAGATTCCATGCGAAGCAGGCTGGCTGCATCCTCTGCATGTCCGGCCTCCAGCATTCCAAGCAAGGCATTGGTCAGGTGCCTGCGATCATGTGCGGCAATGCGGCTTTGCTGAACAGTCTTGTTCATGAGAGCGATGCGATCAGCCATGGCCTTTGCAGAAAGCGTAAGGTATTCCTGGTTGGCCTGCATGCGCTGGTTCTCCTCGCGCAGCTCATACTCGTGCTGAATATTGCGCAGCGAGAGTATTATGGTTATATATACCAGCAAGGTGAGCATGCAGAGAAGGAGGATCGGCACGATGGAAGCCTGCAGGGTCTGCTCTATGTCATCACTGGATATGAAGTACCATGCAAAGTTCATGAAGGTTCCCACTGATACCAGTGAATAGACATCCCAAAGTTCAGCGACCTGTCGATAGAGAGGCCTGAGCCGAACTCGGAAGATATAGACAGTTCCTGCAAGCATCACCAGCCTGATGACTGTAATTGCATAGTCTGGATGGGGGAAAAGGCCGCAGAGATAGTAGCTTATGGCCACAACAA
>JAQVSP010000189.1 GCA_028700425.1 Sphaerochaetaceae bacterium | reverse complement strand
GCAGAAGATGCACATCTCAAGCTTTGAGAACTGGTGCACTCGATAAAGGCCCTTGGAGTACTGGCCTGCTCCGCCTGCCTCGCGCCTGAAGCAATGAGAAAGCCCTGTCATCTTTATAGGCAGGTCCTTCACATCAAGCACTGTGTCGGACAGATATCCGCCAAGGGTTATCTCGGCTGTTCCCACAAGGCTTGTTCCTGTGCCTTCGAGAGGGTAGATGTTGCTCTCTCCTCCCCTTGGATTGAAGCCGATGCCCTCAAGTATCTCATCGCGAGCCACATCCGGAGTGATCACCGGGGTGAATCCATGCTTCATAACGATGTCCAGCGCATATCGCTCAAGAGCCATCTGAAGAATCACAGCCTCGTTCTTCAGGTAGTAGAACTTGGCTCCGCTGACCTTTGTAGCGGTATCAAAGTCAATGAGGTCCAGCTTCTCTCCAATCTGAACATGATCAAGGGCCTTGAAGTCGAACACAGGAGGATTTCCGACATACTTCACGGCAGTGCTGTCCTTGTCTTCCTTGCCAATGGGGGCTGCAGGATGAGCATAGTTGGGTATGCGCCTTGCCTGAGCATTGAATTCCCTGTCTACCTCATCAAGCTGAGCTTCAAGGCTTGCTATGTCATCCTTGATTGATTTTCCCAAGGCGATAAGGCTCTGGCGCTTCTCTGGATCCAGCTTGCCCTTCATGGCCGAGGCTGTCTCGTTTCTCTTGGCTCTGAGAGCCTCTGTCTGCTGCATTAGGGAAGCTCTTCTTTCGTAGAGCTCCACTATGGCCTTCAAGTCCACATTCATATTGCGGTCCTTGATGTTCTTCTCGATTTCCGAATACCTAGTCTTCAATTCCTTCAAATCAATCATGTTCTGACTCCAGCTGCCAATGATAGCTCAAAGACAAGGTTTTTGAAAGACCAAGAGGGAAAATGATTCAGAGCTTCGCCCCTTCAGCTGTCTTGATGGCCAGGAAGGCTGGAAGATCCTTGAACCTAGCCAGCCTGACTGCTTCCATTCCCAGCTCTGGATACCTGAGAATGGAGCTTGACTGAAGGCAATTGGAGGCTATGTAGGCTGCTGCCCCGCCAGGGACCTCGAAGTAGAGGCCGCCGTGAGAGCGAAGGCTTTTCTCATATTCCTCTGTCCTCTGGCCCTTTGCTATGGTGACTAGCCCGCAGCCACGCTCAATAAGCTCAAGGCCCTTCTCGTCCATTCGGGAGGCTGTAGTGGGGCCTATGGAGGTGATGACTCCATCGGGCGAGGTGCAGGGACCGGCATAGAATATGGGCCTGCTGCCCAGAAAGGAGAGGTCCTCCTCCTTTGAGAAGCGGATGTGGGCCTTGTCTCGTGCGATGATGACCTCTCCGCTCAAAAGCACAGCTGAGCCTTCTTCCAGGCCCTCGACCTGCTGTCCAAGGCCTCTGTCCAAATCGATCTTGGCGCCTGCAAAATCTGCATAGCCAGAAAACGGCCCGCTGCTCAGCCTCTCCATCCAAAAGTCTCTGCCAATCTGGACAGCCTTGACGGTCCTGTCGCAATTGCAGGTCACTGCAAAGGCCACAGGGCAGGAGGCTCCATGCCTGCAAAGCCTAAGCACAGTCGCTCCAATAACGCTGATGCCCTGACGCCTTGCGCTTTGCATGATATAGCTCTCATAATCACCTTCTCCCTGCTCATAAAGGCCAAGGCTGGCAAGCTTAGCCACCATGAGCGTCTGCTCTGGGCTGAGGCCTCCCACCACCAGGCTTATCCTGTAGGGCGGGCAAGCTGATGTTCCCAGCTCCCCCAGCCTCTGGTCTATGAAGGCCTTGATTGCTTCCTCGTTCAGAAAAGCCGCAGTCTTCTGAAAAAGCTGGGTCTTGTTCTGCGACCCGCCTCCCTTGGCAAAGAAGACGAAGGCCCTTTTGCCTGGGAAGGCTGAGGAGAACTGCAGGCAGACCTGGGCTGGATAATTGCCAGGCCATGCCTTCTCCTCTGTCATGGAAAAGGGTATGTTGACGCTGTTTCTCAGGCTCCTTGCCTCATAGGCGCTGCGAGCGCCCCTGAGGGCCTGCTCAGTGCTGTCAGGCTCAAAGCTGGAAGCAAAGCCGAACACCCCTGCCACCCCGGTATCCTGGCACAGCGGAGCGCCAGTTGCCAGCGAGCATGCAGCATTTGCAAGCAGCAGCCTAGCTTCCTGGGCTGGCCTGAGGCTGCCCTGGGCCAGTGCCTCGAAGGCCTTGACCTGCCGAAGCGGCAGATGGGAGGCGATGGCTTCAAAGGCCTTTCTTGCCATCTGCTCAAGGCCAATGGGGCCTAGGTTGTCCCATTGGCTTTCATCAAAGCCCTCCGCCAATCGCTCATCCAGACAGAATCCCTTTTCCATCAAAGGCCTCCTATGTAATCAAGAATCCCCTTTGCAAGGGCATTTGCCATTTCCTTGGCCCTTCTCTCCAGCCACTGGCGCTCCTTGTCGTTGGATATGAAGCCCAGCTCCACAAGGACAGAAGGCATCCTGGAGCCTATGAGCACCGCATAGTCAGCCTCCTTAAGCCCCCTGTTCCGCCTGTCTGGAAAAGAGGCCGTGAAAGCCTCCAGTACAGAGCTTGCCAAGGCGCAGCTATGTTCGTAGACAAGAGCGGAAAGCGAAGCAGAATCAAGGGAGCCGAAGCGAATAATCGACAGGGGCGACATGCCATTGATGAAGAAGCTTCTTTGACTGTCAAAAGTCATGGAATAGACCTCAAAGCCGCTTGCCTGGCTGGATTCTGATGCGTTGACATGAATGGAGACGAAGATCGCAGACTGATCTGGTGGATAATCAGCTTGATAGGCCGCCTGGCTCCTCTCCTCCAGGGAGACGAACACATCCTTGCTTCGGGTCATCACAACGTTCAGGCCTTCTCTCTCAAGCTCCCCTCTGAGAGCCAGGGCAACAGAGAGGTTTATGTCCTTCTCAAGGCTGCTTGCGCTGACAGAGCCTGGATCATAGCCTCCATGGCCAGGATCGATGAAGACCGTCTTGCATTCATAGCTGAAGGGATCCACTGCAGCCAAGGCC
>JAQVSP010000188.1 GCA_028700425.1 Sphaerochaetaceae bacterium | reverse complement strand
ATTCGTATGCGATAATACCTGCAGCAGGCAAACACAGCCACCTGCAAGAAGGCAAAGACAGCAGACTCAAGCCAAGGCATGTCAGACAGCTCACCAAAGACGAGGTAGCGAGACACTATTGCCATGAACATGATGTTCATAAGGTCTGCGGTCATCATCAGCATGACCTTGAACTTGTTTACTGCAGGCTGCCCCATAGAGTAACTCTTCCTTTTGCTAGTGAATTTTTTATTTTGGCCACAGTCGCCCATTTCACCGGAGTGAAAGCGTTTTTTCCCATGACCAATCCGCAGGTCCTGCTACGCCGAAACAGTATGCAGGCCTCAGGATATCCTGACGCCTGCTAAGAGGCTAAGGCCTGCCAACGCAAGCCAGTGCAACGAGCGGATGAAAAAGGTGAGATCTGTCGGTGAAAAGCACTAGTCGCATCGATGCCTAGCTGCCTGGACAATTTCCCCAAGACCATCGTCTTCTCCTTTACATCCACAGGAATGTATATATAGTCAACAACTTACAGCCATCCCTGTTACACCCAGCACAGTATATAAGAATAAATAAAAAAAGAGAACCACTTTTTTGTTGCTTTTTCATTGTTTAAAATTAATAAAATAAACTTAGAGTTGTATTGGTTGAATATTATTTATAATAGGAACTATCGCTGTGTCTTTGACAGCATAATGGACAGAATTGTCTGGTCTGTCTTCTCCATGCCCTCATGGGAAAGCTGAGATAAATAGTCAAGGCTCTCTGAGCAGTCAGAGCCCACTATGCCGCTTTCCTTGCCAGGCCCCAGTCCTACCAAGGCCAGCCTTGCAGACAGTCCTGCAGCCTGTACGCAGGACCAGATCTTCATGGCGCAGGTCATCTTCGCCCCATCGCAGATTATTCCAGTCAGGTCGCCCACCATGCAGTTGATTGCTCTCTCGGTTGCCTTCAAGCATCCGCCCATCAGGTACACATAGGCACATGCTGTGCCTATGGAAGCTGTGAAGGCTCCGCACAAGGCCGAGAGCTTGTCCTTTTTTCTTGTAAGAAGAAGGCCTACCAGCTCGCTGATGCACACGGCCCTGCAAATCTCATCCTCTGTCTTCTTGAGATACTTGCCAAGAATGAAGGGAGGAAGGGTCACAGTGAGGCCCTGGTTGCCGCTGCCGCTGTTGATCACCACAGCCATGGTGCAGCCGCTCATCCTGGCATCCGATCCTGCAGCCGCCGTTGCCGCAGCCAGGCCCAGGGCCTCATCCAGGCTTTGTGGCTCCTTGCCAAGGCTTGAGGAGGCCACTCGTCCAACAGAGAGGCCCCAGTCAGAGCTAAGCGCCTCATGGGCTATAGCAAGGTTTGTGTCTATAGCACTCTTGATGAAGCCTAGCTCCTCTGCATCAACTGTCTTGGCAAACTCAAGTATGCCTTCAAGGTTCAGATCATCAATGTCAGCTCTGTCTTGAGCCTTGATACATTCAGAGCTTGTCCCTCTTTCATCCAGAAGAACCTTTCCATCCAGCTCTAGATAGCAGATGTTATCGTGGCTTGACTTCACGCAAGCCTTTGCCATATGGCCTTCGGCCTCAATTGAGACCTCGACAAAAACTCCTGGAACGTTCTCAACGATGATGAGGCTGATCTTATCTGAAAGAAGAGAGGCTCTCTCAATATCGGAATTGGAAAGATCGGAAAGGATTGTCAAGCCCGATGATGCATCGGCCTTGACGATGCCAAGGGCCACGGCTGCGCCGATGCCCTTGAGAGTGCAGTTTGGAAGCCCTACTCCCATGGCGTTCTTGACCATGTCGCGGGAAGCTGACACCTTGACCGACTCGATAGAGCCCTTGAGCAATGAAGATGCAGCAGCTCCGCACAAGGCTCCAGCTGCTGGCTCTGTGCATCCCATGGCCTTTACCATCTCGCCTTTCAAAAGATCAAGCATCCTTCTGTTTTCCATAGAACCCATGATAGCACCTAGACTGCTGTTTTGGAATAACCAGTCTAAAAAAGACAAGACCCCTGCTTTTCATCAAGGGTCTTGCTGTTCTTGAAGAGCGAGACTATTTCAGCGACTCAAGAGCCGTGACCACCGATGAGAAGAACTTGTCCTCTCCCACCTGGTCATAGAAGTCAAGACGCTTGAACATTGACTGGACTGGTGACTGCAGGCCGCAGAAAAGCACCTCAACCGAGCTCTTCTGGCACATTGCAACTATCTCTGAAATCTCATTGACAGAGCTATGGTCTATGAATGGCACTCCGCGAAGGCTGAAGATGATCCTTCCAATGCCATCCTCAAGCAGGGGTTCCACCTTGCGCGTCAGCTGGTCCTGGCTTCCGAAGAAGAGAGAGCCGTCAACATAGACTACAGTGGTCTTAATGCTTGGGCTGCCATTCTTGGGAACAACTGGGTTGACCTCGATGGAGATATGGTGGCTGCGGATGATGAACATGATCATCGAGAAGCCTATGCCGATAAGAATGGCGACAGTCAGGTCGAAGACAACAGTTGCAATCATGGTGATAAGGTACTGAGCCATGGAGGTCTTGATTCGCTTGGAGAAGATCTGACGGATGGCGTGCCATTCGTTCATCCTCCAGGCAGTCACCATCAGCACTCCAGCAAGAGAAGCAAGAGGTATCCTGCTCATGTAGGGCGAGAGCAGGAACATCGAGGCAAGAAGCCCAACGGAATGAATGATGCTGGTGAGCCTAGTCTGCTGGCCGCTCTTGATGGCAACTGAAGTTCTGGCGATTGCAGCGGTAGCTGGAATGCCCCCAAAGAATGGTATGATCACGTTGCCTATTCCCTGAGCAAAAAGCTCGCGGGTTGCATTGAGCTTCTCGCCCTTCATCTTTCCAGCCGAGCTGCCGCAAAGCAGGCTCTCCACCATGCCTAGCGCTGCAATGGAGATTGCCGGGGAAATGAACTGCCCCAGGTCTTTCCATTGTATCTGCAGCAGCTGAAGCCTGTTCTCTCCAAAGAGAGAGCGGGGAATCAGGCCGACTTCCCGTACGGGGAGATCCAGGATCATCTGAGCCACCAGTGTAATGATGATT
>JAQVSP010000187.1 GCA_028700425.1 Sphaerochaetaceae bacterium | reverse complement strand
ATGATCAAGACCCTGAGAAGGAAATCCTATGGATTCAGGGATACGGAATACTTCTTCCTCAAGATCATGTTCGAGAGCTACAAGCCCAGGTCTGGCTATGTATCCCACAAGATTCTGTCTTGAACCGTTTTTTCTTTAAATTTAAGTTATTAATTCAAGACTAAGAAGATCAGTGATCCTTGCTTGATTCTAGCCTTTTTGCAATCCCGTGCTAGAATGCTAATAGTCATAAGGGGGGACAAGAATGAAATTCAAAGCAAGCTTATTATCAGAATACAGAAAATTGCTGCGGACAACCAACATAATAGAATGCTATCAGGAATTCATTAGATTATTCCGCTATCTTAGAATCGAGCTGGAAAAAAGCATGCCGGAATGCTCTTTTCAGGCTAATATAGCTGAGAACGAAATGGAGTATTCCTACTTCTTGTTCACCAACGAGAAACTAAAGGAAAAAGGATTGAAGCTTGCAGTTGTCTTCATCCACAGGGATTTCAAGCTTGAAGTATGGCTTTCTGGATTTAACAGGAAAATCCAGGCTAAGTATTACGACCTGCTTAAAAATCGGAATACTGGTTTCGAGCTTGCCGATGATCCTGCTCGAAGGGATTATCTGCTGCGTGTTGGGCTGAATGAATCAGCTGACAGCACTGAGGCAAGCCTCCTGCTGGACAGGATCAAGAGCGTTTCGAACGAATTGATAGAGCTTGCTGAAAAGCTGGACTGACTAGGATCCAGCACTGAGAGCGCCATCAAGCCTTCACAGTCTGTTCCCAAAGGCTTATCAGCTTGGCTCGAAGCTCCTTGTCCTCCTCCTTCTTGAAGGAGTCCAGTATGCCTTGCTTGGCAGAGATGCCGAAGTTGTCGAAGGCTGTCATTTCAACGCCCTCAACAAACTTAAGGTTGGACAATGAGTAGACAGGAGAGGCATCGAATATGCTGGCTTCTTCCAGTGCCTTGCTTAGATGAAGCCTTGCGCTGTCAATTTCGCCTTCCTCCATTTCAATGGACACTAGGCTGGTGTACAGCTGGGCCTCTTCCTTGTCGATGTAGCTTGGCTCGTCTGGCTTGAGGGCCGAATAGAAGTCCAGATACCATAATAGGACCTCCTTTGCCTTCTTGTAGTCCTTCTTCTGGGCAAAGGCGCTTGCATAGCCTGAAGCGACTCTCAGCAGCGAGGTGGTCTCGGATATGAGGGCGGAGGAGAGATATTTCAGGGCTTCATCCGGCTTCTTGAAGTCAGTGGCCAGTATGAAGCCTATGCTGGCATCGTTAAGGCCATCAGCGTTGTTCATCTTAAGCTGCTCTAATGCCTTGTCCTTCTCCTCAAGGCCCATATAGCAGTTGGCAATGTGGTTCTTGATGGTCCAGACATTGATTTTATCATTCTTGTTCTGGTCGATGAGCTCAAGGGAGCGATTATAAAGCTCCAGGGCTCTTCTCTGGTCCCTCTTGCTGCTTTCCTCCATGCCCTTGAGCGCATAGAGGCTTGCGCACCTGTAGACCAGCTCGAAGCAATTGGGATACTTCATCAAGGCTTGCTCAGCCATTGCTGCGGCTTCATCGAACCTTTTGCGGTTCCTAAGCTCGCTGATGCTCTTGATTATGACTTCAACGCTTTGCTTGTGAAGCTCATAGCCAAGCAGGACATCCACTGAGGTCTCGAAGAAGGAGGCCATGGTCACTATCAAGGATAAATCAGGCGTGGTTAAGCCTGCTTCCCACTTTGAGACTGCACCTACAGTGACTCCGAGGGTCTCTGCAAGCTGTTCCTGGGTCATCAGACGCTGCTTGCGAAATGACTTGATGTTCTGGGCTATTGTTATCATGGATGTATTATATTCGAGTTTCGCTGAGGATTGAAAGTCCCGATGCTGATCTTAGCTGCTGAGATAGTGAGATGGCTTGATAAGGCTCCTGGCGAGACCAGAAGCTTATGCGGTGGGCAAATAGGAGGCCTCTTCTCTGTGTCTTGCTTTCTTTTCTGTTCTTCATTTCTTTTCTCCTTGATGGCTATACTCTATAGCAGCGAAGAGAAAAGATGAACCCACGGTTTCTACAATTTGGAAAGAGATTTATTTCCTATTAGGAAAATATGAAGTAGGCGGCCAGCATTATGAAGGCAAGGACCAGGTAGACAAGTCCGCCAAGCAGCATAGGCTTGGCAGACTTCCGTGTCTTGGACTTGCGCTCCTTGTACTCAATGAGGGTCTCATCGCCTCTATCCTTCTGGGTTGGGGTCAGGTGGATATGAAGCACCATCTTCACGCCAAAGCCCATCATGTCAAAAAGGCCTTGGTTGCGAGCAAAGCTCAAGCCGCCCAGGCCTGTGACCAGGACTCCAGCTACAAAGAAGCTGTCGCAAAGCCTCTGGAGGATTCCAGAGGCCTTGCTTGATGCGAAGAAGAAGGCAGCGACAGATATTGCCAAGCCCCATAACAAGGCTGAGATGAAGCCTCGCTTGTTGTCGTCCATCCTAGTTCAGCTCTCTCTTGTACTTCTCGAACTCTGCATCATTGCACTTGACGAAGTGTCCCTTGGAGATCTCCCTGAAGGAAGGCTTGTCTGTGGAGTAATCATGCTCGAGAAGTGGGTTGTAGGTTATTCTCTTCCTGGACTTCTCATAGATTGGGTCAGGAAGAGGGATAGCTGAAAGAAGGCTCTTGGTGTATGGATGGAGCGGGTGCTTGAAAAGCTCATCTGAGCTTGCAAGCTCGACCATGTTGCCATAGTACATGACTCCGATCCTGTCTGAGAAGTACTTGACAACCGACAGGTCATGAGCGATGAACAGCAGCGTCAGGCCGAACTTCTTTCTCAGGTCGTTGAGGAGGTTGATGACCTGGGCCTGAATTGACACGTCAAGTGCGCTTACAGGCTCATCAGCGATGATCAGGTCGGGGTTCATGATAATTGACCTTGCAACTCCGATTCGCTGTCTCTGGCCTCCTGAGAACTCATGAGGATAGCGGCTGGCATGCTCTGCAACCAGGCCAACCATCTCAAGCATCTCATTGACCTTCTGAGTGATAAGCTCCTGAT
>JAQVSP010000186.1 GCA_028700425.1 Sphaerochaetaceae bacterium | reverse complement strand
ATGGAGAAATCCTGGGTGTTTGCGGTGCCAAATCGTCCGTCGACCAGCACCTTAAGGCATAGATCCAGGCTTGTAGATGATGAGAATGACTTCACATCAGACTGGAAGATATCGCACTCCTGAGAATCCGATCCCATGATGTGGATCTCATAATCCTTGATGCCTTGCTGAGCGAGAAGCTTCTCAAGTGAACTTTTAATGCTCAACTTATCCATTCTATCTTCCTCCTACTGTTATGTCTGAGACTCTGATCATCGGCTGGCCTACATTGACAGGCAAGGAGCCGCTTGAAGAGCCGCACATTCCCTGGCCATGAGCCAGGCTCTTGCCGACCATGTCGATCTTGGCAAGCACGCCGCTTCCAGTTCCCACAAGGCTTGCGCCTCTGACAGGCTCTGCAATCTTGCCGTTGCGCACCAGATAGCCCTCAAGCACTGCAAAGTTGAAGGCCCCTGTAGCCGGATTGACCGATCCGCCTCCCATCTTGGCGGCATATAGGCCATACTCCATGCTTGCAATGATGTCCTTGTCCTCATCTGGACCGGGAGCAATGAAGGTATTGGTCATCCTGCTTGTGGGGCAGAAGGTGTAATCCTGGCGCCTTGAATTGCCGGTAGCAGGCATGCCCATGCGCCTGCTGTTAAAGCCATCTATCATGTAGCCCTTGAGAATTCCGTTCTCGATGAGAATGTTCCTCTGTCCTGGATGGCCTTCGTCATCTATGTCGATGGAGCCCCACTCGTTTGCCAGGGTGCCATCATCTATTGCTGTGACCTTGTCGCAGGCGACTCTCTTGCCTATCTTGCCGCAGAACTCGGAGCTGTTATATGCAACCTGAGTAGCCTCTAGGGAGTGGCCGCAGGCCTCGTGGAAGATGACTCCACCAAAGCCATTGTCGATGGCCACCGGCATGACTGCGGCAGGGCAATAGCCGGCCTTAAGGTTGACCATGGCAATCCTGGCCGCTTCCTTGCCAACCTGCTCGGGGACAATCTGGCTTTCAAAGAGCTCAAGGCCTCTGCGAGCTCCAGGTCCGCTGAAGCCATTCTGGTTCACATGGCCATCGCTTGAGACAGCAGAGACGGCGATTCGGCATCTGACCTGCCTGTCGGTGGCGAAAAGTCCGTCAGAGTTGGCTATCTGAATGCGCCTGTCAGAATCCATGAAGGATCCAGTGACCTGTATGATGGCCTTGTCATAGGCGAAGGCTGCATCATAGGCTCTTCTGAGAATATCGATGCGGGCCTTATTGTCCGCGGATGAAGGGACAATCCTCACTTCATGAGCGCTTGGGAAGATCCTCTCCCTGAGAGGCTTGCAGGCAAAGGGGCTGGCCGAGGCTATAAGGCCTGCAACCCTCATTGCGCACTCAAGCACTCCCCTCTCGCTTAGGTCGCTTGTCGAGGCATGTGTATATCTCGTTCCTAGGAAGGCTCTTATGCCTATTCCACTTTGGGCAGAATCGACTAGTCTCTCAACCTTCTTGTCCATCATTACTACTGACTTGGCACAAGTGTCCTCGACGAATACTTCTGCAAAGTCAGCACCTGTGCTCATAGCAGCTGAAAGGGCAGCTTCAATAATCCTTCTAGTAAGCATTGTTTCTCCTAATGTTATGAACTATAACATTAAACAAAACGACTTCCAAGACCTTTTCTGTTCTGCTATAATAATTCCTGGAGGATGCAATGGAGATCCAGAAGCTCATAGGCCCAAGAGGCCTTCCTGGGGATGATTCCTGGTCAAGCACGCCAATTTGGGCTTTCAGCCCAAAGGCCTTGAAGGCCAATAAAGCCCATGTGTATCAATGGGATCGCTATAGCATCACAAAGATTGATGGAAGCTGGATCCTGATCATGACAATGGCTGAGCTGGGACTTGGCAGCTTTCACGAGATAACCTTCATAGACCTAGAGGAAGGCTCCATATCCAGCATACAATCGAGCAAAAGATTCAGCAGGTCCCTTGAGCTGGGGCCCTCAAGCTCCACTTCCTGGCAATCAAGCTGGTTTGATGACTCAATGCGCCTTGCCTTCATAAAGGCAGACAGCAGAAGACGCCTGCTCGCTGGATCTCCAGCCCTGGACCTTGGCAATGGGATCATAGGCCTTGATGCTGATATCCAGATCACCCAGGATCCCTCTCTTCAAGGGCTGTGCACCGCTCAGGCCCTGAAGCCAGAAAGCATGCAGTTCTGCCTTCAGGATCATTTCATGGGCATGAAGGCAGCAGGCAAGCTCATTCTAGGGGATAGAAAGATGGATCTTGAGCAGGAAGGCTGCCTTGCCAGCTATGAATGGACCAGAGGACGCTGGGTTGGCAAGAAGCAATGGCTGTCGGCCCAGGCAAGCGGCCTGTCAGGCGGCCATGTCGTCTCGATCTGCCTTTCAAGCCTTATTGACAATGCCCTGTGCATCGACGGGATAATTCACAAGATCGGGCCTGTGGACATGACAGTATCCAGATCACAGGTTGAGCCATGGACCTTCAAGGACAAGGAAGGAAGGATTGAGCTGGCCTTAAGCCCATCGGCCAGCTCCAAGGCATGGACATTCGGTCACTTCTCAGGCCGTGCTGTCGCTGATGATGGACAGGTCCTGGAAATAGAGGAAATGCCCGGCTTTGCCATCGATCCTAGAGAGAGCAAGCCTGACTTCTGATCTGTGGAGCAGGAGTCCCGCTTATTCTGGGCTGGGAGCATACCGCTCTTTTCACTCTTGTGATGATGGCCTGGATTGAGCAGTCGTGATGCAAGGCAAGCATAGAGAGCGAGTAGCCCTTGACCAGCCAGTCGTACACAAGGCTGTAGCCATCGATGTCATCCCTATGAAGATACCAGTGATCTGTAGCCTGGCGCTCCGAGAAGGTAGCGCCGCAGTACTGGCACCGATACCTTCTCACCTTTCCTTGAGCCGCGTTATGGTATGTGCCATGAGGCGAATACCATGGCCTGTCGTAGAAGCCTTTTGCCCTGTTGCAGACGCAATCCGGGTTTGGACAATGAAGGCCCCTTGGCCGCGCATTCCTTCCCTTTGATCTCTTG
>JAQVSP010000052.1 GCA_028700425.1 Sphaerochaetaceae bacterium | reverse complement strand
GCGATGAAAGCAATATGGAGCGCTTCTCATCCCTTGTGAACTCATTGAACACATCAAGAATCTCATCGCGCACTATTGGGTCAAGCCCGCTGGTGGCTTCATCAAGGATGAGCAGGCGAGCCTTGTGTGACATGGCTATGGCTATTGCAAGCTTCATCTTCATGCCTCTGGAAAAGTCCTTGAAGGCCTTGTTCATGGGCAGGTCAAGGTCCTTGACATAGCCTTCATAAAGGCCTTCATCCCAGGCTGCATAGGTATGCTTCATGATGAAGCCAAGCTTCCTGGCTGTCAGAGGCTCTGGGTAGTAGGCTTCATCAAGCACTATTCCTATGTCCTCCTTCACAGCACGGAATGAAGGTCCCTTGTTGTCAATTCCAAGCACCTTCACAGTTCCCTCATCGCTTCTGAGTGCGTTCATTATCAAGCCGATGGTTGTGCTCTTTCCAGCTCCATTCTCTCCCACAAGACCCATTATCGAGCCTTCAGGAAGATCCAGGTCAAATGGCCCTAGGGTAAAATCCTTGAAGCTCTTCTTCAAGCCCCTTATCTCAATGGCGTTCATCATCGCCCTCCTCATTCTCCAGCACATCCAGGATCTCAAGAATCTGGTCTCGGCCAAGGCCAAGGCCTCTTGCTGTGGATATGACCGACCTAAGATGCTCCTCGATGCTCCTCAGCTCTGCTTCCCTGACAAGGTCCATGTTCATGGCGCTTACAAAGCAGCCTTTGCCTGCCACCGTGTTCACCAGTCCATCCCGCTCAAGCTCATCGTAGGCTCTCTTGGTGGTTATGACGCTGATTCTCAGATCCTTTGCAAGGTTCCTTATGGAAGGCAGAAGGTCGCCCTCCTTCAGGAGGCCTGAGATTATGCTTGAGCGAAGCTGGTCGTATAGCTGCTCATAGATAGGCTTAGGAGAGGCATTGCTGATAATCAGGTCCATTTATCCACCAACTGTTAATATACGGAATATACAGTATAATCAGACAAGCTTTTTGTCAATGCCTTTTTTCCTATTGAGCCTGAGACCTGTTTTTTTACTCAGTAGATCATTTCTGTTGGCAACAATTCCATTATTCTGTACAAAATTTCATTATATGTATTTTCGTATTGAAAAAAATGTAACATTGCTGACTTCATCCCTGTTTCCTCTCTTGTAATTTCCACTCAAGGGAAAAAATCCAAGAAAGGAGAGCAAATGAAGAAAACAATCCTCATTCTAGCCATAGTGCTGCTCATTATGGCTCCCGCTTTGGCTTATGAAATACGCGCTGGCATTCAGCCAGGCATTACAAAAGCCTATGTTCTAGACAAGATCACCCAGGAGCAAGGCGGAGTAGGTCCGCTTCTGACATTCCTGGACGCAGCAAGCGGAAGCCTGGAGCCTGCCTCCAGCTTATTCAGCATCGATGCAGATGCAGCCTGCTTCTTCAACGATGGGGCAAACCAGCTAGGCGCCCTTGTCTACATCGGCTATGGCTATTCCTACGCAGGATCGCTGAACCTCAATGCATTGTATGCATCGCTTCAGGGCGCACTGAGCCTTGAAATAGCCCCCAAGCTCAAGGCAGAGCTTGGACTGGGACTGGGAGCCACCTTCATGCAGGCGAACTCCAACCTGACCACAGAATGCACTGTCGACGGATCTGCCGGCCTTACCTGGAGAATACTGGACCAGTTCGGCCTCACCTACCATGCAAGAGCCCGGTATGGCTATTGCCAGATAAGAGGCAGCATAGTTGACTTCTCCATCGATCCGACAATCAGGCTGACCCAGTCAATGGGCCTGTCATTCTTCTACTAGGAGGCGTGAAATGAAAAAGTCAATGATAGCAATGATCACCATATTCTGTCTTCTTGCCCTCTCCTGCTCTCTTGAGTTCAAGACCTCAGGATCCTTTGCTGCAAGAAGCGCCACAAAGAGCGATACAACAGTGTCTATCAGCCTCATCGAAGGCTACAGCGAGCTTCAGGCTGACCAAATAGTCGTAAGCAGCCAGCTCATAGACTCTAATGGAGTCGTCATGAGATCCCAAAAGACCGAGTACGACACAAGCCTGCTGGCTCCAGGAGCCACAAGCCTTGACTATGATGCAAGGTATTTTGGAAAGCATGAGATCATTGCCAGATACCTAAGGGAAGGCCGCGAGGTTGGCAAGAGCCTGCTTACTCTCACTCTTACAGCGCCTGAGTACAACATTGTGCCCATGATGGCGACAATGCCTGTGACCTACTTCAGCCTGGCCATGGCCGACTACGACACAGACAACACAAGCATTGTCGACTCAAGCTTGCCGACAATCGTAGGCCTGGAAAGAGCTGGAGCCTATGACTGGACCCATCTGCTAGCCAACATGCATACCAATCCCTTTGTCTCCGACAAGGCCACAACGCAGAGCGTTGTCAGCGGAACCAACTATGCCTACGAGATGTTCCGTGGCTACATAGACTATGTAAAGTACCTAAGCGAGCTCAATCCAGCCTCCAGGTTCAACTTCATCCTCTGCGATGTCAACCCAGCCCAGATGTTCTTCTATACATCGCTTAGCCATATAAGCCTGGATCGCTGCTCCTTTGTCTTCATAACCGATGGAGCGGGCACCTACAGCGCCTTCAGGTCAGCCTTCGGCAGCGTGGAGGACCCAGCAAATCCTTCATTGGCGACCTTTGACTCCATGATGGCCCAATGGCAGAAGATCAAGGCCAAGGCCGAGGCCGAGGACCCAAGCTTCATGGGTGAAATCCTTGACAACCTGAGCGTGCCAAGCCAAGGCTTCTACTTCCTCCTCTACTCCTATATGCCGATCATAGTCAATGACCCTGACCTGGATGCAAAGTGGATCATAACCCGCAACAATGCAGATGTCTGGGGTTCCTCCAATGTCTACAATGACAAGGTCAAGTCCAATCCCAAGGTGCTGACCATAGGCCTGAACACCCTCTGGGCCAACCTCTCTGAAACTGAGAAGGCTGGATTCAAGACCTTGTTCGACCTTGATGAGCCAAGATTCGATGCTGCAGTGGAAGAGGGAAAGCGCGTCATGGTCTTTGTAGGAACCAGGGATGACCATCTGGAAACATCCGGCTACAATCTTCCCGATGTATTCCAGTTCATCTCCTCCTTCTATGGGGACAGCCATGCCTGCTTCTACAAGGGCCACCCAGGAGACTTCTCCAACTATGATGGAACCAAGGCCCAGGCCCTGGCTTCCATTCCAGGCGTAGAGATTCTGGACGCGGGCGTTTCCGCAGAGCTCTTTGAGTACCTCTTCGACGTAGATTATGTGGGTTGGCAATCCTCGACATACCAGGCAGAAAGCGGAATTGTCCCTCTGATCACCAAGAACACCTTCAGCGGGCTTGCTTCAGCGGCATACTACACCCATGTTGAGATGGCCATGTCGGCAAGAAAGCCTGATGGCAGCTATGATCTAGAGCAGCGCAAGAGAATCAACGCCGACGGCTCAATCTCATCAGGAGAGTTCTTCGAGAAGAATGCAGACGGCATCACCTACCGCACACGCACAGCCACCTGGCGGCCTGGCGAGGATGCCCAGGCCCTATCCTGGTCTGGCTGGACCTTATAGATCATCCCAGAAGACATAGAAAGGGGACGCCGATTCGACGTCCCCTTTCCTATTAGATTCTTTTCAATGAAATCCTAGATCACCTTGCCCGGGTTGAGGATTCCCTTTGGATCGAAGGCGCGCTTGATGGCTTTCATTAGCTGGATCTGGGTATCGCCCAAGGTGGAAGCCAGATATTCCTTCTTGGCAAGCCCGATTCCATGCTCGCCGCTCACCAGTCCGCCAAGCTCACGGGCCTTGGCATACATCATGGAGAAGGCCTTGGACTTCTTGTCCTGCCAGGTCTCATCATCAGCCTTGTCTCGGCAAATGTAGACGTGGAGGTTTCCATCGCCGGCATGGCCAAAGGATGGAATTCTCATCGACACTGTGCGTGCAACCTCATGGGTGTAGAGTATGAAGTCTGCGACTGCAGAGCGTGGAACGACCACGTCGCACTCGTCCATCTGGTCAGTCGAGCTCTTGATGGCTTCCAGGAAGGCGCCGCGAGCTGACCATACGCTGGCGCTTCTCTCCTCGGTGTCGATGAGAAGCACGTCCAGGGCACCTTCCTCCAGGCACAGGTCGGCTATGGTATGCATATCCGATATGGCTGCTTCCTGGGTGTTTGAGTCGAAGGTCATGAGAAGATAGGCATCCGAGGCGTGAGTCGGGAACTTCTTTCCTAGGTACTCCTCTGCAAAGAGGATGGTATCGCAGGACATGTACTCAATGGCAACCGGCGTCACCTTGGCTCCAATGATCTTAGGCACTGTGGAGATGGCCTGGCTCATTGTGGCAAAGGGCACCAGTATGCTTATGGCATACTCTGGCTTTGGGATGATCTTCAAGGTGGCCTGGGTGACTATGGCAAGGGTCCCCTCGCTTCCGATGATCAGGTCCTTAAGGTCATAGCCGCTGGAGTTCTTTACAACCTTGCTTCCAACCTTGATTATCTCTCCGTTGGGAAGAACCGCTGTGAGAGCTCTGACAGCATCCCTTGTGACGCCGTACTTCACTGCTCTCATGCCCCCTGCGTTGGTGGAGATGTTGCCGCCGATGGTGGCGCTCTTCTCGCCTGGGTCAGGACAATACTGATAGCCTCTCTGGTCGCAGTAGGCTGCAAGCTCCATCAGAAGCATCCCGGCTTCCACTGTGACAGTGAGGTTGCTCTGGTCGAAGTCCAGGACCTTCTTCATCAACGAGGTGTCTATCATGATGCCTCCAGAGGTTGCCACGGCTCCGCCAACAAGGCCTGTGCCGCTTCCCCTGGTCACTACCGGCAGGTCATGCTCATAGGCATACTTGAGAACCTGCGAGACCTCGGCTGTGGTGAGGACCTTGACCAGAGCCTCTGGAACGCCGAAGGCTGTGCCAAGCTCATCATGAAAGTAATCCTCGTTGATCTGCGCCTGGGTGAGCACCCTTGTCGGGGCGATTCTCTCCAGCGCTCTTATATCATCTAGCTTTAGCTTATTGAACATTGTCTAACTCCTTCAGGAAGCTAGGGATGATCTTATAGAGATCCCCAACCAGCCCATAGTGGGCAACATCGAATATCGGGGCCTCAGGATCGCTGTTGATGGCGATTATGCAATCGCTGCCCTTCATGCCTGCAACGGTCTGGACCGCTCCGCTGACACCCACGCATATGAGGAGCTTGGGCTTGACTGTCCTTCCGGAAAGGCCTATCTGCTGCTTGGCTGAGAACCAGCCATTCTCCACCAAGGGCCTGGTGCATGCCATGCGCGCTCCAAGCCTTGCAGCAAGGGCCTCCACCAGCTCCAGATCCTTCTGGGTCTTGACGCCGCGTCCTGCCTGGACGATAACATCAGCCTCTGAGATATCCACATCAGGGCTCTTGACCTCGATCTCCTCGATTCTTGCATGAGAGGCCAGCATCTGAGGCGTGACAGTCATGGCAATAGGCTTCTTGTCAGATTCAATTCTAGGTGGCTTGCTGAATATCTTATAGCGCACTGTGCAGAACTGCGGCCTGTGATTAGGCGTCATGATCCTGGCCATGATGTTGCCGCCAAAAGCCGGCCTTATCTGAACCAGGTCCTTGCTCTCGGTCATTTCCAGGCTTGTGCAGTCAGCTGTGAGGCCTGTATGAAGGCGAGCAGCCACTCTTGGGGCCAGGGAACGGCCTACATTGGTGGCTCCAACCAGTATGGCGGAAGGCTTGACGGCCTTGATGAAGTCCTCGAATACATTGGCATAGGGCTCAATTAGGAAGTCCTTGAGTCCCGGGTCGTCGTAGACATACACCGAGTCGGCGCCATAATTGTAGAGCTCCTGGGCCTTTGAGGTGATGTTATGCCCAATCATCAGGGCAAGAACCGGCTCGTCATTGACCTTGGCCAGCTCCTTGGCCTTGCCAAGAAGCTCGAAGGTGACGTTGTGTATATGGCCTTCATAGTGCTCGCAGAATACAAGCACACCATTCCACAGAGACTTGTCGATGAGGCTCGCCTGCTCCTCCTCGAAGGTGATGGCTCCATCGCTCTTTCTCACGCACGCCTTGCACATCTTGCACTGCATGCCTATGGACAGCTTGCCATCCTTGTATTCCATAGCTCCAAAGGGGCAGGAGCCCATCAAGGCGCGGGCCTTTTCCTCGTTTATAAGGTTGTTGTGTATTATCAGTCCCATATGCTCTCCTAGATGAACTTTCGCTCTTTGAGAATGCTGGACAGCTTGGCTGCCAGCTTGTCATCAGCGCCCTTGTACAAAACGCGATTGTCGTTCTTCTCAGGCGGGAACACCTTCTGCACCTGTGTCGGAGAGCCCTTGAGCCCATAATGCGACTTGTCCTGGTCCTCGAAGTCTGCGAAGGTGAGAACCTTCACCTTGGCTTCTCCCATCTCCTTCATCCTCTTGTAGGAAGGAAGGCGTGGAGTGTTGATGTCTGCATCCAGGCAGAGAAGGCATGGGAGCTCCAGTGTCTCGGTGACTATCAGGTTTTCCTGCAAGGCCTTGACAGTGACGCTGGATTCATCCCTTCTGACAATTGATATGACATTGGAAAGATGAGGAATGCCAAGGTGCTCAGCGACCTCGGCTCCAACCTGGGCTGTATCTCCATCGGTAGTCTGCTTGCCGCAGAGGATGAGATCCTGGGCTCCTGCCTTCCTTATGCCCTGGCTGATGGTGTAGCTGGTGGCCAGCACGTCGGCTCCTCCAAACACACGGTCAGTTATCAAAAAGCCTTCATCGCAACCCATCCAAAGGCACTCGCTTATGGCCTCCATGGCCTGGGGAGGCCCCATTGTCAGGACGCTGACTGGGCTGCCATCGCAGTCCTTGATGTCCAAGGCTGCCTGCAAGGCGAAGAGGTCGTAGGGGTTCAGCTTATTGCCCTTCTTAGGACGAATCAGAAGGCCCGTCTTATCATCCACCTTGACGGCGCTCGAGCCCGGGACCTGCTTTACGCAAACAAGAATATTCATGAAAGCTCCTTATCAGACTAACATTATATGAATTAGAGACCGAGTGTCCATATAAAAAATCTAGCTTCTGGAAAAGTCGAAATTAGATTGACCATAATGAGAATACAGGTGATATTGTACCTGGAGGGCTGGATGAAGACCACAATTAACATAGCAATACTAGGGTGCGGAACCGTATCTCGCTTCCATGCAAAGGCAATCAGGCAGATCAAGGGAGCCCGCCTTATAGGCGCCGCCAGCAGGTCGCAAGCCTCGGTCCAGGAGTTCTGCGAGGAGTTCAAGGAAGCCAGGGGCTATGACAGCTATGAGAAGCTGCTCAGCGACCCTGAGATTGACGTTGTATCCATATGCACCCCGTCAGGCGATCATTGCCAGCAAGCCATCATGGCCCTTGAGGCAGGCAAGTCAGTCATCATAGAGAAGCCCATATGCCTGAGCCTCAAGGACGCCGACACCCTGATCAAGCTGGCTAGGGAGAAAGGCCTTAGCATCGCCATCATAAGCCAGAGCCGCTTCACCGATGCAGCCCAGGCAATCAAGAATGCAATAGACTCCAATCAGCTTGGCAAGATTGTCAGCGCCTCGCTGATGATGCGCTACAGCCGAACCCAGGCCTACTATGACTCAGCCTCCTGGCGAGGAACAAGGGATCTTGACGGAGGCGGAATACTGATGAACCAGGGCATACATGGCATAGACCTTCTCTGCCACTTCCTAAGCCGTCCAGCGTCGGTCACCGGCTATGCCAGGACACAGCTGAGAAACATCGAGGTCGAAGACACCGCCTGTGCTGCGGTGGAGTTCAGAAGCGGTGCCATCGCCACAATCGATGCAACGGTCTGCTCAACTCCCCCCTTTGCAAAGCGCTTCATAATAGGCGGCGAGAAAGGCACCATCATACTTGAGGATGATGCCATAACGCTCTGGAGCCTCCCAACGCCTTGCCCGCTGACAAGCGTCAGCCTGGAGCATGGCGGATCAGCCTCTGACCCCAAGGCCATTGCAATCATCTACCATCAGCGTGAGTATGAGAACATCATTGCCCACCTTCTTGGCAAGGATAAGCTTCTCATCGATGCAGAGGAGGGTCGTGTCCCTCTCTCTGTCATACTTGGCATCTACGAGTCCTCAAGGACAGGCAGGCACGTTCAGGTCTGAGGCACGCAGTAAGGCCCATCAGCAATGTAGGTGATGACCAGCTCATCCTCTCTCTTGCCATTGGCAAGGCATATTAGATCCATTGCCTTTCTCACAGCCTCGCTGAACCCAAGCCCGCTTTCAAGAAGGTGGCCTGGAATGGCGCCGGGGCTGTCAAGGCTGGGGCTGTAGAAATAGAGATGATCCATAGGTATTCGCTCAAGCACCTTTGCCCACTGCTGGACCTGCCATTGGTCTACCAGGAAGGTCCAGGAGGGGTCAGTGATGGCCTTGTAGAAGCCTTCTGGACCCTTTTCCATCAAGACAGACAGGCACTTGCGGTAGTTGGCGGACCCAAGCTTGTCATTGGGGTCCTTCAGGTCTGCTATGATGATCAGATATCCATCCTTCCTAAGAATCGGAATGCTTGCCACAGCCGCCTTTGCACACTGGTAGTGGTTGATTCCAACAAAGCCGCCGTGGGTTATGACCACATCTGACAATTGAGCCTTCACCGATACGCTTCTTGCAATGAAGGCGACTCCGGCCTCATGGGCCTTGATGTAGTGCCCTGCAAATACACCAGTGATGCAAAAGCTGTGATCCAGGGTCACATTGACCAGAAAATCTATGCCAGCCAGACTTGCAATCTCCAGGCTCTCCTCGCTCACAGGATTGTCCTTCAGCACAAGGTTCGTGGATCTTGGGTCTGCCATCAGCTCAGGTCCGTGGAAGATGGCTGTGCTTCTCTCCCCTATGAGGCCTGGGCAGATAGCCTTCCTTCCTCCAGAGGCCCCTGCCATGAAATGGCTCTCTATCAGGCCTGTGACAATCTTCAGGTCAGCTCTTGTGTAGATGCTGTCTATCATCACCTCGGTCCCTCTTCGAGTACGGCCAAGATCATCAAGCCTGCTGGAAGGGTCGTGGTTGATGACCTGCACCCCGAGCTCCAGGATGCCTGGGTCTATCATCTGCCTGATCTGCTGGGCTGTCATTGGCTTGTGCATGCCAGTAGCGATAAGGATGGTTATCTGGGAAGCCTCAAAGCCTGAGGCAAGAAGGATTCGGATTATAGGGCTGAGCATGTTGCCTGGCCCCTTGTAAGGCACAGGCCTGGTATTGTCGCTTGCAACGATCACCGCCCTTGCAAGCTTGCCTGCCTTGGATCGGGCCAAGGCTTCCAGGCTCTCTGTGCCTATTGGACACGCCAGCGCTCGCTCTATGGCAGCCTTTGGGTCCTCCAAGGCAGATTCTGCGCTCATATGTGCAATTGAAGCCGAATCTGGCAGCCATAGATCGGAACCGTCAAAGGGATTGTATGTGTTCATCAAGATTCTCCTAGCCTATTCTAGGATAAAAACTGCAAAAGGCAATCTAAAATCCTGGCTTTTTCCTGATGCTGCCTTTTGCACTTGCCAAGCGCGCGGTTTTGCTTCACAGTGTTGCTTATGAAGAAGAGAACCATTCTGGATTTCCTTTTTGAGATCCTTCTTATAGCAGTTTCGGCTTTCCTTTATGCACTGAGCTTTCCAAGCCTTTGGTCTGATGCAGGCTGGCCGATCTTCGCCCTTTTTTCCCTGGTGCCGCTGCTTTATGTCATAGACAGAAGCCCTTGGTCCCTTGTCTGGCTTTATGGGCTTCTTTTCGGAAGCGGCTTCTTCTCCCTTTTCAACTACTGGCTGTCAACTTTCCATCAGCTTGCCATATACCTATGCGGCATAGCCAAGGGCCTTGAGCTTGCAATAGTCTTCCCCTTTCTCAAGGCCGCCTTCAAGTCCCATAAGCGCTATGGCTTTGTCATCCAGGCTCTTGCCTATGCAGCCTACACCTTTGTCTTCCAGCAAGGCTTCTTCGGCTATGCCTATGGGCAGCTTGGCTCAGCTCTCTATCTGTGGCCAGCTGCGATACAGATTGCCGATATAACCGGCATCTGGGGCGTAAGCTTTCTGGCAATCCTTCCCCAGTGCTTCATCGCCTACATGCTGCTGGAGCGAAGAGAGACCAGGTTCATCGTCCGATGCGCAAGCGCCATCGTCATCGCCTGGATCCTCAATCTCGCCTATGGAATGGCAACCATAAGCTTCTACAAGGACGCTCAGCCCGAGAAGACAGTCCGCATAGCGGCGATCCAGCACGACAGCGACACCTGGAAGGGAGGCTATACCCAGTACCTTCATAACTTTGAGCTTCTAAAGAGCCTTACGCTTCAGGCAATGAACGAGAATCCGGACCTGGTCATATGGAGCGAGACTGCCTTCGTGCCATCAGTATCCTGGCATACCAAATACCCCAGCCACCAGGCGACAGCCAAGATGGTTGACGACTTCGTCCAGTTCGGCCTGGAGCTGGATGTGCCCCTTGTGACAGGGAACCCTGAAGGCACCATCAAGGATCCAGCCCAGCCTGCCTTCCTTGAGGACGGCAGCTGGAACAGGATCGACTACAACAGCGTCATCCTATTTGCCGATGGGCAGATTCTTGGCACCTACCGCAAGCAGCATCTGGTCCCCTTCACAGAATACTTCCCCTACCAGGACCTTTTCCCCGATTTCACCCAGTTCCTGTTAAGCCATGACTACAACTGGTGGCTGGAGGGCACCCAGTCGAAGGTCTTCGAATATGATGGCTACCGCTTCTCAACCTCAATCTGCTTTGAGGATACCTTCGGCAACATCAGCCAGGCCTTTGTGAAGCAAGGCAGCGACCTTCTGCTCAACCTGTCAAATGACAGCTGGTCCAAGGCCATACCTGCTGAGACCCAGCACATGGCCCTTGGCGTATTCAGGTCTGTTGAGAACAAGAGATCGACGGTCCGAAGCACAAACAGCGGCATCACAACCCAGATAAGTCCCTTGGGACAGATAATCGATCCAATAGAGCCTTTCACAGCCAGCTATCATGTTTATGATGTGCCTATCTACAGCCAGGAGGAGTTCGGGCATACTATCTACACTATGCTTGGAGACTGGTTTGCCATCTTCGCGCTGGCTCTCAGCGCATCCTTCATCCTGCTTTCAATTGTCAGGCGCAGAGCTGAAGCAAAGGCCTTTCCAGCCTCGAAGAGCGAATTGGAAGAAGCTATCAGATGAAGAAGAAAAAGAAGGGCAGGCTTCTTCCAAACAGCGAAAGAAGGATGTTGACAGCTGCAATTGCTACAAGCACACCCCAAAAACCGCCTCTTCTAGACCTTGGAGCGCTATTCTGCTGGCCTGAGCCATAAGCGTCCTGCCAGTCATGGTAATAGGCCTGGTCCTTCTGCGCCTGGTCTCTCCACTGCTGCTGAGTGTATGAAGCCGAACCGGATCTCTGGTTAAGAATATCCTGATAAGCGGCGTTGATCTGGTTCATCCTTGCACTTGCCTGTGCATCAGAGGGATGAAGGTCTGGATGATACTTCTTGGCCATCTTGCGATAAGCCGTCTTGATCTCCTCGTCGCTTGCAGATGGGGATACTCCTAGAATATCATAGCTGCTCTGCATCAAAGCCTCCTTGATACAAGAATAATCAAATGCTGGAAAAAGGCTAGAGCTGCAGAAGGCCTATAATCAAAGAACAGGAAACTTCACAGAATCAGCGTGCCTTCTCGGAAAGGAAGGCATAGAGCTCTGTTCTGGAACAGACATTGAGCTTGCGATAAATTGTCTTGAATCTCTGCTTGATGGAGTCTGTTGAGACATTCAGGTCAAAAGCCAGCTCCTGGTTGGTCAGGCTTCCACGATGGATGAAGAAGTCCACAAGAAGATCCTGCTCGCGCTCAGTAAGCTCCTCCAGGCTCTCAAGGCTTTCGATGAAAGCTCTTATCACTTCCAGATCATCAAGAAGGATGGCATTCTCAAGGTCAAGGTTCATCCTGGTGCTGTCAGTGGGATCCTCATGGCTCTTGAGCTTCGCCTCAAGCTCATGAAGCTCCGCCTCTCTTCTGAGCAGCGATTCAGACAGCTCCTGCAGATCCTTCTTGGTGCTGAAGATTCGGCTCATCTCACTTCGATTGATGAAGAAGAAGGAACCGAAAAGAAAGATGAAGCTGCTGATGCAGGCAACTATATCGGACAGGCCAGCATGCTGGTCCCTGATTGCAAAGATGGCGACTGCAACGGTCAAGGCGATGCAGGCTGCTATCTTGGGCAAAGGCAATTTGCACCAAAATCCATAATGGCTGAG
>JAQVSP010000051.1 GCA_028700425.1 Sphaerochaetaceae bacterium | reverse complement strand
CATCAAGACGCAAGGCTATTTCTGTCTTTTTCTCGATAAGGCTGTCGTGAAGGCTCTGGGCTTGCTGTCTCTGGCTCTCAAGCTCTTCCAAGCTTGCAGGATCCTCCTCCTTTCCAAGGCTCTCTAGATTCTCCCTTGCCTGCCCAAGCAGAGCCTCAAGGCTATGATAGATCTGCTCCAGGGCCCTTTTCTCATTCTCAAGGGCCTTCATGACTTCAGTGTCAAGCATTGAGGCCTTCAAGTCCTCAATGCTTGCAAACGAAGAGGTTTCAAGCCCCTTCCCAAGGTCCTCTCGACATCGTATCTCCTCAGCCTGGCTGCGAGAGAGAGCCTCCTGCCTTTCAGTGGCCAAGGCAATTGAGGCTTCATGGCTTCTAGCAGCCTCGCCTTCCTTCTCTTCCAGGCTTAGGCAGAGCTCAGCCTGCTCATCAGCGCTTCTCTGAAGCCTGCCAAGAAAGCTGTCCAGATCCTCGCCAAGAGCCTTGGCTCTCTGAGCCTTCAGCTCTGAAGCCTTGGCCCTAAGGGCCTCAAGGGCCTTCTCTGAGGCACTGGCTTCCTCTTCCAGCTTTTTCTGATGCTGCAGCGACTCTTCAAGAGCTTCCTTGAGGCCAGGCATGGCAGCAAGGGCATACTGCAGGCCAGAAGCGCTGTCTGCATAGGCCTTCACCAGATTGTCAATATAACCTGGATCAGCTGACTCCAAGCTGAATGACCTCAGCAGTCCATCCAGCCTTTTCTCCTTCATTGATAGGTCCACATCGCCAAGGCATCTTTCAAGCCTGCCAGCAAGCTCAATGGCTCTCTTAAGCCAGGCCTCGAAGCTGTCCTTGACCGGCCAGTCATTGCTGGAAGGAAAGCCAAGCATCCTTGCCTTCATGTCGGAAGCAAATACTACAAGCTTCTGGATTGAGCGATCAAGGAAGGCAAAGCCATCCCATAGGCCTGCAACGGATTTCCAGCTTCCCAGCTCCGCGGCAAGCTCTGCTATCAAGGCTTGTGAGCTTGCCAGTTCCCTGTGGCTCTCATGAGAGCTAAGATAGGCCTGGGCTGCCTGAATATCTCTTTGGGCTTTCTCAAGCCTCTTTCTGAGCTGCTTGGATGCCTCTGCTTCTTCACCGATCCTGCCTCTCTTGCCATCAAGCTCCTTCTCGCCTGCCCTGATGGCAGACTCAATATCCCTTATGTCACTGTCAAGAGCTCGTATCGATGGCTCAATCGACCTAGCCCAGGCAAGAAGAGCCTTTCTCTTCTGAAGCTCCTCTCTCTGCGGTTCAAGAGCCTTTTTGCAGCTGTCCAGGCTCTTTTGGGAAGAAGCTTGCTGCTCAATCGACTTTTGAAGCTGCAGCCTTGCATTTTCAAGGTCCTTGGCTGCCTTGCTGAAGGCATAATAAAGGCTCTTCAAGGCCAAGGCATTTCGGCCAACCTCGAGACGAGCAGCCTTGGGCTCAAAGGCCTTCAGGTTCAAGCTGGCCTGATCATAGGCCTTCTGCCTGCGCTCCAGCTCCAGCCTGGCCTTTTCCTTCTGCCTGTAACGCTCAAGCCTTGCACCTAAGCCTGCCAAGGTCCTGTCATTCTCAGCCAGGCTTCTCTCTGCTTCAGCTATTCCCTTTTCAAGATCCTTTCGCTGGTCTTCCGAGAGAAGGCTCATCAGCTCAAGCTTGCCTGTCAGCTCGCTGTAGGCCTGGCTCTTCTCTCGAGAGATCTCAAATACCTTTTGGGAAATCCTGCTGTAGATCTCCGTGCCTGTGAGGCTTTCAAGAAGCTGGGACCTATCTGAGCCCTTCATATTGAGAAATTCAGCAAAGCTTCCCTGGGCAAGAAGCATGGCCTTGGTGAATTGCTCAAAGCTAAGGCCTGCAAGCTCAGCTATCTTCTCATTTACATCTGTGGCCCGAGAAAGACCAAAATCGTCTCCATCCTGATCATAGACTCTTCTTTCAATGCTCTGAAGCCTTGCTCCAGGCTCAGAGCGTGCAGTCTTTTGGGAGAATACTGCCTTGTAGACCCTGCCCTTCGACTCAAAGTGCACTGCACTTGAGCAGGATCCAGTGCCCTTGCTCATTATCTCATTGCTTGACTGGGAGATATCAAGGCGTGGGGTCTGTGCATAAAGGGCCAGCGTTATTGCATCCAGAATAGTTGTCTTTCCAGAGCCCGTTGGTCCTATTATTGCAAACAGGCTATCCAGCCTTGTAAAATCTATGCTGAAGCTGCCCTTCAGGGATGCAAGATTGGAAAAGCTGACATCAAGTATTCTCATCTTCATCCTCCAAGGCCTTAAGAGCCTGAGAGAAGGCTTCTGTCAGGCTTCTTCGCTGCTCTTCCTCAAGCCCAAGATCGTCAAGCTTTCTCTGAAAAACTGTTGCGGGACTTAGCATCCCAAGATCCTGGATGCTCTCTAGTCCAGCTTCAGATGCCTTTATCGATGCCTTCACTGCAACCAGGTGGACATTGGGCGGGCACAGGAGCCTGACCTTCTCATAAAGCTCAGTCTCCATTGCAGGGCCTTCATAGACAATCTCGCAATATGCTTGGCTGCCATCATGTCCCAAGGCCTCAAGGCTGGCTCTTATTTTCTCAAGATCGCCCTTGATGAGCTGAAGGTTTCTAAATCGTGGAATCGGCACTTCCTCTATCGAAATCTGCCCATCATCCTTGATGCACACTTCAATCATTGTCTTCTGGTCAGCGGCCTCATCAAAGCTCATGGCTAAAGGAGTTCCACAGTAGCGCATGTCAGCTCTTTTCCCAATTCTCTGAGGCTTATGTATGTGGCCAAGAGCGTAATAGCAAGGAGTCTTTGGAAGCAGGCTTGCACTAACCTGCCCAAGGGTTCCCACGTTGGCTCTCACTCCATCTCCTGGAGCTATTGAAGAGCCTGTGAGAAAGAGATGAGCCATGCAAATGCATGGTATTTTCATTCCGTTAACGGAATATTTTTCATCACATAAATTAAAATATCTAGCATATGCTTCAAGCTGCCTGGTCTCATAATCCTCGCCATAGCCTAGCCCAAGATCGCCATCTCGAAGGAAGGCTATAGGCATGATATAAAGCCTGTTGTCAAGTACAAGGCCCTCCCCATCGGACGGAGCATTTGGGAATATATGGATCTTGTCATTCTCTCCGAGGGTCTTGAGAATCCTCAGAAATGAAGCTGAATCATGGTTGCCTGCGATGAAGACTGCATGGCTTAGCGAGCTGGAGCGAAGACGAGTCAGCAGGTCGGCAAAGGCCTGCACCGCTGAATTTCTTGGCACAGAGGAGTCAAAGACATCCCCGCTTACAAGGAGCACATCAATGCCTCTTCTCTCAATCTCAGAGAGCATGAAACTGAAGAAAGAGTAGAACTCCTCTCCTCTTTCCTCGCCATCCAGGAGACGGCCAAGATGCCAGTCTGAAGTATGCAGGACCTTAACCATTCTCTCTGTCGCGCCTGATGAGAATCCTTATTGCCTCTACAGCCACATCTATTGCCAGGCTTGTGTCATGGACCTTTGGGTTGTCCATTCCAAGAGCTTCACGCTCCTGGTTTCCAACGACCAGGAAGGTGCTTCCGCAGCGTGCTCTTCGAGCCGCGGCCACTGTGAACATGGCGGCAGACTCCATCTCGCTTGCCTTGACTCCAAGGGCCTTCCATGCACTCCATTTCTCCTTGAGCTCATAGCCTGCAGGCATGCTGTCAGGGTCATGCTGGCCATAGAAGGCATCCTTGCACTGCACCACACCTACATGGCTTCTTGCCTTAAGATTCTTTGCAGCCTCTACAAGAGCGCATACAACATCAAAGCTGGCTGTTGCAGGATACTCGATTGGAGCATACTCACGGCTGGTTCCCTCGTTCCGCACAGCAGACATCGCAATTACGATATCACCGCCCTTCACATCAAGGTCTATTCCTCCGCATGTGCCTATGCGGATGAAGGTGTCGCTTCCGCACTTGACCAGCTCCTCCATTGCAATAGAGGCTGAAGGTCCGCCAATGCCGGTTGAGGTCACAGACACCGGAACACCATCAAGGCTTCCTGTGAAAGTGACAAATTCCCTGAAGTCGGCAATCTGCTTGGCATTGTCAAGATGCTGTGCAATCACAGCGCACCTTTTTGGATCGCCAGGCATGATGACATAGCGTCCAACATCCCCCTTCTTTATCCTAAGGTGGTACTGCACTCCTGTGCCGTTCATATAATCACTCATAAAAATCTCCTGTCTTGATTGTACAATCATAAAGGCTAAAAAGCAAATCTGTTTTGAGACAGCGTGAAGCAAGATGCGTGCTGCTCAAGCAGAAATATTATATCATATACTAGTCTATTTATACTAGTTTAGATATTATTTAAAAGTATTATCATATAAATTTAATATCTATTTCAAATTTCAAGCATCAAACGCTTCTAGATTTGCATCAAGCATTAAATGACAGCAATGATTTATGATTGAAAAAGAAATCATTATAATAGCGATTGTATTTTTATTTATATTATATTTATATTTTATATAGTTTATTTAATATAATTATAATATTATATTAATACTGATTATACTTTATTTCAGTAAATAAACCTATTGCTCTAGCTTAGATAGAGGCTGACATAGGTCTTTCCTTGCCCGCCGTCTTCGGGACGAGCGAAGCTGAAGGACTCAACGCTGCGGCTCTCTCGCAGGAACCTATGGATGCCGGTGGATAATATGCCATCCCCATAGCCATGTATTATGGAGAAGCTTCCGACTCCATGTACAAGGCATCTCTCTATCTGGGTTGCTACAGCCTCTGTTGCATCCTCCAAGATCATGCCTCTTACATCCAGTGTCATCTTAGGCATTGGAGTGGAGATGAAGATCTCAGTGTTTCTTGCAAAGCGCTTGTCTCGCTTTGGAATTGACAGCTGGCTTTCGTCAAAGGTGAACTTCATAGGCCCTATTGCCACAATCCACTTCTTGTCCCCTGCGCTTCTGATTACAGAGCCTTCTCTCTTGTAGGATCCGCACAGCACATCGATTCCTGGCTTTATCTCAAAGCCAGGATCTGAGGGGCTTAAGGCCTGCAGCTGCTGGTCCAGGTCCTGGGTCTGGCTTTCAAGCTCCTTCTGCTCGCTGTCCAGCTCATCCAGAAAGCTCTTTACGCCCTTGGTCTTCTCCTTGGTAAGCTCCCCTGCCTTAAGATCGGCAACCAGCTTCTCAAGCTTCTTTCTTGAAGAGGAGACAAAGCTCGAGTTCTCCCTGTCCTGGGCCTTCTTAAGGGCGACCTCCTTGGCAAGAAGCCTGCTTTCCAGCTGGCTTACTGAGGCCTGGCGGTCTTCAAGAGCCTGCTTTATCCTGTCAATCTCGGCTTCCTTCTCCTTCATGGAGATCCTGCGAGCCTCCAGGTCGTTTATCATGGCGCTTACAGACAGGTTCTGGTCTCCAACATAGCTTCGGGCGGCATCGGTGACTGACTTGGGCAGTCTCATGCTCTCGGCTGTCTCCAATGCATGGGACTGGCCTGGAACTCCGCTCACTACACGGAAGGTCGGCTTCTGGGTCCGCTTGTCAAACTCCATTGATGCATTGAGGACTATCGGGCTTGCATAAGCGTATTGCTTGAGCTGGTCATGATGGCTTGTGACCAGGGTAAGCTCAGCATTGGCAGTGCAATGCTCCACGACAGCTCTTGCTATTGAGGCGCCTTCAAGGCCGTCGGTTCCTGATCCAAGCTCGTCGAGTATGACCAGGCTGCTTGGCGTCATCTTGCGCAATATGAAGCTTATCTGGTTCATATGGCCGCTGAAGGTTGAAAGGGCAGCCTCAATTGACTGGTCGTCTCCAATATCCGTGAAGACAGAGTCATAGACAGGCAGGCTGGTTCCATCGCTGGCGGGCAGATAGCCTGCGATCTGGTTCAAGACTGCAAAAAGCCCTGCAGTCTTGACAGTGACTGTCTTTCCTCCGGCGTTTGGGCCAGAAAGGACAACTGCCTTGATGCTTGGAGGAACATATAGGTTTATGGGAACGCAGCTCACCTTTATAAGAGGGTGGCGTGCGTTTATCAGGTTCATAGACCCATCCTTTGAAAGGATGGCCTTTGTGCAGTTCTCTGCTATTGACCATCTGGAGAAGCTGTAGAGCCAGTCGCACTGGGCTATCTGGCTGCTGATCTTCCGGATCTCGTCCTCCAGATTTAGGGCCAAGGCTGAAAGACGAGCAATAAGGCGTGCCTTCTCTATCTCCAGGTCCTGCATGGCAATGACAACATCGTTGTTGTAGTTCACCAGGCTGTAGGGCTCAATGAAGACAGTGGAGCCAGCCTGGGAGACGCTATGGATCACCCCTTCGACCAGGTTCTTGCTTTCAACCTTCACAGGTATCAGGAGCCTGCCATCCCTAAGCACAGGATTGGACCCTCTGGCATGCTCGCTCTGTCTTATATAGCTTTGGCTGTAGGCAGTCCGCTGGCTTCGCTTCTGGCTTATCCGAGCAATTATCGCAGCAACGGCTGGATGGCTTTCCTTCACTGTTCCTGGACTTTGCAGGGTGAAGTCAACTTCAGCTGCAAAGCTTCTAAGCTCATCAGAGAAAGAGTCCATGAGGTTGGCAACCAGGCCTTTCTCGTCGCATTGAAGAAACTGTCTCAAGGAAAATGCGCTGTGAAGATACTGGGCCAGGAGGAATACCTGCTCTCCATCAAGGGCAAAGCCCTTGTGGTCTGTCATGAATGCAAACACCTCCCTGATGTCGCAGAAGCTCTGCGGCAGAGGCGCATTGCTCTGTATCAGGAACCTGATGGCTTCTATGCATTGCTGCCTGTGCACTATCTCGCTCTCATCTGTCAGGAAGACAGACTGCCTGACAGCCTGCTCTCCCTCTGGGCTCAGGGCATAGCGCGATATCAACGCAAGAACCTTGTCTACGCCTAGATCGGTTATTGTTCGCTTGTACATGGTCTCTTCCAGATTGGGTCTTTGCTTCTCATTGTCTCCACGATCCTGAGGTAGCTTTCGTATCGGTCGCCGTCGATCTTGCCGCTTTCCACCAGGGCCTTGACAGCGCATCCTGGCTCATCAATGTGAAGACAGCCTGTATACTGGCATCTTTCTGCTGGCTCAGTGAACTCGGGAAAGGCATGGGCGATGTTTGCCGGATCATCCTGAGGCGGCACGAACTCGCGCACCCCAGGAGTGTCAATTATCGTATAATCCGGGCCTTCCAGCATAATGGCATGGTTTGTAGTATGATTGCCCGTATTGTATTTCTGGTTGATGTCGCCGACCCTTTGATCTGTGCCAAGCAGTATATTGATCAAGGAGGACTTGCCAACTCCACTCTGGCCTACAAAGGCGACTGTCTTGCCCTTTATAAGCTTCCTAAGCTTGTCAAGGCTCTCGCCTGTCTGCGCCGAGACCGGCATGCAGCGGTATCCAAGCTTTCCGTAGAGCTTATAGCGCTTGTAGTCATCCTCTGTGATGTCGATGTCGCACTTGTTGAGGACTATCATAACCTCAGAGCCTTGAGTGCAGGCAAGCACCCTGTCTACAAAGCGCGGACGAAAGGGCGGGCTGTCAACAGAGCAGACGCATATTATAAGATCTACATTGGCAACCACTGTCTGGTTGCTCTGAGTCTTGCTGTTATAGCGCACAAAGCTGTTCCGCCTCTCGAGACGCTCTGTTATCATGCCTTCCTTTTCGCCCACTGGGCTGTAAAGGACCCTGTCTCCTACTGCAAGAGCATTGTACTCACCCTTGATGCTTTCAAGCTGCTTGCCCTTTATTCGGCAGAGCCTTGTTAAGCCCTCTGGGGTCTTCACTGTGAAGATGTTGTTGATGCCCTTGACTATGATGCCTGTTTCCATAGACGCCATTCTATCATTTGTGAAGGCATTCATGCAATTAAGAAGGCTGTGGCTATTCAGGAGCTTGACCACTAAGAATAAAGAAAGTAAAAAAAAGCATGGTCTATGAGAAAGAAAGCTTCAAAGGCAGGAGCATGACACTGGCAATCTACCGAAACTGCAGCTTCATTGCCTGCGACTTCTCAGGCTGCACCTTGAGCCATTGCTTATTTGAGTCCTGCTCTTTTGATCGCTGCAGCTTCAAGGATTGCACAATTCGCTTCACAGGCCTGGCCCTATGCTCCCTGAACAGCTGCATATTCTTCTCATGCGACCTTTTTGGCTCAAGCTTTGAGGGCTCCCAGCTTCAGTCCTGCAGGTTCGAGGACACCAACCTGGCCCGGTGCAGCTTTCTTCTGGCCAAGCTTGCAGACACTGCCTTTCCGCTTAGCAACCTGGCCTACTGCATGTATGCAAGCGAGAAGCTATGACCATAACGCCCTATATAAGCAAAACAAGCTTTCTAACCACATACCTGGTGAACTTTCCCTCTACAAGCATACTTATGGGCCTAAGCTGCCTTAGCCTGAGGATGCTCGATGCGCTAAAAAAACGAGTCATTCTTGTCTCTGGCGGGCTGGATCCAATCTTAGTGGAGAAGAAGCCTACGCTTGAGAGGATAATGAGCTTCTCAGAGATAAGCAGCAGGGGCTACCCTCACACAATAGAATCCGATGGAGAGGTCATGACCATCTATCATCACCCGACCCAGAACGGCCTTTATTGCACAATAGGCGGCTTTGTCTTCATCTTCGACCTGTCAATAGGCAAGATTGCTAGAGCCATAAGCGAGGATTCAGTCATCCTGAGCTCAAACAGCGCTCCTACTACAGCGCTCAACGAGCTTAGGCTCCTTAATGCAAGAAAGGACCTTCTTAGCAGCTTCTAGAAAATCTGGATTGAAGCAGGCAAAAACACCTAGTGACTGGCCAGGTAGGCCTCTATCTCCTTGTCCATCGGGGCCTCGAAGACCATGCAGGTCTTGGTTGCAGGATGAATGAACTCCAGATGGTATGCCTGAAGCAGCATGGGACAATCGGCCTTGGAGCTGTTGTACAGCTCATCTCCAATTATTGGGTGGCCAAGAAACTTCATATGCACTCTTATCTGATGAGTGCGTCCTGTGTGGATCTTCACCTTCACAAGCGAGCAGTCTGCGGCTTCCTTGACTGTCTGATACTCAGACCAGGCCATTCGGGACATCTCATCCACGCCCTTGACCTGGATGTGGCCGCCAAGGGTCACATAGGAGGCCTCGCTCTTGGCAATGAAGAGCTTGCGATTGTTCGGGTCTCTCAAATGAAGGGTCTTCAGCTCCCCCTTGGGAGGGTTCAGCCTGCCCTGCACCACAGCATAGTAGAGCTTGGAGGTCTCCCGCTCTGAAAACTGCTGGGACAGGTCCCTATGGGCGCTCTCATTCAGGGCTATGACCATAAGGCCCGTGGTCTCCTTGTCCAGCCTGTGGACTATGCCAGGACGGGGAAAGGGGAAGCCATCTGACTCAAAGCGATCTATGAAGGACTCCCCATAGCGGGCTGCCAGCGCGTTGACCAAGGTCCCGTCTGGATTTCCCACTCCAGGATGCACAACAAGGCCCCTGGGCTTGTTTATGACCAGCACATCGTCATCCTCATAAAGCACCTCAAGGTCCATGGGCTGAGGTATGACGCCCTCAAAGCTGTCACGATGAAGAACAAAGCTTATGACCTGTCCATTCTTCACTGCTGCAGATGGCTTGGCTGGCTTGCCGTCCAGCCTTATGCCGGCGGCATTCTGAGTGAACTGGCTTCTGGAAATGCCTTCCAGGGCCAGAGCTGCATAAGCATCAAGCCTCATAGGGCTGTCAAGGTCGCTTGCTGTTATGGTAAATGGGGTTTCACTTTTCATTGATTATTCCAAGTATGTAGTCTGTAATGGCGATTGAAAGAGCAATTCCTGCGCTGATGCCTATGGTCGGCCAGAATCCAAGGTCAGCCTTGAAGGCAGAAAGAGCCAGGCTCACCACTGGATAGGCCAGAGGCAAGGAGCCGAAGAAAAGCGTCTCGCCCCGCCTTAGGTCATGAGCCCACTGGGGAAACTCTGAAGCCTCATAAGGGGTGTAGGCCGGTAACTCATTGGCATATGAGAGAGACAATGCAATGCAGAGGACCAGGATGCTTGCCAGGACTCTTTTCACTTATAGCTCCTTGAGCCGAAGATGGCCGTGCCGATCCTTACGCAGGTGGAGCCTTCCTCTATTGCTATGGGATAGTCCTGGCTCATTCCCATGGAGAGCGTGCCGAGCTTGATGCCAAAGCGCTTCTCGCACTGGTCCTTTAGGTCCCTGAGAAGGCTGAAGGCTTTTCTCAATGCAGCCTCATCCCCTCCTAGCGGGCCTACTGTCATGAGGCCCTTTATCTTGACGCCCTGCATATAGCCTGACTGCTCTATTGTCCGAAAGACATCGTCAAAGCTCTCAAAGCCGCTCTTGCTTTGTTCGCCCGAGGTGTTGTATTCAAGAAGCACATCCGTCCTCCTTCCAATCCTCAGCGCCTCGCTGTCGATGATGGAAAGGATCCTCAGGCTGTCAACGCTGTCGATGCTGTCGAAGATCGACACTGCCTTGCGGGCCTTGTTGGACTGCAGGTGGCCTATGAGATGGACCCTGCAAGGGCCCACCAGCGTGAACTTCTCCAGAGCCTCCGCCACATGGTTCTCGCCAAATAGGCTCTGGCCTGCATCCATGCAGGCGCTTATCTCCTCTTTCGCATAGGTCTTGCTGACTGCCATGAGACTCACAGAGGAAGGATCCCTAAGGCTTTTCCTGCAAGCTTCATCAATGACTGAATGCACAGCTTGCAGCCTCTCTACATAATAGGCTTTATCCATAGCCAAATAATATTGACAAAAATGGGATTGTGCAATCTCCAAATCGCATTGCTGAAGAGGCATATTAATGCCTCGTGAAACAAGAAAAAAGGGTAATCGCTTGTATCCAGGATTAACGTTAACCATTGTAAATGCTTTCTATGCAATAATTTAGCTAATCTTTTCTCTTGCTTTTCCATTGTTTTGTGTTACCATTAATCCATGAACACCTTGATGAAAGACATTGCACAGGCAACAGGTTTCTCAATCAATACAGTATCCAGGGCCTTGCGGGATGACCGCAAGATCAGCAAGCGGACCCGCGAGCTCATCCGAGCAAAGGCTGATGCTATGGGCTACATCCACAACGCCATCGCAGCCAACATGAGATGCTTGCAGTCAAAGGTTATTGGAGTGATCTCCAAAGACTCATCGAACCCCTTCTTTGCAGAGGTCGTCAGAGGCATAGAGGAAAGAGCAAGGGAGCATGGCTACAACATGCTTCTGGTCAATACAGAGGAGGACGCCCAGCGGGAAAGGGATTATGTGAGGCTTTTTGTAAGCCGCCATGTGGATGGGCTTCTCGTAGTGCCAGGCTACCAGTGCCAGGAGAACCTTCAGCTATACAAGTCGCTTTCCATTCCCTTCTGCTTTGTCGGCCGAAGGGTGCAGGGAATCGAGGGCCATTCGCTGCTGCACCAGGACTATGAAAGCCAGCTTGAGGTATCAAGCTACCTTATAGCCAATGGCCACAGAAGGATGCTCTACCTGGCGGGGCCTGAAAACCTCAGCAACTCCGCCGACAGGCTCAACGGCCATCTCAAGGCCCTTGAGAATGCCGGCATAGCCTTAGATCCAAGCCTGATAATCCATACCCGCGGCCATATCGAGGAAGGCTATGCTTCGGTGAACCTTGCTCTTAACAGGGGCATAAGGTTCAGCGTCATAACCTGCTTCAATGACCTGCTAGCCATGGGAGCCCTGAAGAGCCTTAGCGAGAACGGCTGCCAAGTCCCAAAGGATGTGGAGGTCTTCGGCTTCGACAACCTTTACATCTCCCAGTTCATGCAGCCAAGCCTGAGCACCGTGGATGTGCCGAAGTTCGCTCTTGGAGTCAGCGCAGTGGATGAGCTGCTGCGCCATATCGAAAGACGCGACCTTGAATACAAGGACCTTAACCTGGAGACAAGGCTGATCTACCGTGGATCGACCCTGAATCGAGGATTATAGTATCAATAGGAGGATATTATGAAAAAAGGAAAGATGCTTATCGTTGCGCTTATCATGCTGGCAAGCATGGCAAGCCTAATCGCTAGCCCGCAGGCAGAAGCCCCAGCAGCCAGCAGCCCAAGAGTGGTGACCTTCTGGTCCCTGTTCACAGGCGGAGACGGAGAGTTCTTTGATGCCATCATCGAGGCCTTCAACGCTTCTCATACCGACATCCAGCTCAAGAACGACATGGTGAAGTTCGATGACTACTACACCAAGCTCACAGCCGCACTTGCCGCCGGCAATGCTCCTGACCTTGTTGTCTGCCACCAGGGCAACATGCTTCCATACGTAGAAGCTGGCCAGCTTGTTGCGCTGGATGATTATCTGAAGGAGATAAACGCTCCTCTGAACGACTTTGTTGCAGCCCCGCTTGAGGCCTGCCGCTTTGATGGAA
>JAQVSP010000185.1 GCA_028700425.1 Sphaerochaetaceae bacterium | reverse complement strand
CAGTGCCTCAAGCTCTTTGTAACCCCCAATGTGCTTACAAAAGGAGGACCTGCGAACGCGACCATGGTGCTATACCAGTACATTTACAACCAGGCATTCCTCAACTTCGAGATGGGCTATGCCGCATCCATTGCATTTGTGCTCACCGCCCTGGTGCTTGCCTTCTCGCTTTTGAATCTCAAGCTTAGCAAGGAGGCCCAGTGATATGCCTAGAAAACAGAAGCTGTCAACAGAGATCCTGGTGTTCATTGCACTTCTTGCGGTGTCCTTGATTTTCCTCTTTCCTATAGTTTTCTGTGTCTTCACCTCATTCAAGGAGTCCACAGAGATCATCAAGGATATAACCTTCGTCCCTCGCAAATGGTCAATGGTCAACTACGATTATGTATTTGCAAGAGGAGCGAAGTACCTAAAGTACTACCTTAATACAATCATCATTACAGTGTCGTCTGTTGCCATTACGCTGTTCCTTTCCTCCCTTGCCGGCTATGCCTTTGCAAAGCTGCCTTTCAAGGGAAGCAAGCTGCTGCTTGGCGCAATTCTCTTTGTGCTTGCCTTCCCTCTGGCAGCCATATTGATTCCTATATATATGATGGAATATAAGCTGGGACTGATAAACTCCTACATCGGGCTGATCCTGCCTAACCTCTTGTGCGTGCTGCCGTTCTCCATATTCATCATGCGCGGAACCTTCATAGACCAGCCTCAGGAGCTTGAGGACTCTGCTGAGATAGATGGCTGCTCTGTGCTTCAGTCCTGGTGGCATATAATGCTTCCCATGGCTCAGAATGCCCTGATCATCGTGCTTGTATCAGGCTTCTACAATGTATGGGGAGAATATACTATATCCAAGACCTTGGCGACCAAGGATTCGATAATGCCAATATCCGTGGCCTTGACTCTTCTCAAGAGCGAGGACTGGAACTATGGCGTGCTGGCAGCAGCCATCACCATGTCCCTGATTCCACCGATTGTGGTGTTTGCAATCTTCCAGAACCGTCTGGTTGAAGGCATGGCAAGTGGAGCAATAAAGGGCTGATGAAGGAGATATAATACTAATATGAAGACCTTGATAAAGAATGCAGATCTCATTCTTCCAGATAAGATCATGGAGGATGGCTGGCTGGCAAGTGTTGACGGAGTCATTGATGACTTTGGCTCTGGAACGCTTCCAGGAGGCGAGTTTGACCAGGTAGTGGATGCAAAAGGGGAATACCTCAGCCCTGGCTTTGTGGACACTCATGTACATGGGGCCATGTACTGCGATTTCTCTGATGGAACCAAGGATTCAATCCTTCCTGTCATGAGACGCCAGCTTGAAGGTGGAACAACCTCCATAACGCCGACCCTGACAAGCCTGACTCACTCTCAGTATCTCAAGTGCTTCGAGGCCTTCAATGCCTTGATTCCCAGCTTTGAAGGCATGAGCGACATCCCTGATTTCGAGGGCATCCACATGGAAGGCCCCTATAGCTCCGGAGCAACCTTGGGTGCGCAGGACACAACGACCTACCGCGACCCTGACTTCAGGGAGATTGACCAGTACATGGAGATGGCCCCTTACATACGCAAGTGGACTGCAGCACCGGAGAGAAAGGGCGGCATGGCCTTTGGCAGGTTCTGTGAAAAGCATGGAATAGTAGCTTCAATTGGGCATTCCAACGCAACCTTGGCAGAGGCCTTTGAGGCCTTTGACAACGGCTATAAGAACATAACCCATCTTTACTCTGCATGCTCGTCCTATCATCGCAATGGCGCTTATAGGGAAGGGGGGATCGTCGAGGCAGCATGGCTGATCGACGACATGGATGTGGAGATGATAACCGATGGCAAGCACCTTCCTGCAGAGTTTCTGCAGCTGATCTATAAGATAAAGGGCCCAGATCATATATCCATGATCACCGATTCTACCAGGTTCGGCGGAATGAGCATGCCTGAAGGCACCCACGTGTTCTACGATTCTGAGAAGACAAAGGGCATATGGCTTGAGAATGGAGTTGCGCTTGTTGAGAACAAGAGCTGCTTTGCCGGCTCTACAGCTACAACAGACCGTCTCGTGCGAACTGCAACCCAGATAGCCGGCATAGATCTGGTGGACACCATAAGGATGATGTGCCTTACCCCGGCAAGAGTTAATGGGTTTGCAGACAAGGTGGGCAGCATAGCCCGGGGCAAGCGGGCCAACCTAGTCATATTCGACGACGATGTGAACATCCATTCGGTGTTCCTGAAGGGTCGCAAGGTCAAGTAGAGATAGGATTGAACAGGAGTGTCAATATGAATTTGAATGTCAGTGTTTCCAAGACAGCAAGAGAAATGGGCGAGAAGGCGGCAGCCTGCATCGCCAGGCTGATCAATGAAGCTATAAGCCAGAGAGGCTATGCCAGGATCGTTCTCTCTACAGGCGCAAGCCAGTTTGAGACAATAGAGGAGCTGGTAAAGCAGAAAGTAGACTGGTCAAAGGTCGAGATGTTCCACCTTGACGAGTATGTTGCATTGCCGGAAAGCCATGGGGCCTCCTTCAGGAAGTACCTTAAGGAGAGGTTCGTCTCAAAGGTGAATCTCAAGGCTGCATATTTTGTCAATGGAGAAGGCGATGTGGCCAAGAACATTGAACAGCTGACAAAGGCCTTGAGGTCTGACTCGATCGACGTCGGCGTAATCGGAATCGGAGAGAATGGCCATATAGCCTTCAACGATCCACCAGCTGACTTCGAAGCAAAAGAGGCATACAGGATTGTCAATCTTGACACCAAGTGCCGCATGCAGCAAGTCGGAGAGGGCTGGTTCGCTGGCCTCGAGGATGTTCCCAGGCAGGCCATCTCCATGCTCCCGCGCCAGATAATGGCTGCAAGTCATATTGTCTCTGTTGTTCCCCATGCAGTAAAGGCAGATGCTGTTTACAACACCATAACACAGGCTGTCAGCCCCAATGTGCCTGCAACGCTTCTTAAGACACACCCAGACTGGCATCTATTCCTGGATGATGATTCAGCAGCCAAGCTTTTCAGGCTCTAGACGACTCTGAAGCGCAAGGCAGCCCTGGCTTGATGACCAGGGCTGCTTTCTTTTGGCCAGAAGC
>JAQVSP010000050.1 GCA_028700425.1 Sphaerochaetaceae bacterium | reverse complement strand
ATTATTGGGTACCAAGCACCTTTACATCCAGAGAGCCAGAAAGGCAGGTGAAAGACCGTGACAACGGTGGCTACGCGGAGGATTGAATTGCGAAGGATTCCGACGGGGATGTCGCTGACGGAGCTGGTGAGGGCTCGACACTGCAATCAGCTGACACCCAAAGAACTCGGTTATGTGCACATACGGGCCCAGAGGTCGCTGGCGTGAAGGCTGTAGCGCAGAAGCTGGGACAGCTTCTGGGCAAGAGCGTCAGCTTTGTCGGCCAGAGCAGCCCAACAGCTTATCTGGAGAACTCTTCAGAGGCCATGACAGCGCTGGGGTATCCAAAGGTATCGCTTGGACGAATGATTGAGCTTCAGGCTCAGTGGATCAAGGATGGTGGATCATATATAGACAAGCCGACTCATTTTGAGGAAAGAAAAGGAAGCTACTGATGCACAATCATGAAAAGGCCCTGGAGGTCTTCAGAAAGGGAACTGTCATACCAGCCACTCCGCTTGCCCTTACAGCTGACAAGAAGCTGGACGAGCAGACACAGAGGCTGCTGATGCGCTATTACCTCAGCAGCGGGGTAGGCGCCATAGCCACAGCTGTTCACAGCACCCAGTTTGCCATCAGGAAGGTAGGGCTTTTCGAGCCGGTGATAAGCCTGGTCAGCCAGGAGATCTCCAGCTATGAGGAGAAGGCCCATAGGCCGGTGATGAAGATCTGCGGAGCCTGCGGACCCATTGAGCAGGCTGTAAAGGAAGCAGAGACTGCAAAAAGGCTTGGGTATGATGCCATGCTTCTAAGCCCAGGCGGGCTCAGCGACAGAAGCGAGAACTATCTGGTCGAGAGGACGAAGGCTGTGGCAGAGGTCCTGCCAGTCATCGGCTTCTATCTGCAGGTGTCTGTTGGGGGAAGGATCCTCTCCTATGACTACTGGTCCAGGATAGCGGAGATCGACAGCCTCATAGGCATCAAGTGCGCTAGCTTCAGCCGATACACCACCTTTGATGTCATGCGTGCAGTGGCCTCCAGCTCAAGATGCGGCCAGATCACCATGTACACAGGCAATGATGACAACATCATAGGCGACTTGCTCAGCGAGTTTGTCATCATGACCTCCAAGGGCCCTGTGACAAAGAGGTTTGAGGGAGGCTTGCTTGGGCATTGGTGCATATGGACAGCCAAGGCAGTCGAGCTCCTGGAAAAGGTCAAGGCTGCAAGGGCTAGCAAGGACTTCTCGGAGCTTCTGGCCCTAGGGCCCCAGATAACCGACATGAATGCTGCTGCCTTCGATCCTCTGCACGGCTTTGCTGGCTGCATCTGCGGCATCCATGAGGTTCTCAGGAGACAGGGGCTCATGAAGAGCATAAGGACGCTTGATGATGCTGAGCAGCTCTCTGCCGGGCAAGCCGAGGAGATCACAAGGGTGAGCAAAAGCTATCCTCACCTTGTGGACGATGATTTCATTGCATCGCACATAGCTGAATGGAAAGACCAGGCCTAGCCTGATTGAATAGATAAAGGAGGAAATGTATGAAGAGAATTCTTACAAGCATTATTGTTCTTTTGACAGTCTTTGCCTTGTTCGCAACAGGAGCCGAGGAAGTCAAGACAGCAGAAGGACCTATCAAGATTGGAAGCATACAGGATCTCAGCGGATCTGCATCAAATGCAGGAAGGCCCAATGCATGGGGCGCTGAGTATGCTGTGAAGGTGATCAATGAAAACGGCGGAATCAATGGAAGGATGATAGAGATCTACACCCAGGACTGCAAGAACGACGTCACAGAGGGTCTCAACGCGTACCATAAGCTCGTAGATGAGATTGGCGTATGCGCAATCATCGGACCAGCCCTGTCCAATCCAGCCTCTGCATGGGTTGAGCTTGCTCAGGAGGACCAGGTTCCTATCATCGGCCACTTCATGGATGAAGTCTGCACAACCAATCCCGACAACGGACAGACCTACAAGTACATGTTCCTCTGCGAGCCATCCTGCTCACAGCAGGCAAGGGATCTTGCAGAGTATGCCATCGCAGACCTAGGCAAGAAGAGCTTCGCTGTCCTGTACAACCCAAGCAACGCCTTTGCAAAGGCCCAGGCAGACCCGTTTGTCAAGTATGTGAAGGAAAGAGGATGCACATTGGCAGCCTCAGAGACCTTTGGATGGGCTGACAAGGACTACAGCGCACAGGCTCTCAAGATTGTAGCCAGCGGAGCTGAATGCGTGTTCCTTGGAGACTATCTTGGACAGATGCTCATAGCCTACGATGCCCTTAGGGATGCCGGCTTCAAGGGCACAGTCATCGGAGCCAATACCATGGCCCCGCCCTTTGCCAACCAGGTGAAGAACGAGGTTCATGATGTCTACTTCCTCCAGAACTATGACATGCTCAACCCGTCAGTTGGCAACATCAACGCCCTGGTGACAAAGCACATGGCTGAGACTGGCACCGCTTCTCCTCAGGTCAATGTCGGCTTTGGCTGGGATGCTGTTTTGGTTCTTACAGAGGCCATGAAGAAGGCCAAGGATCCTACTGATGGAGCAGAGCTTGTGAGCTTGCTCGAGCAGACCAAGGATCTGGAGCTTTCCGGCGGAGTCAAGATAACCATCAATGCTCAGCATCGCACTGACACCATGGGAATGTACATCGCCACCTATGTCGACAAGCAGATGAAGATTGTCGGCTACAGGAAAGTAGAGTAGTTTTTCGCTTGCCGCAGGCTCAGCCTGCGGCTGATCCCTTGTTTTATCAAATGTGGTTGCAGTTATCAATTAATGGAATTTGCCTAGGCGCTGTATATGCATTGATTGCAGTTGGCTTTGCCATTGTCTTCAGTGTTCTCAAGTTCAGCAATTTCGCTCATGGCGGCATGATCAGCGCATGTGCCTTCATGGGCTACTTCTTCCAGGCGTCGTTCAAGAAGGCGCCTCCCATATGGGTCACAATCCTCTTCACAGCCTTCTGTGGAGTTCTCTTTGCCCTTTTCCTGGACCAGATTGCCTATAGAAGCATTCGGCGCAACAAGAGCCCGAACATCTATTACTTTCTGGCTTCATTGACTATATCAATCATAATCACATCGATTCTCAACGTCTTCTTCAGCAAGAACCCGCTTGCCTATCCTCCGCTTTTCGAGACCACCACCTTCTCCATCGGTGCGCTTAAGATATCCAAGATGGACACCATGATACTCATCATATCAGCAGCGCTTCTTGCCGCTCTTCTTCTTCTGATAAACAAGACCAAGATAGGCCTTGCCATAAGGGCTGTGGCCATAAGCCCCGAGACCAGCAAGCTGATGGGCATCAACTCAAGCATGATACTGATCATGATCTTCTCCATCGCAGGCTTTCTTTCCGGTGTTTCCGGGGTGCTTCTTGGCTGCAAGTATGGCGTTTACCCCGACCTTGGGCAGACAATGATGGTCAAGGGCTTCATAGCCTCTGTCATAGGCGGCCTGGGAAGCCTCGGCGGAGCCATAGCTGCTGCCTTCCTTCTTGGCCTCCTGGAAATGTTCTGGACCTATGTATTCGGCTCCTTGTCAACGCCGGTCATGACCTTCGTGGTCATGCTCCTGTTCCTGTTCATAAGGCCCCAGGGAATATCCGGCAAGTTCGCAAAGGAAAAGGTCTAGGAGGGCTGCATGAACAATTATCAACTTGGTCTAATAATGAACAGCTGCATCTCCGTCATAGGAGTTGTAGGCGTCTTCATAATAACAAGCCTTGCCGGCATGTTCAGCCTGGGACAGGCTGCCTTCATGACCATAAGCGCTTACTTCACCTTCATCCTGGCCAAGACTCTTGGCCTGCCGATCCTGCTGACAGCAGTCATGGGAATTGCAGCAAGCGCCCTGTGCGCCTACATCATAGCAGTTCCCACCCTTAAGCTCAGGAAGGACTACTTTGCCCTGATAACCATGGGCTTTGGAGAGATGATGAGCTCCATTGTAATCATGCTGGAAAAGTACACAAACGGATCCATCGGCTACTCAAGAATACCGAAGGTCAAGCCTGTATTCTGGATAATCATCGGCCTTACGGCCTTCGTGATCTTCTTTGCCTGGTCGCTTAAGAGATCTCGCTTTGGAAGAATGTGCATAGCGCTCAAGACAGACGAGACCGCTGCAAAGAGCTTTGGTGTAGATGTCTACAGGCTGAAGATCAGGATCTTTGTGATCGGATCCTGCATAAGCGCCTTGGCCGGCATCCTCTATGGGCTCAAGAACAGGGTCATAACGCCGGACGGGTTCTCCTGGAACCTTTCTGCAGAGATGCAGATATTCCTCTTCTTCGGAGGCACCAACTCCCTTACTGGGGCCGCCATAGCAGGCTTCATGCTCAAGCTCATTCCTGAGACCCTGAGGACGGTTAAGCTCTTCGGGGTGAGCCTTCAGGAGTTCAGGACAGTCATCTACTGCATCCTGATATTGCTGGTGATCAACTTCAGGCCTAATGGAATGCTTGGGGAGAAGGAGTTCAGCATCAGGACGCTTGCAGGCCTATTCAGGCGCAAGGAGGCCCGCAATGGAAAATAGCAGGCTGGTGCTCAGATGCAATGACATATGCATGGATTTTGGAGGCGTCAAGGCTGTCGATCATTTCTCCATGGCAGTGAGCCCTTCCACCACCACCGGTCTCATAGGGCCCAACGGAGCTGGCAAGACAACCATATTCAACGTCTTCTCAAGAATCTACAGGCAGACAAGCGGAAGCCTTGAGCTGGACGGGGTCAATGTTGACAATAGAGGCCAGGTTGAGGTTGCGCGCATGGGGCTTACCAGGACCTTCCAGAACATCAGGCTTTTCTCTGGGCTGAGCGTGCTTGACAACGTCAAGGTCAGCCTCGATCACAGCGCAGGCTACAATATGCTGGATGCAGTGCTTCATCTGCCTTCCCGCCAGAGAGAGGAGAGGAGAATCGGCCAGAGAGCCTTGGACACGCTGAAGCTTCTGAAGCTTGACCAGTATGCCCAAAGCCATGCTACAAGCCTTCCTTATGGACTGCAAAGGCGTGTTGAGATAGCCCGCGCCCTGGTGACCGAGCCCAAGGTGCTTTTGCTGGATGAGCCTGCTGCCGGACTGAATCCTGAGGAGGTTTTTCAGCTGGTGGACTTCCTGAAGCAGATAAGGGAGCTGTACCCTCAGCTTGCGCTTTTGGTGATAGAGCATAGGATGGACTTGATAATGAGCCTTTGCGATTGCCTGTATGTCCAGAACTTCGGCCGGACAATAGCCCAGGGCAAGCCTGCCCAGGTGCAGTGCGACCCTGTCGTGCTGGCTGCATATCTGGGGGAGGAATAGGGAATGACATTGCTTCAGATCAAGGACCTTTATGTATCCTATGGCTATATCGATGCAATCTGCGGTGTCAGCATGGATATAGAGGAGAACAGGATAACTGCGATAATCGGATCCAATGGAGCTGGAAAGACCACGATCATAAACGCAATAAGCGCAATCGTGCGCCACAAGTCAGGCCATATCCTGCTTGGCTCTGCGGAGCTGCCTTCATCTTCGAACCAGATAGTCCGCAAGGGCGTTGTGCAGGTTCCCGAGGGCCGCAAGATATTCGCAGGCCTCAGTGTTGAGGAGAACCTTAGGCTAGGAGCCTACAGCCGGCACGACAAGGACATCTCATCAAGCCTGGAGGCTCAGTACTGCCTTTTCCCGATATTGGGGCAGCGAAGGGCACAGGATGCTGGAACCCTGTCAGGAGGCGAGCAGCAGATGCTGGCCATCAGCCGAGCCTTGATGGCAAGGCCGAAGCTCTTGATGCTTGACGAGCCTTCTCTTGGGCTGGCGCCGATCATTGTCAACGATGTGTTCAGGATAATACAGGCGATCAAGGAGCAGGGCACTACAGTGCTGCTTGTCGAGCAGAATGCCAACAAGTCCCTTGCCATCTGCGATTATGCCTATGTTCTGGAGAACGGCTCTGTGATCAAGCATGGCAAGGGCTCAGAGCTTCTTGCTGATCCTGACATCTCCTGCGCATACCTGGGAAGGAGGCGCTAGCATGCAGGATGGACGCACCTATGCTCCATCTTCCTTGAGAATGGCAAGGTCGACCGTTGCCTTCAGCTTTGCAGTCATCGGCCTCTCTCACGGCCATGTCTATGCCTTGGCGGAAGCCTTGCTTGACAGTGGAGCCGACATTCTTGGGGTGTGGGACGAGGATCCGGACAAGGTGGCCGACTTCATCAGGGCCTTCCCTCAGGCTAGGTTCCGCGACTTCAGGGAAATACTTTCAGACACTTCGCTTGATATGATAGTCAACTGCGTCAGGCCGGATGCGCGCGCAGCGATGACCGTCAGGGCCCTAGGAGCGGGCAAGCACGTTTTCTCAGACAAGCCGGGCTTCTTGAGCCTTGAGGAATCAGATGCCATTGAGAAGGCGATGAAGGATTCAGGCCTCAACTACTACATCTACTTCAGCGAAGCCTTTCACAGCCCAGGCTGCATACTTGCCCAGAGGCTGATCGATGAGGGGCGACTAGGCAAGGTTCTGCATTACACAGCCTTTTCCCCTCATAGGCTCAATGAGCTCACAAGGCCCTCCTGGTTCTTCGACAGCAGGATTAATGGAGATGTCCTTCTGGACCTCGGCTGTCATCTAGCCCAGCAGTTCCTGAGCTTCACTCACTCACAGGATGCCAGGATCCTTATGTCGCGCCTGGCAAATCACTGCCATGGCGACAAGCCGAACTTCCTTGACTCAGGAGAGGCCCTGCTTGAAGCCCCGGATGGGGCAACTGGCTATCTGCAGGTGGATTGGTTCACTCCGGATGGGCTAGGAAGCTGGGGAGACTGCAGGGCCTTTGTCACTGGCTCCAAGGCAAGCCTTGAGATACGCAAGTACATCGATGTGGCCCGCGAGGCTGAAGGCGATCATGTCTATCTTGTTGACGGGGATGGCGAGCATCTGATCAACGCCGCCTCCTGCACGCAGATTGATTTCTTTGCCCGAGCCATGGAGGACTGCAAGAGCCATGAGCACAAGGCAATCGATGGCCTTGCTTGCCTTAGGGCCATGAAGCTTGCAGCAAGAATCTCAAGCGCAGCATCAAAAAAATAGATTCCAGCAATGATAAAGCTTTGGATTTTATGCATCCTTTTCAGAACAAATGTTCTGTGCTTTTGTAAGATACGAAGGTTGACAGCAGCAAATATCAGTCCTAATACTGAAAAAGGATGGGCTAAGCATGATTTAGCCTATCTGGAGGAAGCATGACTGGACTAGAGAGAAGAATGGCTAGACTGCTGGCGAACAAGGGCAAGCTTTTTCTTGCTGCATTTGATCATCCGCAGATTTATGGTGCTATGGCAGGGCTGGAGAACACTCCAGCGCTGGTGGAGAGGCTCAAGGAAACAAGGCTTGACGGCTTCATTCTCAACCCTGGAATGACGGCTCATGTCAGTCCAGCTGCTATGGCTGACAAGCTTCTTGTGCTGCGAAACTCCGTTGGTGGAACGCTTATCGGCAAGGACAGCTACAGCAACTGCCATGAGGCCCTTGTAAGCGCCGCCAAGGCTGTTGAGCTTGGAGCGGATGCAGTGCTTACAATGTTTGTTCTTGGATCCTCAGATGACAAGAACAGCCAGCTGGAGCTCTCGCGCATTGTCGAGGAGAGCCATGAGTATGGGCTGCCCGTCATCGCAGAGGTTCTTGCAGCAGACTACACAAGAAACAATGACACTGACTTCATCACCGATGGAGCCAGGATGGCCAGCGAGATTGGAGCTGATATGATAAAGGCCTTCTATTGCGATGGCTTTGAGAAGGTCGTGGCCAATTGCCCTGTGCCGATAATACTTGCAGGAGGCCCTAAGGGCGCTGACATTGTTGAGGTTGCCAGGGGCATAGTGGAGAAGGGTGCAGTAGGGTTTGCGTTTGGCCGCAACCTCTTCCAGGATCCAGATCCCAAGTCGCTCATCAAGAAGCTGGATGAGGTTCTGAGGTAGGAATGTTCACATTGGAGCTTCTGCACAAGATTGCAGTCCTGTACTACAAGGAAGGAATGATCCAGGAGGATATCGCTCGCAAGGTCGGAATCTCCAGGCCCATGGTCTCTCGCGCCCTTGAAAGGGCCAGGGAGCAGGGCATTGTGAGAATCGAGGTGGTCGCCCCGAAGTTCGTGAGCGAGCTGAGCGTTGACCTGGCTTCTCTTCTGGGGCTGGATCATGTTGAGATAGCTCCCTCCATGAACTTCACCGGTGATGAGGACCAGGACATGCTCAACGATGTAGCCGAGCATGGAGCCAAGTATCTTGAGGATCAGATTAGGCCAGGTGCTACAGTGGGGCTAGGCTGGGGGCGTACAGTCTACAAGACAGTCATGAACATCGTCCCCAAGAAAAGGCTCATCTCAAGCGTGAAGTATGTTCCCCTTGTAGGAAGCCTAGGGCGCACAGAGTCTCACTTCCAGGTGAACATCATCGTCAACACCATGGCTTCAAAGCTTGGAGGCTCGCCTTTCTACTACAATGTATCCACCCTTGTGGCAGGCACAAGCGAGCAGCTTGAGCAGATCAAGAGGGAATACAGCGAGGTCTTCTCCATGTGGAAGAGCCTGGATGTAGCCATAGTCGGGCTTGGGGTGCTTGGCAAGAGGCCAAGCTTTCCAATCAATGACTATAACGAAGCCGAGCAGGCTGTGCTGAGGGAGCGTGGCGTCATCGGAGATATGCTTGGATGCTTCTTCAACAAGGATGGCTTCATCGACCTTGAGAGCACCTCCAAGGGCTTTGCCTATGTAGGCATTCCGCCAGAGGACCTGGCGAAAAGCAAGAAGATAATATGCCTTGTCAGCGGCAAGGATAAGCTTGACTCGATCATAACAGCTTCCAGGATGCATCTTTTCAATGAGCTGGTAGTCGATGAGAAGACGGCCAATTGCCTGGCCATGAAGCTTAAGGAGGATAAATGAACAGCTTGATATACAAGGCGCTGGGAGTTCTCGAGATGGGAGCGACTCCAGAGCCGGTTGAGAATGTAGTTGTCAGGGTCGAGGCCACAGGAATATGCGGAACCGATCTAAAGACTGTCTACAAGGGCCATAGGTTCTTCACTCCCCCATGCGTTCTTGGCCATGAGTTCTATGGCCAGATCTCTAAGGCTCCCGAAGGCTATGCCTTCCCTGTGGGCTCCTGGGTTGTGGTGGCTCCCTACTTTGAGTGCGGCAGGTGCTCCTGGTGCCTCAATGGCCATGGGGACCTGTGCAATGACAAGGCCTATGTGTCCAGTGGCTCATTCACCGAGCATGTGGGAATCCCTGATGGCTATGAAAAGGGCATATTCGCCCTTGGTCATAAGGTCAATGCAGCCGACTATGATGTATATGCCCTCACAGAGCCTCTGGCCTGCGTCATAAATGGCATACAGCGCCTTGAGGCAAAGCCGGGCTACAGCAAGGTCCTGGTTGTCGGAGGCGGCCCGATGGGCGCCCTGTTTGCCCTTTACTATGGCCAGATGGGCATAGATGTCTCGATTGTCGAGCCATCCGAAGTCCGCTCCAGTATCCTGTCAGGCTGGGGCATAGACGTAGTCAAGCAAGCCGACGTCAAGCCTGGCGATTATGACAGCGTCGTAATTGCAGTCAACAAGGCCTCCTTGGTAAGCGATTATCTTCCATTGGTCAGGAAGGGCGGCTGCCTTCTGGTGTTCAGCGGACTGCCCAAGGGGGAGAGCCTGATCATAGATGCAGGTGCTGTCCACTATTCTGAGATCAGCATCAAGGGCTGCTCAGGCTTTGGCCTTGAGCATTTTGGCAAGGCCTTTGAGACAATCAAGGCCGATGAGGCGCGTTATCGCAAGCTCATAACCCATAAGCTCAATCTCAAGGATGGGCAGAAGGCTTTTGAGCTGCTTAAGGATGCAGGAGCTTTCAAGATCCTGCTGGGAAGTCGATTCTGATGAAAGCAGGAGTACTCACAAAGCCAAGCCTTACCTCTCTTCCAGCAAGCGCCAGCATCCTTGGCGGCCTGGATGAGGTTGTGTGCGTGAAGGAGTTCGGAGGCTCTCTCTTCCCCAAGGCCGAGTCGATCAGCGTTGAGGGCCTTGAGTACAAGAGAGCCATTGAAGCTGCGGTCCAGGCCTTGCTTGACCACAATATCGACGTTCTTGTGACCATAGGCGGCGATGGGCTGGCCAGCTATGCTGCCTCTGCTCTCATCAAGCTCAAGGACAAGAGAACCTTGATGCTTGGCATTGCAGCCGGCACGGCAAACGTAGGCCCGATAGCCAGGTCCTTTGGATCTCAGTCCATAGAGCTGCTAAAGCCTGTGAGCCTGGATGCCATAGAGGTTTGCGATGGCGACAAGGTCGTAGGCTATGGCTTTAATGACCTGATTATCGGGGATACCTTCCTAGGCACCTTGGATGACAAGGTCGTGAACTTCAGTGCAAGAGCTCTTGCACAGCAAGACAAGCTCGTTGTCCAGGAGCCTTCCGAGGATATTTTCACCGACAGCTTCACCTTGAAGCTGAATGGAAGAAAACTGGACATAGACAATCCAAGGCGATTCAAGCAGGCTTGCGCCTCTACCCTGAATGGCCAAAGCCTGTCTGGCAGAGCCATATTCGGCGGCTTGATCAACGCAGCTGGCAAGGCCCATCCGGCAGCCTTTGCCATGGCTGACAGGATCCTTGTGGACAGCAGGCAGGAGAACTGGGGCTATAAGGGCATTGTAAGCAGCTCAACAGTCTGTTTTGAGAGCGGGGACGAGCTTGTCCTGGAGGGCCTGGCTGACAAGGCCCAGCTGATTATAGACGGCAATCCCTTCGCAAGAACCTCGCAGCTTGTGAGGCTGCGCTGCGCTGCAGGGGCAATAAGAGCATTGGAGGCTGAAAATGAGGAAGCCTGATAACATCAATAGGAAGATCATCCTTGGCAGGATCTATGAAACGCAGCAGCTCAGTGCAGCTGTAGTGTTTCTGGTGCCGGTCTTGATCGCGGTGGTGATGCTTTTCATAATTCCTGTCTTGCAGGTCGTGGGCTATAGCTTCACCAGCTTCAACATGAACACAGGCAAGGGCAGCTGGGTCGGACTATCCAACTTCAAGTACCTCATCGAAGATGAGCTTTTCTGGAAGTCCCTTAGAAATACAGTCTGCTTTGCAGGCCTGAAGCTTGTGTTTGACACCCTGCTTGCCTTGGTCATAGCCTTGATGCTTGATACCAGGCTGCCCCTGCGCAAGTACCTTAGAAGCAGCTTCTTCGCTCCGGTCGTGGTGCCGATGGTTGCTTCATCGCTGATCTGGATATGGTTCTTCGATCCAGGCGTCGGACCTTTCAACCAGATTCTCAACTTCCTTGGGCTTCCAAGCCTGCAATGGCTCTACAGCGAGAAGACCTCGCTGGCATCTATATTGCTTTTCTCTATCTGGAAGGGCGTGGGATACAATGTGATGCTTTTTCTGACTGGGCTGCAGAACATACCAGATTCCTATCTGGAAGCCGCCAAGGTTGACGGGGCGACAAGCTGGCAATCCCTGATACATATCAAGCTGCCTCTTCTTCGCCCGATTATGAACTTTGTGGTAATGATAGGCATCATCAACACCTTCAAGGTCTTTGCCGAGATAAATGTCATGACGCCAAAGGGAGGCCCGCTGTACTCCACAGCCCTGGCTGTCAACTACATCTATGAGCAAGCCTTCACAAGGGGCAAGATGGGCCGCGGATGTGCAGCTGCCATCTGCCTGTTCATCATCATCTTCATCCTTACCCAGATTCAGGCAAGAATGAACGCAAGCAAGACCGTGGATTACGACTAGGAGGCTGGCATGAAAAAGATCAAGTCCCTTAAAAAGATCAACTGGGCGGCCTTCATAATTCTCATGATCGGCTCGCTTGCCATGATCTTCCCATTTGCCTGGATGATTCTCTCATCCTTCAAGACAGTAGCTGATGTCTATACCTATCCGCCTAAGTGGATACCTTCCTCATGGAAGCTGGACAACTACGCCAAGGTCTTCGACATGATACCCTTCGGCAGGTATTATCTGAACAGCATATATACGTCGCTGATGCAGACTCTGCTGCAGCTGGCCCTGTCCATATGCGGAGCCTATGCCATTGTGTTCCTCGACTTCCCCGGACGACGCAAGCTGGTGACCTTGATAAGGTCCACCATGTTCGTCCCTATGGTCGTGACCCTGGTTCCGCTCTATCTGATAGTCAGCAAGCTCAAGGGAGTGGATACCTACGCAGGAATCATCCTGCCTCAGGTGTTCTCTGCTTTCACCATCTTCCTTCTGGTCAGCTTCTTCACATCGATTCCAAAGGATCTATGCGACAGCGCCAAGCTGGATGGCTGCGGCTACTACAGGATACTGTGGAACGTGGTGCTTCCCAACGCCAAGGCATCCATTTCCACAGCTGCTCTCTTTGCCTTCCTTGGGCACTGGAAGAGCTATACCTGGCCGCTGATCATAACAAACAAGGATAAGTACAGGACTCTTCCCATAGGAATGAAGTACCTGGTCCAGGAGTCAAGCTCCGAGTACCAGG
>JAQVSP010000184.1 GCA_028700425.1 Sphaerochaetaceae bacterium | reverse complement strand
CGAATGAATTCTACTGCACATTCAAAGGTGCAAGTGGGACTATACCACATGGAAACTTTTTGATAAAGCCTTTAAACGTCATTTCTGAAACTATTTCCATCTGCTTTCACTGCTTGCAGTTAAATCAAACAAATACCAGTTATTCTGAAAACTCTGCAGCAATAAGTTTCTGCCATATCACTGACAAGTAAATTAGGGAAACCATCCCCAAAAGCCAAATGAAAAAAAGCAAAGTTATTACCAATCTTCAAATCAGTACAACAATGTTTGAAAACAATAGCTCCGGAATGCTCACAGATTCGCTTCCAGCCTGCTTGTTATCAACTTGCAGTCATTCTGAAGATCGCTTTTTATATTCTCAATGACCATTTTAAAACATTCAATCATTTTGTTTGTTTGGTCATTAGCAAGGCTTTGGACATCAGAATCAAATGGGTGGGTATAGTAATTATCCTTGAATTCTTTTGATAAAACGTATTGCTTTTTCCAAACCTGATTATCGTTACCATTATAAATCCGAACTTCAACATCAAGATCGACATAAGTTTTTACAGGTATTATTGCAGACAAAGCAAGTCCCGCTATTCCGAATGATAAGCATAGAGGTGCAGAAAGGTCTCCTTTATTTGCATAGTCATCTCCATGACTGTAAAATGTAATTCCCATAACAGTACTAAGTCCACCAGCAGCTATAAGACCTGTCTGAAGCCATTCTCCACCCGTTGAAGCAGTTGCATTTGCAATTGTCATCTCGATTCTTCCCTGCTTTTCTCCATAAGAATCACAAATGTTGTTTTCAAGCTCTCTTTGCCATATTGTATACATATAGCTGTTTGTTCCAATGCTCCTCGTTGAATCAACAACAGTGGTTTCTACAGAAGAATTGGATATTTCCAGATTGGGCAATAAAGGGTCAATTCTTTGTCCAGTCGGCTGGAGAAGAGAACTATCAAAAGCAGTTGCACAACTAACAAATAAAAGCAACACAACCAACAAAAGCGAAATAACAAAAAGGGGTTTCTTCATAACTCTAACACTCCGACAAAAGTTTTATTACTTTTCCACAGATTCTGAAGTATAAATCAATAATTTGAAAATTACTACTTGCTTTTATCATCAGGGAAAGACACCAATAGATGAAGCAGATGAAATCCTTCTGCCGATGAAACCTCCGGAATGTCTGATACATCGGGCTCATTGGCAAAAGCCTGGTTCAATTCGTTCTTCTGCTCGTCAGAAAGAGGCTTTCTATTACTCTGTATCAAAACCTTGTCCATATAATTCCACTCCAATCCATTTATTCAAGCGATGTTATTCCAAGAGCGTGCATCTGCCTCATAACCAGCGCATCGGATTCCATCGGCCAGCTTAGAATGAAACCTGTGCGAAGCTCAGAATCCGAGATGAAGATGTATGAACCTTGATCCGAATTGGAAATAAGCATCACATCCCGGTCGGTATAGTTGCGCCCTGCTGTTTCGCATGCAAATCCTACCAGAGCAGAGACCATGTCTTCTGCACTGCCTAGATTCTCCTGCCTCGGAGCAGCATTTCCTGTTTCATCATCGCTAACACAGTACATCTGGCATTCGATAGCCTGCTTTGCATCCTGCTTCTTCAGCCATTTGGAGATGTTCTGAGGCGTTGTCTTGTACATTCTGGCAATCATCACCCCGGATACACCATCATTGCGAGCCTTGAGAATCTCCTCCCTGTGAGGATCAAGAGCGCTCTTCCCGCTTCCAACAGGGCGCCCGACTTTCATCCCCAGGCTCTTCTGCCGGTCGAGGGTCTCCTTCATCCTGATGGAGACAAGCTTGCGTTCATACTCTGAAACAAACCCCAGGCATGTGATGATCCCCGAGTTGAACTCGCTCTTTTCACCGGTTATGGTGAGCTTCTGGTCAATCGCCGCAATCCACACTTCCTTGCGATGAAGGAAACGCATGATCTCACAGACCTGAATCAGCGAACGGGACAGCATCATCAGAGTCGGCACGATCACAAGGTCGTCTTTTGAAGCCTCGTTTGCAAGGATGCCAAGCTGCGTCTTCTCCCAGTCCTTCACAAGACTGGTTTGCTCCACTACGAACTGAACCTTTCCAAGCTTGTTCTCGGAAGCGAAAGCAGCCACCTGATCCTGATAGAATCTGGCATCATTGTCGCTGCCGGTAAGGCGGATGTAGGAATAAACTCTCATGACTTGAATTATAGTTGATATTCCATCATTGTCCAACGGTTTTTATTGGCCAATCCCTAATGCTTGTTACTGTTCACACCCATGTATTTTTCTCGACGACCTAGACGACCTAAACGGCCTTGACGGCCTGAAAACGGCCTAGGATTCACAATCAAATCAAAAAATGATTTGAATTCCTATTTTTTTGGCAGAGGTGTGAACAGTAACTATGGCGTAGTCCGGATATGATTTTTTCCCTTGGACCCGTAAATGATTCTTTCATTTTCATTTTATCGGTACATCATAAAATTGCCATCTAAATGATCTGCAACTTCTGGACAGCATTTGCCAGACGTACCACACGTGCAAGACGTGCCAATCCCTGATGCTTCAATTTACAAGTTTTACGAAACAAAAAGACTCATCAAATACAAGTTATACGAATAATTATGATACAATTGTATCGCGACATGAGATTTGCAGCAGTGACATTGCAATCTAAAACATTTGACCCAGCACAGGGATTAAGAGATAATGAAAGCATGAAGATAAAGCTTGATTCTGACAAGGAAACTACAATACTCCAGGCGCTGAAGGACAAGGGAATCGAATTCCCATCGGCCGTCTGCGGCGGAAGAGGAAGATGCGGCAAATGCAAAGTTCGCCTCAATGGAAAAGACTATGTGCTGGCATGCCAGACCAAGTTCACAGGAAGCATCGAAGCCGAAGTGCCGGATTCCGGAGAGCAGAAGATCTGCACCGAGTTCGAGCAGAGCATGAACCTCAATCCTGACAGGACGAAGACGGGGCAGCACGGTTTTGCCGTGGACATCGGAACCACGACAGTGGTGATGATGATGGTGGACCTGGGAACGGCGAAGATACTCGGATTCGAAGCTGAAATGAATGCACAGGCCATCGATGGAGCCGATGTGATCTCAAGG
>JAQVSP010000005.1 GCA_028700425.1 Sphaerochaetaceae bacterium | reverse complement strand
GTGAATTCAGCATGGCAGGATGCGTCCCTTCTGTTTAAGCTACACTTTTGGAGAATTCACTATGTTTGCGGATATTGCTCTTCAGGCCCATTCCACCATTTTCGTGCAAGAGCCATAAAAAAAGCAAGTAACCTCTTATCAAAGAAGCACTTGCTTTAGAGCGGGAAACGGGACTCGGACCCGCGACATCCACCTTGGCAAGGTGGAGCTCTACCACTGAGCTATTCCCGCAGTAGAGATTGTTTTGCGAGAAAGGGGACTCGAACCCCTACGCCGCAAGGCACTAGATCCTAAGTCTAGCGTGGCTACCAATTACACCACTCTCGCAGTGCATGAAAGCCCGTTTACAACCTTCATATGAGCCGCAAAGGGATCGAACCTTTGACCCGCAGATTAAGAGTCTGCTGCTCTACCAGCTGAGCTAGCGGCCCGGAAAAAAACCTGTCTCATCGCACTGCGCCCGGAAGGAGTCGAACCTTCGACACACGGCTTCGAAGGCCGTTGCTCTATCCAACTGAGCTACGAGCGCGAATCCCGAAGGGTAGGAAACGGGGCTCGAACCCGCAACAACCAGATCCACAATCTGGGACTCTACCATTGAGCTATTCCCACCATGTGTGAAGCCCTAGATATTCCAGTGCGTTTCAACGTGTTGTAATATGCCCCAACATAAGAAAATTGTCAACAGGTTTGGACGAAATACTTGAAAAATTGCTAAGCCTGGAAAGCCTGGCAAGCATCAGACTGACCATATGAAAGCCACCTTGGTCTTCCACTTCAGAGCAGGTCCGACTAGGGCTCTGACAAGGTCTTCCCTTCTCTGCTCCAAGGCGGGACATGCTGGCAGATAGGACTTCTCCAGCCACCGTGCAAGGTCAGCTTTAGTGGCCTGGCGCATTGTAACATACTCCTGGATTCGGTGCTCGGTCCTAGGCTTTATAAAGCCTATTAGGTCATCAACGGTCCAATTCAGCCTTGGGGCCTGGTAGATTGATGATTCGGCCTCAAGCAGAAGAGCCTTGAGAGAGGAATCCTCGATGAAGTCCGAAAGCCTAGAGGACAGATTGGGGATAACCTGGGCGATGGCAAAGCTTCTTGAGCAAGTTAGGCTGTCCAGGATGGCATGATCCTCCAGTGGGCTAGAGCAAGGGCTGCTTGAGATGGTGACCTCAAACTCAAGGTCCTTGGGAATCTCCTCAAGGCTCATGTAGAGGCCGAACTTCTGCACATCCTCAAGACTCTCGCAGTACTTGAGGATGTAGTCGTATTGCTGCTTGCTCTGCACTACAGCGCAGGCATAGCCTTCAGGAGTCCTTCTATAGGCTTCCCAGAACAGGTATCCGTTGCCTGGGTTGTAGACAAGGACCCTGTCGCTTCGGATTATCTTGACCGAGTCGTAAAGGCTCTTTCTCATGTCCTCAAGCATCTGGCTGGCCTGGCCCTGGGCTCTTGTCACCCAGGCGCTTCGCTCCCTGTCTCCAGGACTGAAGGTCAGGTTCTCTGCTGTGGCCGATCCATAGCCGGCTTCCAGCTGAACCTCTCTTCTTCTTTCAACAGCATCAGCGATGCCTGCCTCATAGCCTATCCTGCCAGGCTTATAGAACACACGGCCCTGAAGAGTGTCAGGCAGATACTGCTGGGCAACCCAATGGTCGCGGTAGGCATGAGGATAGAGATAGCCCTCCCCGTGGCCAAAGCCCTTCTGGTCCCTGCTTGCATCCCTGAGATGGTTGGGCACTTCTGTGCTTTCCTTCTGGATGTTGTCTATTATGTCGAAGAAGCACAGGGCGCTGTTGCTCTTGGGTGCTGTGGAGAGGTAGAGGGCTGCATGGGTGAGGTGGAAGCGGCCTTCCGGAAGGCCTATCTGGGCAAAGGCCTGGGCATCGGCGTTGACGACCACTATGGCATTGGGATCGGCCATGCCGATATCCTCGCAGGCGCTTATCATCATGCGCCTGAAGATGAACTTCGGGTCCTCCCCTGCTACTACCATCTTGCATAGCCAGTAGAGGGCGGCATCTGGGTCGCTTCCCCTGATGGACTTTATGAAGGCGCTGATCACATCAAAGTGGTAGTCGCCTTCCTTGTCATAGAGAACGACCTTGCGCTGTATGCTTTCCTCGGCTGCAGTCTTGGAGATGAATACCTTGTTGGCCTTGCGCTCCCCTGTCTCCACAGCAAGCTCCAAGGCGTTGAGAAGAGACCTGGCATCCCCGTTTGCCACATCGACAAGGTGCTCCAGAGCTCCTTCCTCAAAGCTTACCTCAAGCTTGCCATAGCCTCTTTCCGGGTCCTTGAGAGCCTGCATGGCGACCCTTGTCAGGTCCTCGCTGGTCAGGCTCTTGAGCTGGAAGATGCGGGATCTGGACACTAGGGCTGCATTGACCTCGAAATAAGGGTTCTCTGTAGTGGCTCCGATGAGTATGAAGGTGCCGTTCTCAACCCAGGGCAGAAGGGCATCCTGCTGGCTCTTGTTCCAGCGATGCACCTCGTCGACAAAGAGTATGGTCCTCTTGCCAAAGTGCTTGAGCCTGTCCTGGGCGCTGTCGATCTCGTAGCGGATCTCCTTGACCCCGGCAAGAACTGCGTTGATGGTGGAAAAATGGCTCTTGGTGGTGTTTGCTATGACCCTGGCCAAGGTGGTCTTGCCCGTTCCCGGCGGGCCATAGAAGATGACCGAGCTCAATTGGTCGGCCTGGATGGCCCTCCTGAGAAGCCTGCCAGGCCCGACGATGTGCTCCTGGCCGATGTATTCATCCAGGGTCCTAGGCCTCATTCTATAAGCCAGAGGCTGGCTTTCAAGGCTTTGCTTGACGCTTAGATCGAATAAGTCTTCTTCCATAGCAGCATGATAAATCAAATCAGCGACAATCTCAACTTAGCTTGAGCGAGAAAACCTTCCTCATCACTGCATCGTTGGTCACAGCCGGCGTGGTGCGGACAAAGGTCTCCTCGCTGGCCAGCTCAGAGAAACACAGCTGGAGAAACGAATCGGCAAGGTCTCGGCATATGTCGACCTCGATCTTCGCTGCAGAGCTTGAGTAGGCTGCCGCCTTCAGCGTTATGTAGTTGTTGTAGATCTCAAGAGCTGGAGTGAAGGCGCTCTCAAGGCCAAGGCTCCTGAGGTTCTCGCCTGCCCATTCGAGAAGGTCCTCATAATAGGTCTTCTTGAACAGCTCCGTCATCGATGAGGAGGATGAGAGCACAAGGGCTCTAGGGCTGGATAGGTCCAGGCCATCGGCAAGGCTCAGGATCTTCGCAGAAAGATCGGAAAATGCGATTGGTATGATGGATGAGGCATAGGCTTCATAGTCAGCAAGCCTGCTGGAGAGCCCTGGAATCGAGGACCTGGTTTCCACAAGGCTCTCCAGGCTGATGGGAAGCAGGACCTGGCTGGGAAGGCTGTCGTCCTTGATGTTGGCGTAGGTTGACTCAACCACGCTTGAGAATGTCTGGACCAGGACAGTTCTTGCCTCTTCATCAGTGAAGCGCGAGGTGGCGCAGCTGGTGAGAAGAAGAAGAGCTGAAAAAATGATCAAAATAGCCTTGCGCATATGTTTATAGAATATATCATCAGCTTGTTTTTTTGACTACCGTTGTGTTACCATCTGCCTATGGATTCATCACAGGACCAGATACTCACAAGCCCACTGGACAGACAGATCTTCCGTCTTTCCCTTCCTACCATGATGGGCTTCATGTTCCAGGCTCTCTACGATATCGTGGACATGCTCTGGATAGGCCGCATCAGCCAGTCGGCTGTCGCTGCAGTAACGCTTTTTTCAACCATATTCTGGGTTGTGGAGATATTCAACGAGATCATTGGAAACTCCTCTGTGGCACTGATAAGCCAGTACCATGGAGCCGGCGACCTTAAAAGCACCCAGCTTGCCGCTGAACAGACGCTTCTGTTCAAGTTCATAATGGCCTCAATCGCCACAGTCCTGCTTGTCATATTCCTTAAGCCGCTTATTGCCTTCTTCACCCCAGATCCTGAGGTCCAGAGGCTCTGCTATGAGTATGGAATAGTTAGGGCCTTGTTCATACCGATTTTCTTTTCCTCCTACAGCGTCAACACCATCTTCAGATGCACTGGAGATGCCAAGACCCCTATGAGGCTTTTGCTGATCAGCGCCGTGGCCAACATCATCGGAGACCCTCTTCTGATGTTCGACGTCATTCCAGGCACTGCCATCAAGGGCATGGGGCTGGGCATGTATGGAGCCGCCATTGCAACCGTTGGCTCCATTGCACTGAGCTTTATTGTAGGCTTCATCCTTCTTCTTGCAGGCAAGGCCCCTATCAGGATAAGGCCAAGGATGCTTTTCCGCCTTGACTGGAGAATTGACAGGCAGCTCTTCATGATTGGCGCGCCTAGCGGGCTCAATATGCTTCTCAGAAACATATTCGGAGTCACGATCACCAAGATAATCGGCATCTATGGCACAGGAGCCATAGCCACCTTGGGCGTTGGGCTGAGAATCTACAACTTCAGCCTCATGCCCCAGGTTGGGCTGGGAACAGGATCTGGTATCATAATCGGCCATTGCCTAGGTGCCGACCTTGAGGACAGGGCTGTGAAGGCCGTCAAGCGCACCACCATCTACAGCTTTCTGCTGTGCTCTGTGTTTGCAGTCTTCCTGCTGGTGTTCCCTGATCTCATTCTGAAGGTCTTTGTCAGCACCACACCGGACTCCCAGTCAATGACCCTGATTCGGGTTCTTGGCTTCTGCCTTATGGCCTCGTCGCTTTCCTGCGGCCTGTACTCAGCCTTCTCCGGCAGCGGACTGCTGCGCCCGGTGCTTTTAAGCGCAGTGATAGCCCAGTATGCCGTTCAGCTTCCATTCATCCTTCTTGCCTTTGCCCTGAAAGCCCCCTTGAACATGATCTGGCTAGCCTTCCTTCTTGGAGACAGCGCAGAGACAATAAGCAGGTACTTATTCTACAGGCAGGGCAAGTGGATCAAGCACAGGTCATTCATCCAGGACAAGAAGAGCGCAAGCGAAGTTCAATAATATGATAGGAGAGCGTAAAAAGTGAGATATGGCTTTTTTGACAATGACAAGCGGGAATACGTGATTCAGAGGCCGGACACCCCATGGCCCTGGATAAACTACCTTGGAACCGAGGATTTCTTCAGCCTCTACTCCGATCATGGCGGCGGCTACAGCTTCTACAAGGATGCAAAGCTGCTGCGCCTGACAAGGGGCCGCTACAACAACGTTCCAGAGGATACAGGCGGACGCTATTTCTACATCAAGACCGAAAGCGACATATTCAACCCCTCATGGCTCCCCCTCAAGGGCTCCTTTGACAAGTGGGAATGCCGGTTTGGCATGGGCTACGCCAAGTTCCTTGCCAAGCGGGACGGCATAGAGGTCCAGCAGACAGCCTTCGTTCCAAGAGGCCTTGATGCCGAGGCCACAAGGCTTGTGATAACCAACACCTCCTCAGCCACTCGCAAGGTCCAGGTATTCAGCTTCGTGGAGTGGTGCCTTTACAACGCGCTAGGGGACATGACCAACTTCCAAAGAGGCTACTCAACAGGAGAGGTCGAGGTCGAAGGCTCGGCCCTTTACCACAAGACAGAGTACCGAGAGAGAAGAAACGGATACAGCGTCTACTATGTAAACCGCCCTATCGATGGCTTTGACACAGACCGTGATGCCTTTCTGGGCCCCTACAACGGCTTTGCAGAAGCCCAGGGCCCCTTGTCAGGCAAGCTGTCAGGATCGATTGCCTCCGGCTGGAACCCAATAGCCGCCCATCAGGTCGACCTGGTTCTCAAGCCCGGCGAGAAAGCCTCCCTCATCTTCATCCTTGGCTACTGCCAGAACAAGGACGAGGAGAAGTTCATAGCCCCATCGGTCATCAACAAGGCCCCTGCCTACAGGCTCTTCGAGGCTCTGGACACAGACGAGAAGTTTGACAGGGAGCTGGGAAGGCTGGATGCTTTCTTCAGCGAGAAGCTGTCGCACTTCAGCGCCAAGACCCCAGAAAGCGGGCTTGACACCATGGTCAACATCTGGAACCAGTACCAGTGCATGGTGACCTACAACTTCAGCAGAAGCGCCAGCTTCTTTGAGTCCGGCATAGGAAGAGGAATGGGCTTCAGGGATTCTGCCCAGGACCTGATGGGCTTTGTGCACATCATCCCCTCTCTTGCCCGAGAGAGGATACTGGACATAGCAGCCACCCAGTTCGAGGATGGATCTGCCTACCATCAGTACCAGCCTCTTACAAAGAAGGGAAACAACGACATAGGATCGGGCTTCAACGACGACCCTCTGTGGCTCATCTTTGCCACTGTTGCCTACCTCAAGGAGACTGGAGACTGGACAATACTCAGCGAGCAGACTCCATTTGACTGCGACCCCTCCAAGGCCAAGAGCCTGTTTGCCCATCTGGTTCGCAGCTTTGAGCATGTGACAAGCAACCTTGGCCCACACGGACTGCCCCTCATTGGAAGGGCTGACTGGAACGACTGCCTGAATCTCAACTGCTTCTCAAGCACCCCGGATGAAAGCTTCCAGACCACCGAGAACAACGACACCCGCAAGGCTGAGAGCCTCATGATAGCAGGCATGTTCTGCTATGTTGCCCCAAGCTACATTGAGATATGCAAGCGCTTGGGAGAGAAGGAGCTTGCACAGAAGGCCCAGGCAGCCTACAAGAATATGGAAGCTGCCATCCTTAGGGACGGCTGGGATGGAGAGTGGTTCCTCAGGGCCTATGACGCCTACTCAGAGAAGGTGGGAAGCCATGAGAATGAGGATGGCCAGATCTATATCGAGAGCCAAGGATTCTGCGTCATGGCCGGCATAGGCAAGGACAATGGCTATGCCCAGAAGGCTCTTGAAAGCGTCAAGAGCAGGCTTGATACTCCATATGGAATCAGTCTTCTGGATCCTCCCTACAAGGAATATCATCTCAACCTTGGAGAGGTTTCCTCATACCCGCCCTCGGTGAAGGAGAATGGAGGCATCTTCTGCCATAACAACCCATGGATAACCATAGCAGAGACTGCCCTGGGTCATGGAGAAAGAGCCTGGGAGACCTATAAGAAGATTTGCCCTGCATACCTTCAGGACATCAGCGACCTTCATCGCACAGAGCCCTATGTCTATTCCCAGATGATAGCTTCCAAGCACTCCCCGCGTCAGGGAGAGGCAAAGAACTCCTGGCTCACCGGAACGGCGAGCTGGACCCTTGTCTCAGCCACCCAGGCCATACTGGGCATCAAGCCGGAGTTCGATGGGCTTCGCATAGAGCCCTGCATTCCCTCAAGCTGGAAGGGCTTCACGGTCCACAGGACTTTCAGGTCAGCTGTCTATGAGATAGAGGTCATCAACAATGGTCGCGAAAGCGGCGTCAGCGAGCTCTACCTCGACGGCACTAGGCTGCCTGGCAACCTCATCCCTAGCCAGGCCGACGGAAAGGTTCACAAGGTAAGAGCAATCATGGCCTAAGATCCAGAAGGCCTCTCTTGAGGCCTTCAAAATCCCTGGAAGGGCATTGCAAGGCAAATGCCCTTTTTCCTATGTCCTTGATGAAATGGGCATCAGAGCCTGTAATTACAGCGTTATGTCCAAGCTCAAGACGGGTTGGAAATTCTGTGACCTCAACAGCGCTGTAGGGCTCATCGGGAAGAAATCCAAGGCTTGAGAAGACGCTGAAGGCCGGCCTGTCAACATGGGCCGGTATGCATAGCCCATCTCGAGAGAGGGTCTCCTCCACAAGGTCAGAGAAGCTTATTCCGCAGCTTGAAAGTATGTTCTTGTCGAAGGTTGCCAGGATGCTGTCAGCCTCGTCGACTATGAGCTGGTCTCCAAAAAGCCGTGGGTCGTTCTTTATTGGAGGAAGCAGTGCTTCAACAAACAGCCCAAACTCCATGGCATCCTCCAGTCTCTCAAAGAGGCTGAGCACATGGACTTCCTCTATGGTGTTGACCTCTATTCCATAGATGCCCACCAAGCCGCAGATCTCGCAGACCTCCTTGAAGGCAGGAAGATTGCGGGCGCAGTTGTGGTCTGTGAGAGCCAGGAAGTCGATTCCCATCTCCATGGCAGTCACAGCCAATGTTCCCGGAGTGAGCTCATTCTGGGCGCAGGGGGAAAGGCAGCTATGGTTATGGAGATCCAGCTTCAGCAGCATCAGAGACCCAGGAGATGACCTATCTTCACGCTGGCGTCAAACTGGGAGTCTGCTGTGGTGAATATCCACAGGTCCTCGGCCTTGGCAGCCTCGGCCATGTCATCAGGCACATTTCTGTCGTTGCAGATTATAAGGGCCTTTATGCCAGCCAAGGTGGCAACGGCCACTGTGTTCTTGTGGGCCTGTATGGTGATCAGGACGCTGTCGCTGGGAGCATTGCCCATTACATCGCTGAGCAGGTCTCCTGTGTAAGCTCCTGTTATCTCAGAATCTGCAGCCTCGCACTGCACCTCATAGCCAAGGTCCTTTATGGCGCTAGCCTTCATCCCTGTCCTCCTTGTCCCTCAAGCAAGATGGTGGAGATCACTATTGTGCCCTCCGGGCTTGAGGATATTGAAAAGTCATCGCTTACGTTTTTTACATTGGGAAGCCCCATTCCTGCTCCAAAGCCAAGGGAGCGTGTCCATTCATCGGCTGTGGACCAGCCTTTCTGCATGGCAAGGTTCACATCCGCAATTCCAGGTCCGCTGTCGCGGCTGGTGATCACCAGCTTGTCTGGGGAGAAGTCGCATATAAGCTCTCCTCCATCGCTATGGACGACGATGTTCATCTCAAGCTCATAGGCGGCTACGGCGGCCTTTCTGATTGTTTGAGGGCTTACGCCTGCCTTCTTGAGAAGGAGCTTGACCTGCGTCGAGGCATAGCCAGCCTTGGCCATGTCATGCTTCTTGACCGTGAAGCTCTGGACCTGATTGGGGACTGCGCTTGCCGTCGCTGCCCTTCCGGCAGCCCTCTCCAGCTGCTCGATCTCCTTGTTGACCTCAAAAAGCAGATGGGTTGTTATGTCTCGGTTGGTCACTATGCCCACCAAGGCCTTGTCTGCATTGAGAACCGGGAAGCGGTGGAAGCGGAAGCGCTCAAAGTAGGAAATGGCGAAGCTGACCGGCATATCCTCCTCAAGGACTATGAGGTTTGTGGTCATCCTCTGCTCTGCTGTATCATTGATATATCCATAATCCAGGGCGCTGACGATGTCATCCATGCTGATGATGCCCAGAAGATGCTTGTTCTGCACTATAGGCACACCGGTTATGGCATTCTCCTTCATCAGATGCTGAATCTGCCTAAGGCTGTCCTCCGGTCCAGCGCATACTGGATTTCTGGTCATGACATCCCTGATCTTGAGCCGAAAGGTCAGCTCAAGAATGACTGAGGGGGAACTGACTGAGTTGATTGGTATGCTTGTCTCCTGCATGTATTCATCCTACAATGAGTCTAGGGCCTAGGCAACCCTATTTCACATCGTAATCCTCAATCTGAAGGCTTCCGCTCTCATCTGAGGGAGAGCTGGTGACTACCTGTATGCGCCTTTGGAGCTTGCCTAGCTCATCGGAGGCCTGCTTCTCCAGCTTCATGCCCTCTTCATAAAGCTCCACTGCCTTCTCAAGGTCTGTCTCTGGGTTCTCGAGGCTCGCTGTGATCTCCTCAAGCCTCTTTAGGCTGTCTTCAAACTTCATCGCTTTCTCCTTCCGATATGGCCCTGAAGGAGCCATCCCGGGTCCTGATGTCCAACCTGGCTCCCCTTGGAGCCTCCTTGGAGCTTCTTATGGTTCTTCCTTGGCTCTCGACTATGGCAAAGCCCCTGTTAAGCACCGCAAGCGGGGAAAGGTCGGCGAGCCTGTGAGCTTGCAGCCTTAGATCGGCCTCCCTGGACCTGGCTATAGCCAGCAGGCTTGCACTTATGGCCTCTCCCTTTGCGCTTAGCATCATCATCTGCCCGTCCAGCTGGCTCTCTAGCCTGCGGCCATAGGGCCTTATGCGCACAGCATCCAGATCCATCCGGCCCCTGGCAAGCCTTGCCTGCATTGCAGAGACAAGGTTCGCCTTTGCTTTTGAAAGAGCAAGAAGGTCATCGCCGGAGCTTGCGCTTACCAGCTCAGCAGCCGCTGACGGGGTCGGCGCCCTGAGGTCGCTGGCAAAATCGCATAACGCCCAGTCGACCTCATGGCCCACCGCGCTTATGATAGGTATCTCAGATTCATATACGGCCCTGACGACCTGGTCAGCAGAGAAAGGCAGAAGATCCTCTACAGCCCCTCCTCCCCTGCCAAGGATGATCACATCAGCGATCAAGAACTCATTGGCCTGCCTTATTCGCTGGGCAAGCTGGGCCTCGGCATCCTGCCCCTGGACAGCTGATGGAAGGATTATCACATCCACGTTGCTGGCCCTTCTCTCCAGCACCTGGAGTATGTCCTGCAGGGCGGCCCCGCTCAGGGCGGTTATAACAGCGACCTTGGCTGGATGTGATGGAATGGGCTTCTTATGGGAAGCATCGAAAAGGCCTTCTGCCTCATAGGCTTTCTTGCGCATCTCAAGCTGGGCAAGTATGTCGCCAAGCCCCATGGGCATTATGGACGAGCAGACAAGGCTGTAGGTGCCTCTGGGCTCATAGACGCTGAGGCGGCCTGTGACATGGACCTTGTCTCCATTCTTGGGAACATAGTCAAGGCGCGCTGCCGTAGATGCCCATACCATGGCGCCTATGGCTGACTTGTCATCCTTGAGCGTGAAGTACCAGTGACCAGGCCCGCTTGTCTTGAAGCCAGAGATCTCGCCGTCAAGAGCCACTGTCTCAAAGCAGCCTTCAAGCAAGGTCTTGATCAAGTCGGTAAGCTGGCTTACCGTCAAGGTCCCGAGATTCTTGAATAGGGCCTGGGCTTGTGTCATCTTCTCTTCCCTGGCGAGAGCCTTATTATATGAAGGAGGAAGAATATCAGGAAGAACAGGCACCCAATGCCTGCCTCAAGAATCAGAGGCAGATCAAGGATATTCGAAATGCCTATGGCCATGAGAAGACAGGAAGCCAAGGAGGCTTCCAGGGCCAGGGCGATGGGATAGAAGCCCTTTGCAAGCACAAGGCACAGGACAGAGGCCAGTGCACAGGAGGCTATGATTATCCAGGAAAATCCAAGGTAATGAACCAGGACAAGGCCTATCTCAGTGAAGAGCAGCACATAGAAGACGGCTATGCGTCCAGTCTTGGACCTGGATATGATGAAAGACAATATAAAGGCAGCCAAGGCCGATCCAAGGCAGACCAGATACTGCAGGCTTGGCTCAACAGAGCCTCCCTGCACCAAGTATGCACAGGCAAAGCCACAGGCCAAGCTGCTGAGCAGGTTCCTTGCAGTTCTATAGGCAGGAATCAGCAGCGATGAAAGAAAGAGAGCAAGGCCAAGGCCGATTAAAGCAAGATCCATTGATCACCTATTCCTCATTTAATGAAAAAAAAGCAGCTTTCTTTGGAGGAAGCTGCTGTTTTTTCCAAAGAAAAAACTTATTCCTGGGAAATGGCAGAAGCCGGGCAGGCATCGGCGCAAGTTCCGCAATCAGCGCACTTGTCAGGGTCAATCTGATAGACATCTCCGTTCTGGGAGATTGCTCCAGCAGGGCACTCGCCCTCGCAAGTTCCGCAGCCAAGACAAGCGCTGGGATCAATTTTGTAAGCCATAATTCGCTCCTTATGAAATATAACTTAAGTCTAACTAGCCAAGGGTCTCAAAGTCAAGGAGGAAAACCATAAATCTCACATATCCTAGACCTTGAAAAACCAGCTTGTTCGACGTTATAGTAAAGCGATTATTTCCACTAAGGAGACACCGAATTGAAGAAACTGGTTCTGGCTGAAAAGCCTAGTGTCGGACGCGAGCTAGCCCGCGTGCTGGGCTGCACGCGCAGAGAGAAATGGCTTGAAAGCGATGAATATGTAGTGACATGGGCGCTTGGCCACCTTATAACGCCTGCCACTCCTGACCATTATGGTCTTGAATATAAAAGGTGGTCGCTGAAAACTCTGCCTATACTGCCAAAGGAGCTTGACAACGTTGTTATCGAGAAGACCAAGGATCAGTACGAGCTGGTAGCAAGCCTGCTTGGAAGAAGCGATGTCGAGTCCGTTATCATTGCAACCGATGCAGGACGTGAAGGAGAGCTTGTAGCCCGCTGGATTCTAAAGCAGGCCAACTGCACAAAGCCCCTTCAGAGGCTTTGGATCAGCAGCCAGACAGACAGCGCAATCAAGGCAGGCTTTGCCACCCTGAAGCCAGGCTCAGACTATGAGAACCTCTATGCTGCCGCAGAATGCAGGTCTGCCGCTGACTGGTACATTGGCTACAATGTCTCAAGAGCCATGAGCTGCAAGTTCGATACCCAGCTTTCAGCTGGACGTGTCCAGACCCCAACCTTGGCCCTTATGGTCAACAGGGAGGACGAGATCGAGAGCTTCACCGGACGCTTCTACTGGGTCCTCAAGGCTGATTTCGGATCCTTCATAGCTTCCCGCTATGACAAGGAAGGGACAGTCCGCATTCCAAGCGAGGAAGAGGCACAAGCCCTGAAGGCAAAGATCGAGGGAAAGACCGGCACTGTGACATCAGTCACAGAGGTCGAGAAGAATGAAGTCCCGCCACAGGCCTATGACCTGACCGAGCTGCAGCGTGATGCAAACAACACCCTCGGCTTCTCAGCCAAGGAGACCTTGGATACGCTTCAGAGGCTCTACGAGGTCCACAAGATTGTGACCTACCCGAGAACTGATTCAAGATGCATCCCAGCCGATGTTGTGCCTACCCTCAAGGACAGGCTTGCTGCGCTTTCTCTCACCCCGTTTGCCGCAAGAGCCTCCAAGATAGCCTCTGAGCCGCTCAGGCTTGACAAGCGCTTTGTGGATGACTCCCAGGTCAGTGACCATCATGCAATACTGCCCACGGAGCAAAGGGTGGACCTCACAAAGCTCTCTGCCCGTGAGCATGACCTTTGGGATCTCATCGCCATGAGGTTCCTTGAGGTTCTTTCCTCTGATTATCTTTATGCAACCACGACGCTTACAGCTGATGTTGAGGGCGAGGCCTTCACTACACGCCTGACTGTGCCCCGCTCACTGGGCTGGCGCGATGTCGGGCGCGACATTGGGAAGAAGTCTGCTGCCTTCTCCGACATCAACGACGAGGAAAGCACCCCATCGATAATGAACCTAAGCCAGGGCGACTCGCTTCTTGTCAGTTCCGCTGCAATCAAGCGCCAGGCAACCTTGCCCCCTGACAGGTACACCGAGGCCACCCTGCTCTATGCCATGGAGCATGCAGGCCGCTTTGTCGAGGATACTGCCAAGCGCAAGCACCTGGCCAATGGGCTGGGCACCCCAGCCACCAGAGCAGACATCATCGAGAAGCTCATCCAGAACCACTGCATTGAGCGAAAGGAAAAGGAGATTGTTCCTACCCCCAAGGGGCGCGAGCTTGTCCGCCTTGTGCCCGATCAGCTCAAGAGCCCTGAGCTCACTGCTGTCTGGGAAGAGAGGCTTTCTGCCATCAGCGATGGCACTGAGACAAAGGATGCCTTCATATCAGACATTAAGGTGAATGCCGCTGACCTGGTAAAGCAGGTTATCGCAAGCACCCTTCTCTATGATCCTACCAAGATGGGAGAGAAGCTCTGCCCACACTGCAAGTGGCCTATGATAAAGGTCGAGGATGAGTTTGGCAGAGTGCATAACGTCTGCCAGCGCTTCTCCTGCGGCTATGAGGAGATGGAAGTCCTGAAGAAGGTCGAGGACGAGAGCGTCGCAGCAGTTGCTCCAGAGCTTCCTGCTTCAGAGGCTCCTGTTGCAGAGGCTCCTGCTGTTGCAGTAGTTGCTGTTGCCAAGCCAGTCGAGCCCAAGATCCAAAGCGATGGAGCTGTCATCAAGAAGAAGGTCATAGTAAAGAAGGCTGCAGCCCCAGCTGCTGTGAAGAAGCCTGAGCCTCTTGCCAAGTACGAGACCGTCATTGAGATCGTCAAGCCAAGCCACTACAGGCCCTACACTCCTAGGCCATGGCAGGGCAACAGGGACGACAAGCGCGAGATGCGGAGAGATTTCCACAGTGGCGACGAAAAGCGAGAGCCAAGAAGAGATTTCCATAGCGGCGATGACAAGCGTGAGCCAAGAAGAGATTTCCACACTGGCGATGACAAGCGCGAAGTGCGCAAGGATTTCCACAGTGGCGACGACAAGCGCGAGATGCGAAGAGATTTCCACAGTGGCGATGAAAAGAGAGAGCCAAGAAAGGATTTCCATAGCAGCGATGACAAGCGAGAGCCAAGAAAGGATTTCCGCAGCGGCGACAGGAGGCCTGATTCTCGATCGCACGAGGACAGCGACTGGAAGAAGTACCAGAACAAGGAAAGCTATACCGGCGGAACCTTCGCAGACTTCATTGCAGCTTCCAACCTGCGCAAGCAGAAGGACGCTGAGAAGAAGAACAAGAAGTAAGGCAAGAGAAGAGAGCTGTGTGCAGCTCTCTTCTTTTATCCTGCAATCCCTGCTTATATGCTAGTGCACCAAGGGAAGGCTTTCCCAGCTTGTGGTGTAGCAAGGGGAAAGGTATTGCCTGCTGGTCAGCTCAATCTTGAGTCCAAGCAGGGCTGCTGCAGGACCTAGGATCTTGCGGCCATAGCGGCGCTGGATCGAGGACACAGCAGAGCCCATCCGGTCCTGGGCCTCAACCCTGTCTCGCAGGCCAAGGACATCCTCAAGGTCCCATTCCCTGCCCTTGGTCCGTATCAGGCCTCCAGCCATTGCTCGTGCGCTCTTGTAGGGCTTGCCCGTGACAAAGAGCCTGTCCAGGCATAGGCGTGCGGCTCTTATGAGGTTGGGAAGATAGGAGGTCTGGCGAGTGAAGCCTACCTCATAGTAGGAGCAGATGTAGTCCTCGCCAAAACGGCTTGTCTGAAGCAGAAGTCCAAAGGTGGATGCAATGCGGTCGCTTCTCTGAAGCTTGTCAGAAAGAACGCCGCATATGCAGGCTACAGCCTCGTCCATCTTCTCGCGAGTGTCCTTCACCTCTGAAAAGCTTATGCCCGAGGCAAAGGAAAGCCTGTTGCTTGACTCGCTGACGATTGCAGGCTTGCCTCTTAGCTCAAGAGCTGTAGAAAGCCCGGTTATGGCAAACTTCCTCTTCAGGAACTCATCGCTTAGGCATGCGTAGTCCCAGGCGGTCCGAACCCCCAGCCTTGCAAGAAGATCAAGCCTCCTGTATCCGATGCCCCACACATCCGCCACCTCTATGCTTTGCAGGGCCTGCCTTTCATCCTCGGCCATGAGCACACAGGCTCCTCCCATCTTCTTGCCCAGCTGGTTTGCAGCCTTTGCCAGGGTCTTGGTCCTTGCCAGGCCTATGGAGATCCTCATTCCCGTCTCCCTGTAAAGCCTTTTATGAAGATTCAAGGCAAAGCTCTGAGCCTCTGCCTTGCTGGCAAAGTCTGGTACACGGAAAAACGACTCATCAATGGAATAAGGCTCTACGCTGTTGACATAGCCTCTGAGGATGGCGACGATACGCTCGGACAGGTCCTGGTAAAGAGTGTAGTTTGAGGAGAACACGTATACATTGTTCCTCTCGATTGCCTGCTGGATCTTGAAAAGAGCGTCGCCGCGCCTTATTCCAAGAGCCTTGGCCTCCTTAGACAGAGCAACTATTATCCCATCGTTATTAGAGAGCACAACCACAGCCTTGCCTCTAAGATCAGGGCGGAACACTGTCTCGCAGGAGGCAAAGAAGCTGTTGCAGTCAGCCAGGCCGATCATACTTGGCGCAGCACCCGCACTATGGAAGTGACAACACCGAATACCACGAGGTCGCTAGTCACGCTCAGGTCCTCATAGCTCTCATTCAGAGCATGAAGCACATAGGAGCCATCTCTTTTCTCAAGGACCTTTGCAGTGAAGCATCCATCGATCTCTGCGATTATCACATCGCCGGTATGGGGAATCAAGGACCTGTCAACAACAAGGATGTCGTCACGCTGTATCAGAGGCTCCATGGAATCCCCATAGGCCCTGAGGAAGAAGGTGCTGGCGGGCTTGTGTATAAGGTATTCATTTAGGTCCAAGGGTTCATCCCTGTTCTCAAGCCCAGGGGAAGGAAAGCCACATACCACATTGCCAAGTACACTACTAATCATGCTTTTAGTTAATATCTGATACTATGTTTTGTCAATATGCTATACTTATGATTACATTATTTCTTATTCATGGCTTTCACTAGGCTGCAATTTGAGCAATCCAGGCTTTTTCCTGCTTACATAGGCAGGAGATGCAAAATGAGAAAGACAATGTTGATCATTGCACTAGCCTTGGTGCTGCTGGCGTCCTGCAAGATTGAAAGCGGACTGACGCTCAGCGTAACGATCAAAGGCTCGGGATCTAAGACCATAGCCCCTGACTCAAGGCTTATGAGAACAGCCCGCTACAGCCTAAGCGGAAAAGGGCCAAGCTCACAGTTCTTTGGACCTATTCTCTTCGAAGGCCCCTCGGTAAAGGTAGAAGGCCTGGCTGCCGGACGATGGAGCCTTGAAGCAAAGGCCCTCAATGCCATGGACGTAGAGCTGTCCAGCGGAAAGGCGTCTGTGGATCTGTCCAAGCCAAGCCAGGAGCTTGAGATAAGCCTTGAGGAGATTCCAGGCTCTGGCATGCTGGATGTAGAGATCACCTGGAATCCAGATGGAATCCTTGAGCCTGAAAGTCTTGTAATAGAGGCAATCGTCACTGATGAAAACAACAATACCTACACGCCTCAGATGACAATCGACAAGGCCAAGGGAACGGCAAGGCTCCAGCAGACCCTGCAGGCCGGATCTTATCTTCTGACCGTATGCATCAAGCAGGGCGAGAAGAACATGGGAGGGGCTGTGGAAGCTGTCAGGATAGTCCAGAGCATAAGCTCCACATCGACCATGGAGTTTACCTTCAATGAGACAGGCTTTGTCATAAACGACCACACAAGCCTTCCCCTTGAAGGCGAGCTGGAGTATGAGCCCATAGACCATGAGCTGCAAAGGCTTACATTCACTGCTTCCAGAAGCCCTGATATACATTATCTATGGTTCTGCCAGGGCCAGAGAATGGACACAGAGGACTCTCCATCCATTGTGACAAGAAGAATGCCTGGAACGGTGCGCTACAATGTTGTGGCCTATACAGAGGCCCTCGGCTCATGGGGCTCGGCCTCAATCCTTGTCACTAACTGAGTCCTGGATGAGGATTGATACAGCTGCCTGGGCCATGTAGAGCCCTGCAGATCCAGTCACCCATACTGCCGATGAAAGAAAGCTTTCGCTCATGCTTCTGGCAGGCTCTACAGAGTAGACAGCTGTTATCCCTCTGCCCTTGACCATTGTCCTGAGCCTTCGAGCAAGCGGACACACCGTGGTGTCCTGCAGATCGGCGATGCGGAAGCTCTGGGCATCGGTCTTGCGTGCAGCTCCCATGGCAGATACTACCTTGACGCTGCGCTTGAGAGCCTCGTTGAGAAGGCAGGCCTTGCTTGCAAGGCTGTCTATAGCATCTATTATCAGGTCTGGCTTATAGGAGAACACAAGGTCCAGGTTTGACTCATCCAGGAAGGCTTCCACCGTAGTTACAGAGGCCTCTGGATTGATGTCCTTGACCCTGGCCTCAAGAGCCTTTGTCTTGTAGACGCCCATCGTGGATTCCAAGGCTCCAATCTGACGGTTGGCATTGCTTGGCTCAAAGGTATCGTTGTCAAGAAGCAGGAAGCTGCCTACTGCGCTTCTGGCAAGAGCCTCCAGGCAGAAGCCCCCCACAGCTCCGACTCCTACGACGGCGACACGGCTCGTCTCAAGCCTCTGCAGGGCCTGCTCTCCGAGCAAGGCCTCAAGACGTAAAAAGCGCTGCGTTTGCATATACTAGCTCCTCAAGGCCCCTCTGGCCATAGCTCTCATAGAGGCCCTTGATGTCAAGATCATAGGGCTTTTGGCTGTCACTTTCAAGAAGGAAAAGGTCGGGCCTTCTTTCAAGGACCAGCTGGCCTACCCTGGTCAAGGCGCGAAAGCTCATGTAGATGCCCAGCTTCATCAGCACTAGCGCGCTTTGCTCGCTGACCTGGCAGCGATGCCACATGGCCTTGGGAGCTTTCTGCCCGAGCAGGTCGATCAGGGCCCCATCACAGCCAACACAGTGCAGGACCAAGGGTCTGGAATATCTAAAGGCAAGCTCAATGGCTCCAAGCAGGAACTCCTTCTGAGCCTCCAATGAGACGAAGTGTGCATACCTGCGATCCAGGCCAACCTCGCCTATCATGAGCCCAGGGTTCTGGACAAGCAGGCTTTCAAGGTGGGCGATATCCAGGTCGCAATAGCCTGCAAGCATGCCCACCGCCCCCTTGTAGAAAGGGCCTTCAGGCAGCTGGCCGTCTGCAGTGCAGACTATGGAAGTCAACGATGGCACATGGCTATGGGCATCAAGCATGCCCTCATTCTAGAAACAGTGTGCATAAATGACAAGAGGGCCATGAAGGCCCTCCTGACACTTAAGCGAATGCTTACTTTATTCTCGCTTTTCCTGCATTGAGAAGCTGGGTGAGCTTTGCAGAAGGATCTGCGAACTTTGAGAGGAAGATCATTGCTGCAATGATGTATGGCTTGAAAGAGGCCTGCTTGTAGAGAGGTACGCGATAGCGGTCGAATACTGATGCTGCGCACTCGCCTTCCTTGCAGGACACGCCGGTGATGTCGGCAGGCAGGCAATGCATGTAAAGAGCCTTTCCGTCCTTTGTGGTCTTCATGAGATCCTCTGTGCATTCCCAGCTCTTGAACTTGGCGTTGTTGGCAAGGCATCTCTGCTCAAGAGCCTTGAGCTCATCGAAGCGGCCTTCGCCAACCAGCTGTGTTCTCTCCTCCATGACAGCAAACGGAGCCCATGACTTTGGATAGACGATGTCTGCATCCTTGAATGCCTCTTCCATGGTGGCGACTCTCTTGTAGGATCCGCCGGAAGCCTTTGCATTGGCTCTTGCGACCTCTTCAACCTCTGGCATCACCGAGTATCCTTCCGGATGGGCAAGGACGACATCCATGCCGAATCTGGTGAAAAGTCCAATGACTCCCTGAGGAACGCTCAGCGGCTTGCCGTAGGATGGGCTGTAGGCCCAGGTCATTGCTACCTTCTTGCCCTTGAGCTTCTCAACTCCCCCGAAGGTGTTGATGACATGCAGAAGGTCTGCCATTGTCTGGGTAGGATGATCTATGTCGCACTGGAGGTTGACCAGGGTAGGTCTCTGCTCGAGCACTCCATCCCTGTAGCCTTCCTCTACAGCTTCTGCCACCTGCTTCATGTAGGCATGGCCCTTGCCGATGTACATGTCATCGCGGATGCCGATGACATCAGCCATGAAGCTCACCATGTTGGCAGTCTCTCGAACTGTCTCGCCATGGGCGATCTGGCTTGTCTTCTCGTCAAGGTCCTGGACTTCCAGGCCAAGCAGGTTGCATGCGCTTGCGAAGCTGAAGCGCGTGCGTGTGGAATTATCCCTGAATACAGAGATTCCGAGTCCGCTGTCAAAAACCTTTGAGGAGATGTTGTTCTCCCTGAGGCCCCTGAGGATCTCAGCCACAGCGAAAGTTGCCGCTATCTCATCATCTGTCTCTTTCCATGTATGGAAGAAGTCATTGAGATACATGTTCTTGGTCTTGAGCTTCGAAAGCTCTGCGATCTTATCAATGATATAAGCCTTGTCCTTCTTCATGGGGACCTCCCTGTTATCGCCTGGATTCTATCATTAGAATCCAGGATTGTCCACTTAATACACCGGGTTTCTGTTGCAATTTGTTGCTAGAACCGGCCCATGCCCCTAAGCACCTTCTCCGCAGTGAAAGGCCAGGTCTTTATCCATACGCCTGTTGCATTTGCTATTGCAACCCCGATTGCAGGAGCTGCGCCATTTGTGGCGATTTCGCTTATGCTCTTGGCTCCAAAAGGCCCGTAGGCGTCGTTGACATCCAGAAGCACAGCCTTGAAGTCCTCAGGCATCTCAGCGATCATCGGCACACCGTAATCGGTGAAGCTTGCATTGATGCAAACGCCCTTCTCGTCCAGGATCATAGACTCGTAGAGGCTATGGCCGATGGACTTCAAGGCGGCTCCATACATCTGGCATAGTGCAAGCTCCGGGTTGATAGGAGTGCCTGCATCCTGTATTGCATAGAACTTCTGAAGCCTTATCTCGCCTGTTCGCACATTCACAGCCACCTGGGCAAAATGAGCGCCGTAAGGCACTGCGCTTGCCTTGGTTGCAAAGGAGCCCTGGGCTATGAGCTGGCCGCGTCCAGTGCCTGAGCAAGCAGTATGGATGAGGTCCTTGTACAGCAAGGTCTTTCCAGTCCTTGAGGAGACGACCTGCCCTGGGTACTCCAGCAACAGATCGTCCTTGTCCTCCTCCATCTGAAGCGCCGCTTCTGCAAGGATCTTCTCCTTGAGGTTCTGCGCTGCTATAAGAGAGGCATTGCCGCTGAAGAAAGTTCCGCTGGAAGCATAGGCTCCAGTGTCAAAGGGAGCGCTGTCAGTATCACCGCTTATGACTGTGACGAACTCAGGATCTATGCAGAGGACCTCGCTTGTCACCTTTACGCTGATGGTATCCAGGCCTGTTCCAATATCGGCTCCGCCGCTTTGGACAATGATTGTGCCATCGGTGGCCATCTTGGCCAGGGCCGTGGAGTGATCAAGGCCTGGCAGGCCGGATCCTTGCTGGATCATGGCAAAGCCCTTGCCTATCTTCCAGTCGGGACCAAGAGCATTGACTGGGGCCTTTCCCCACTCAATCATCTGGGCGCCCTTGAGGATGGCCTCCTTGAGGCCGCAGGAGCCGACAGGAACCACATTGCCCTCCCTGCCCTCGCCAAGGCCCTTGAGTATCTCAAGCATATAGCCCTCGGTGACGCAGTTCTTAAGCGCCATGTCCAGATAGTCCACTCCAAGCTTGCTGGCAAGCTCAGCCATGCACATCATCAGCCCATAGCTGCCTTTCGGGGCTCCATAGCCCTGGTAGGCGCCTGTTGGCGGAATATTGGTGTAATAGGTGGTCACATCGAACTTCATGTTGTCGACCTTGAAAAGAGGAAGAGTCTTCGAGCATGCGTTCATAGGCACGGTGAGGCAATGGTTTCCGTAAGGCCCTGTATTGGCCCTCACATCCATCTGGATGGCAGTGATCCGCCCGTCCTTCCTGGCTCCCATCTTGACAGTGACTCTCATTGGGTGGCGTGTGGAGTTGGCAAAGAACTCCTCCGCTCTTGTGTTGTGGTAGAGCACTGGGCGGCCTGTGATCCAGGTGGCATAGGCGCATGCATCCTCCACGAGGATGTCCTGCTTGCTTCCATACCCTCCTCCGACACGCTCCTTGATCACGTGAACCTTGTTCTCAGGTATCTGGCACACATTGGCCACGATGCGCCTGAGATGCCATGGCACCTGAGTGGAGGCATGCAGGGTCAGCCTTCCGTTGTCTATCACGCTGTAGCAGATATGGGTCTCCAGAGGAGTGCACTGGACCTGGCTTGTCTGATAGGTCCTCTCAATGACCATGTCAGCTTCCTCAAAGCCCTTCTTCACATCTCCAATCGCCCCATGGGCAGAGGAGGCTACATTGTGCTTGCTGTCAGAATGAAGCGGGAAAGGATAGACAATCTGGCCCTCTCTTGGATCTGAGCCCTCATTGTACTTGTCCAGCCCTTCCGGCTGGCCAGAGAGGTAGACTGCCTTTCCGCCCTGCACCGCTGGGGCGCCTGGGGCCATGGCCTCCTCCACTGTGAATACTGGCTTGAGAACCTCATATTCGACCTTTATGAGCCTTATGGCCTCATCTGCTGCCTCAGCTGTCTCAGCAACCACTCCGGCGACTCTGTCGCCGACATGGCGGACCTTGTAGTTGAACAGTCTCCTGTCATGGGGAGAGGGCTCAGGATTGCCTTGGCCTGCGCTCATGTAATAGACATCAGGGCAGTTGAAGGCTGTGATGATCTTCACCACGCCCTCGACCTTCTCGGCCTCTGTGGTGTCGATGGACCTGATGTATGCCGATGCATAGGGAGAGCGAAGCATCTTCAGGGTGCAGCAGCCCTCCTGGAGGCGATCCTCTACAAAGGCTCTCTCGCCCATGACCAGCTGCGGCCCATCAACCTTGCCCATTGTCTTTCCCACATACCTTAGCTCATCGCGGAATGCTGGGGCTATTTGGGTCTGGTAATGGCCTGTTGCGATCTTCTCAACAGCGAGCTTGACCGCCAGGTAGTAGTTCTCGTAGCCCGCATCACGGATGAAGATGCCCGAAAGGGCTTCCTTGATCTGCTCTCGGGTTGGATTGCTGACACGGTTGAGAAGCCAGGTGAGAAGCAGGGCCGCTGCAGGGCTGTTATAGGCGCTCTGGACGATGCCTGCGTCAATCATTGCCTGCTGGACGATTGTAAGCTGGCGCTTGTCTGAAAGCCCGTCTGGGGTGACTATCTCACAGCCGTCCACCTCTCCTGCAAGAACCAGGTTGGCATATACAGGCACTCCATCGATAAGCACGGTGTCGCTGCCGGCAAAGCCCTCGCAGTCATCGCTGTCCCTCACGCAGAAGTGCCCGTCAAGGACAAGCATGGATCTCAAGGTCTGCTGAGCCTCAACCTCGAAGCTCCTCGGCTTGGAATTAATTGTGCAATTGATGATCATCTAAGTCCTCCTGCAAGGTCGGCTGCCAGTATTCCCAGCAGATACCTCTTGTAAGCTGCGCTTGCGTGGATGTCGTCAACAACCTGGCATGGCTCCTCCGATCCGATTCTCTCAAGGTCCTTGCCCCCAAGGCCCTTTGCGATGGCCTTCTCCACACCTTCAAGACGGACGATGCCTGTGCCCTTTATGGCTGCACACGCAAGTGCCGGATCAAGGCTGATGCTCATCGTTATGCTTGCATGGCTCTGGGCTGTACGGCTTATGCGCCTGCTGGCTATCCTTGCCTTTGGATCAAGGAGGATGTCTATGATCAGGAGCCTGGAGCTGTACGGATCTGAGACGTAATCCCAGAGGCTCATCTGGCTTTGCGACCTGTCAAGGTCCATCACGCTGAGCTTGGCATCCATGGCTACCAGGGCTGGGATGATGTAGGAATCATCCCGCTTGGCGGCTATGTTGCCTCCGATTGTCGCCATGTTGCGCTTTGTCATGGAATCCATGTGCCTCAAGGCTTGCTTCAATCCCATAGGAACCAGGTCGCTCTCAAGGGCCTCTGTGAAGGTCACTGTCGCTCCGATGGCAAGCATTGAGCCTTCCATCCTGATCTCATCCATGTTCAGCCTTCCGATGGAAATGCCTTCCTGATGGTCTTCAGATCCAAGCCTGTTGACCTCAGTCCCGCCTGAAAGGTAGATGCAATCAGCGCAGTGAGCCTTCCAGTTCACGGCTTGCGCTATGCTTTGTGCTATTGTCAGCTTCTGTATCAAAGGATTCCCCCTTTTCTATATAGCCTTTCGGCCTGTTCATTGGCTCGCCTTGCCAGCAAGTCCTCATCGATTCCGACCAGCCTTCCTTCGTCAACGACCAAGCGGCCGTTTACCATTGTATATCTGCTCTGATGATCATATCCGCAGAAGAGAATTGCGGCTAGAGGATCTGACTGCGAGCCGCTGTAGGCAAGCTTGGAAACATCAAAGGCAGCCAGGTCTGCAGCCCAGCCCTCCTTCAGCATCCCTACCTTGCTATAGCCCAGGGCTCGGGCTCCATTGACAGTGCCCATTGCAAGAACATCCTTTGCCTTGAGCGCTCCCGAGCCATGCTTGACTCTCTGCAGGAGCAGGGCCAGCCTCAGCTCCCCAAGCATGTCAGAGGAATCATTGGATGCAGATCCATCCACTGCAAGGCTTACATTGATGCCTCTTTCAAGAGCCTCCTTGACGCGGCAGATCCCGCTGCCAAGGCGCATATTGCTTGCTGGGCAATGAGCTATGGTAGCCTTGTTCCTAGCCAGTATGTCCAGCTCCTGGTCGTTGAACCATATGCCATGGGCGTAGAACACATCCTCGCCTATGAACTCGCAGTCCTCCATGAGCTGAACCGGCCTTACTCCATACATGGCAAGGCACTGGTCCTCCTCGTCGATGGTCTCGCAAAGGTGGGTATGAAGCTTCACGCCGTACCTTCTTGCAAGCCGCGCGCTCTTGAGCATGGTGGACTTGGTCACGCTGAAAGGCGAGCAAGGAGCCAGGACTATCTTATGCATCGAGAAGTCTGATCCATCGTGGTAGGCCTGAATGCATCTCTCAGAGTCCTCAAGCACCTCCTCCTCGCTCTGCACTACGCTGTCTGGAGGAAGGCCTCCATCCTTTCTGGACAAGGTCATCGATCCCCTTGTGGGCGAGAATCTCATTCCCAGCTCGTCAGCTGCCTTGAACTGCAGGCCCATGAGATCTGCTGAGAAGCCTCTTGGATAGAGGTAGTGATGGTCGGTGGTCAAGGTGCATCCCGTCTTGAGAAGCTCTCCCATAGCCAGCATGCTGGACCAGTAGACGCTCTCTGGGTCTATGTTCTTCCATATCTCATACAGGTAGACAAGCCAGTCAAAGAGCTTGGCGTCCTGTACCGCTGGAAGGTTTCTGGTTAGAGTCTGATAGAAGTGATGGTGGGTGTTTACAAGACCGGGTATGACTACCAGCTTTGAGCAGTCGATGACCCTGTCAGCCTGGCCTTCATAGGAGCCTATGAAGGCAACCTTGCCATCCTTGGCAAGAAGGTCGACTCCAGTCTTGGTGACCCCCGGCTCTGTCATAAGGCAATAGATATTCTTGAAAAGCACTGTCATTCCATGTTCCTCTCTTCTGGCAGCCTTGCCACTCGACTAAAGAAGTCGGCTATCATGTTCTTGGTCGCTGTTCGACGGAACACTGGCATGGCCCTTGGGCTTATGACCTTGTCAAAGGCTTCCTGAACAGGGGCGACAAGGTCCTCAAGCTCCTGCACTTTCTTTCCGATCACCAGGCTCTCCACCTCGCGGCTTCTGTTGGTCTTGGCTCCGCAGGCGGTGGCGCTTAGCCTGAAGTCCTCTACAATCTTGCGCTGCTGGTCAAGCTTGATGGCCATGGTCACAGTGAGCTTGCTTATGGCATTGGCTCTTCTTGTGCCGATCTTGTGCCAGAAGATGTAGTCGAACCACTCATCCATCTTTGGAATTATGATTGCACCTATTATCTGGTCATCCTTCAGCTTGGTCTTCTTGAGTCCAAGGATGAAGTCTGATACAAGCATCTCCTCCGCTCCATCAACACTTAGCAGCCTGACTCTTGCATCCAGGGCGTAGAGCGGGCCTGGAAGGTCTCCCTTGGGGGATGCATTGGCTATGTTGCCGCCAATGGTTGCGCAGTTTCGAAGCGCAACCGCTCCCATGCGCGATGCAGCAGCTCTCAGGGCCCATGGGACACGAGAGTCGCCTGCTATCTGGGCGCTTGTGCAGAGGGCGCCTATCTCCAGCTCTCCAGAAGCGTTGAAGCCGATGTGACGAAGCTCATCGACATGGCTTATAAGAAGCATGTCGCCCTCAAATCGGGGCATCATGCCCTCGCCCCTCTGGGCGCTTACCATCAGGTCTGTTCCACCTGCCATGACCCGCGCCTTTGTGGCCTTGCGTATCTCAAGGGCTTGCTTGAGCGAAAATGCTACATAGTTCATGCGAGCCTCCTTGAAGCATCCAGGATGCTGGACACTATCAGGTCATAGCCTGTGCATCTGCAGAGATTTCCGCTGATGGCAAGCCTGACCTCATCCTCGGTGGGATGGGGGTTGCTGGAAAGAAGGCAGTAGGCGCTTATCACCATGCCTGGGATGCAGAAGCCGCACTGCACCGCGCCTCCATTGGCAAACGATTCGATTATTATGCTTCCGAGCTTGGTATCGCGTATGCCCTCGATGGTGTCAACCCTGGATCCTATTGCGCTTCCCAGTGGAACCAGGCAGCTTGTGACCAGCTTGCCATCAAGAAGGACGGAGCAGGCTCCGCACTCTCCTTCAGAGCAGCCTTCCTTTGTGCCTGTGAGTCCGAAATCCTCTCGAAGCACATCTATCAAGCGGCTAAGAGGATCCTTGTCCACGCTCACCTGCACTCCGTTGAGATTGAAATCAATCTTCATCTTGATGCCTCCTTGTCGAGCATATAGTCCATGATGACCTCAGAAGGGATTGGGATGGCATTTATGGTCTTTCCGATGGCTCTAGACACAGCATCTACGTAGGCAGCTGCGCTTCCATTGAAGGTCAGCTCTCCCATGCCCTTGGCTCCAAAGGGTCCCCATGGATATGGATTGTCAACATACTCTACGCTCATCGTTGGCGTATCCATCGATGTTGGGATGATGTAGTCAGAAAGGCTTGTCTGCTTGAAGTGGCCTCCGATGTTCTGCAGAAGCTCGGTTGAAGCCCAGCCTATGCCCTGAACCACGCCGCCATTGACCTGGCCATGGCAGATGAGCTCATCTATTGGATGGCCAACGTCATGGCTTGTCCAGATTCCCTTGACAACCGGCTCGGCTGTGCGCTTGTCGATCTCGACCTCCACAGCGCATACGCCCCAGCCATAGCCAAGATAGGCTACGCCCTGGAAGGTCGACTGATCCCATGGGTATCCTTCTGGATGCTCATACACGGTCTCAACCTCAAAGCCATCCTCGCCTGCATCGATGCGCCTCTTCATGTCCAGGGCAGCCTTGTAGACAAGGTTCCCCACAACCATGGTGCTTCTTGAAGCCGCTGTTGGGCCGCTGTCCGGCACTCTTGAGGTGTCTGGGTTGTCATAGATGACTGTCTCTGGCGGAATCTCAAGCACCTGGGCTGCGATCTTTCGCAAGGCAGTCTGGAAGCCCTGTCCCATCTCAGTCTGGCCGCAGAGAATCTCCACAGGTCCGCCTAGATGCTTTACAAGCTTCACATGGGCCTTGATGATAGCCGATTCCCCGTTTCCGGTGAAGGCGCCTCCATGATTGTAGAAGGCTAGTCCAATGCCCTTTCCGCTTCCTATTGCATAGGCCTTGGATTTTTCAGCATAGCCAGAGGCCTTGAGCACCTGCTCAAGCATCTGGACAAGCTTTACATCCTCTATGATCGGCCCGCTTGTTATGGTCAGCTCGCCCTTCTTGATCAGGTACCTCCTCTTGAACTCAAGAGGATCCTTTCCAAGCAGGCTTGCCAGGTAATTCATATGAGTCTCTATGGCAAACAGGGTCTGAGGAGCTCCAAAGCCCCTGAATGCGCATGATGGATAGGTGTTGGTCGCCACCCCGATGCCCTTGGTCCTCTCGCTTGGGAAGCTATAGCAGCCTGTGACATGGAAGCAGCCTCTCTGAAGCACGACAAAGGAGCTGGCCAGGTAGGCTCCGACATTGTAGACCACCTCGCTGTCCATTCCGAGAATGTTTCCATCCTTGTCCAGGGCAGTCTTGAAGCGAACTCTTGAAGGATGGCGCTTTACGCTGTTGGCAATGTCCTCCTCGCGTCCGAATACCAGCCTCACTGGCTTTCCAGTGACATAGCAGGCAACAAGAAGCGGGCCGCAAAGCACATCAGGAAAGTGCTCCTTGCCCCCAAAGGCCCCGCCTGTAGCTGTCTGGCGGACAATAATGTCATCTGGCTTCAGGCCAAGAAGCCCGCAGACGGACTTGCGGATGTAGAAGGGGCACTGGGCAGAGGCATAGATGACAAAGCGTCCATCCTCCTTGGTGCACACTGCTGCGTTGGTCTCAAGATAGACATGCTCCTGAAAGCCTGTGGTGATCTCCTGCTCGACTATCCTATAGGCCCTGCTGAAAACAGCCTCTATGTCCTCGCCTTTCTGCAGCGACAGGCTGCAATGGACGTTGTTGCCATTGAGGAAGGCTCCGCCCTTGCAGGCAAGGCCTTCTGCGATTGTTATTGCAGGCTCCTGGGCCTCATACTCAACCTCGATCTGGTCGAACAGCTTCTGCAGCAGCTCGCGATCCGGGCCTACAAGCAGCCCTATGGTCTCGCCGACGAACTTTACATCAGTCTCTGCAAAGCACGGCCAGTCTGCAGTGATCATTTGCAGGGCGTTCTTGCCTGGGATGTCCTTGTAGGTTATGAGCCGGTAGCCCTCGGGCAGGGCTGGCAGCTTGATATCGACTATTCGGCCTCTGGGTATCGATGAGCGCAGCATCCTGGAATACAGAGCGCCTTCAAAACGATAATCGCTGAGATACTTCGTCTCTCCCCTGGCCTTGGCCAAGGCATCCATTCTCTTGATAGGATCCTTGATGTCCATCTGTCCTCCTCTTAGCCATTATTGTCAAAACCAATTAATGGCAAACCCTAGAAGGGACCCTTTCGGGCCCCTTCCGTTAAATTCTAGATCTCGTATGCCAATGCAGCATAGAAGGCGCTGCAGATCTCCAGGTCGTCGACCCTTGTGATCTCGTTAGGGGCATGCGCCTGAGCCTCATCGCCAGGTCCAAATCCAATGGCTGGAATCTTATGGCGACCGGTGGTGGCTACAAGGTTCGTGGAGAAGGTCCACTTGTCCACGACAGGAGCCTTCTTGTAGAGCTCCTCATAAGCCTTCACGCCAGCCTTGACAAGCATATGGTCCTTGTCAAGCTTCCAGGTTGGGAAGTAGAGCTCCTGATGGTAGTCCTTCTTGGTCCAGCCCACCTTCTCGTAGTTCGGCATCTCGACAATGAATGAGTCTGGGCAGTCGCCTGTAGCCTCGCTCACGGCCTTGCGGACCTGAGCTATGGCAAGCTCGGCATCCTCGCCCCAGGTAAGGCGCCTGTCGCAATATATCATTGCATAGTCGGCTACTGCACACTGGGAAGGTCCCTTTACATCCATCTGGCTGACGGTGATTGTTCCCTTTCCAAGGAAATGCTCCTCATCCGGCTGAAGCTCGCTGTTGAGCTTCTCGATGGCTAGGGCTGCGCGAGCGGCCTTGTAGGCTGCGCTGACTCCGCGCTCCGGAGCGCTTCCATGACAGCTGACGCCACGAAGTATTATGCGAATCTCCATGCGTCCGCGATGTCCGCGATAAAGCCTGCAGCTGGTCGGCTCAGTGGATACGACGAGATCAGGCTTGAAGCCTTCTTCCTCTATCAGGTACTTCCAGCACATTCCATCGCAGTCCTCCTCCATGACGGTGAAGGTGAAGTAGACTGTGTAGTCCCTATCATAGCCAAGGTCCTTGAGGATGCGTCCGCAGGTTATCATTGATGCAGCTCCGCCCTTCTGGTCGCTTGTTCCGCGCCCATAGACAAGGCCGTCCTTGACATCTCCGCAGAAGGGGTCGAACTTCCAGTTCTTCATGTTGCCGACCTCGACTGTGTCGATATGAGCATCGAATGCAATGGAGCGAGACCCATGTCCGATTCGGGCTATCACGCTTCCCAGCCCGTCGATGCGAACTTCATCGAAGCCAGCTTCCTTGCAAAGGCTGACGATGAGCTTGCACACATCCTCCTCGCATGATGAATAGCTTCTTGTCTTCACCAGCTTGGAAAGATTCTGAGCTGTGTAATCCCTGTATTCTGCCGCCTTGGCAAGAATCCTCTTGTAAATGTCCATTTCTAACTCCTTGCCCTATGGGGCTATCCTATCGACTTTCTTCCAAAGCGCCTTGGCTACCTCGCTTGCCTTGGCGTATATTGCATTGACATCAAGGCCTGGAAAGCTGCGGGACTCCATGACAAGCCTGCCGTCCACCATGACTGACTCAACCGCGTTGCTGCTCATGCCCCATACGATATGGGAGCAAAGGTTCTCCCTGGCCAGCGGGGTTGGGCTGCGGTAGTCCATGACAACCAGGTCAGCCTTGTATCCTGGCTCCACTCTTCCAAGCCTTGTTCCTGGAAAGCTGAACTGCAGAAGCTCGTTGCCGCGGCTAAGGGCAGAAACGAAGTCTGCCGGCCACCAAGGAAGGCCTTCATCCTTGTGCTTGAAGAAGGCAAGCTTGATCTCCTCAAGCATGTTGCCCCCGCAGCCATCGGTTCCAAGAACCAGCTTCTTGACCTCTCGCAGGCCTCTGCAGTAGCCCACATGATTGTTCATGTTGCTTCGGGCGTTGTGAGCGAAGAAGCAGCCTCTCTCGTTGAGAAGCTCTATCTCGTGCTCGTTGAGGTGAAGCCCATGGACCAGAAGAGTCTTCTCGCCGAGCAGATGGTGCTCGTCAAGGCGGTCGACTATGTCCTTGCCATGGAAATGATGGCTGTAGACTGCATCGTACTTGTCCTCAGCTACATGCAGGTGCATGCCCTTGCCGGTGGACCTGCAGGCCTCTGACATCATATCCAGCCCTTCATCGGGAATCGTGAAGGGGGCATGGCCGCCTATCATGGCACCGACCAGGCCGCCCTTGGCATCGCAGGCCTTGGCAAAGCGGATGTTCTCATCCACTCCTGCCTTTACTTCCTTCAAGCCGAAGTTGCGGTCAGTGACCTCGTAGCAGGTGGTGCCCCTGATCCCGACCTCCTCCATGCCCTTGGCTATGACATCAAGGCTCCCGTCTATGAAGGAGGGGCTTGCATGATGATCGACCACACTAGTGGTTCCGCTTGCAATGGCATCAATGGAGCATATGAGCGAGCTGTAGTAGCAGGATTCCTCGTCAAGGCCCCTGTCAAGACGCCACCACCATTCCTTGAGAACCTGGATGAAGTCAGTCTGAGGGCCTGCGATGATGAGCATGCCCCTAGACAGCCCGCTATAGTAATGGTGATGGGAGCATACGAAGCCTGGCATAAGGAGCTTGCCCTTAAGGTCTATTACCTTGTCAGCCTTCACTGAAGATGCTGCATTCTTGCCGACAGCCTTGATCAAGGAGCCCTCGACAACCACATCAACGCCTCTTATGACGTCAACTGGAGAGGATGTCTGAATAACGGTTGCATTGGTGAAAACTGTTGTCATGCCCTATTCCTCCACGCTTCCAAGCAGATATGGATAATCGGATACCACGATCTCTATCATCTTGACGATCTCATCGGGAACCTCACTGTCCAGGACCACGCTGTCATTGCAGAAATCGCCTACATAGGTCTTGTTCTCATAGCGCACATGGATGCGGTTCTCTTCATCAAGCACAAAGCCGGTGTTCTCAGAATCCAGGAAGTCATCCATCCTTGAGAAAAGCGTCAGCTTGTCCTTGTATGGGCGGCCTTCATGGTTGCAGAAGCTTGCGCAGTTGCCGCACTCATTGCAGAAGGCATCAAGGTGAAGGATCTGGAAGGCATCGTCGAAGATGCCCAGTTCCCTGACATCAATGGCCACATTGGCTCTGTTTGGGCATACCTCTACGCACTTGCAGCAATAATAGGAGCAATCCATGCACCGCTTGCCTTCATTTTCCTCAAAGCCTGGGTCCTTGGAATCAAGCACTGGCCTGAGATTGGCCTTCTTGACCCTGATTTGGTCGAAGAAGCGGTTCTCGGCATCGATGTCGACTTCCTCTTCCTCCTCTTCTTCCTCATCATCGTGGCAGTGGCATTCCTCGTCATGGCAGCTGCAGTCATGGTCATGATGATCATGGCCGCAGGAGCACTCGCATTCATCATCGTCGTCATCATCATCTGAGGCTATGGAATCAAGCTCCCTGTCGATGGCGTTCTCAACAGCGGCCCTGGCGCTGGCGATGGCCTTGACTATGGTGGCAGGCCCCTTGGCCATGTCGCCTATGACATAGACGTTCTCTTCCTTGGTCATGAAGCTCTCATCAAGCTCAACGCGCCCCTTATCGTCTGCTTCAAGCCCAAGAGCCTTGAGCAGGGAGGCATCTGAGCTCTCGCCAATAGCGCTGATGAGTGTGTCTGCCTGGATTGTGATTGTCTTTCCGGTGTCCACCGGCCTTGGACGGCCGGAGGCATCCTTGTCGCCAAGCTCCATCACAGCAAGCTCAAGATCAGTGCCCTTGAAGGACTTGGGGTTTGCAAGGAACATGAACTTGATCCCCTCGCTGAGGGCAAGCTCATACTCCTCCCTGGCTGCCGGCATCTGGTCGGCAGTCCTGCGATAGACCACGGTCACGGATTCCACGCCGAAGGACCGCTTTGCGCTTCTTGCGCTGTCCATGGCTGTGTTTCCGCCTCCGCAGACTACAACATTCTTTCCAAGATTCATTGAATCCGGGTTCTTGCGGTAGGCCTGGAGGAACTGAAGAGAGCCAAGCACATTCTCACCCTCTATGCCCAGGCTGTTGGACCTTGTGCACCCGATGGCGTAGAAGAGGTACTTGAAGCCCTGCTTCTGAAGACTTAGCTTACTGACCTGAGACAAGGTGACGCCATAGACGATCTTAACGCCCTGGCGAAGCACGAACTCAATGTCCTTGAGGTACTTCTCCTCCTTGATCCTGAAGGATGGAATGACATGGGCGACCACGCCGCCAGCGCTGTCCTCCTTCTCAAGGATGGTCACATCAAAGCCCGCACGGGCAAGGAAGGATGCTGCGGAAAGTCCTGCAGGGCCGGCCCCGATCACTGCCGCCTTGGTCTCAGATGGCTCATCAAGGTCCTCGAAGTGGCGCATGTACTCAGCTCTTCCCTTCTCAAAGGCCTTCTTCTTCATGGCCCTGATCTGGACGCTGCAGCCTTCGTAGTCCATCCTGGCGCAGTTGTCCTGGCACTTGTGGTCGCATATGGAGCAGGTCATTCCAGGCAGGGTGTTGTCCATGTAGATCAAGGACAGGGCCTCTGCATACTTGCCCTCGCTGGTGAAGCTTACATAGTCAGGGATGTCCTGGTGAATCGGGCATGCAGCCTGGCATGGGGCTTCAAAGCAATCGAACAGGTCAAGCTTCTGGCCTGTCGAAACCTTGCTCGTACCCCTGAAGGCCTTCTGCTGATAGATTGCATTGCGAGCATTGAGCGCCAGGTCTGTAATTGCCTTCACATCGACCTCGGTGGTCCTGAAGGAAGCCTTGCGCGAGGCCAGAAGCCCTGCCATCTGGGCAAGCCTGCCATACCCGCCCGGCTTGAGCATATCGGTTGCAACGGTTATCGGCTTTATTCCAGCCTCAAAGAGGTCGCCTATGGTGTAGTAGTTGGCTCCGCCGCTGTATGAGATGGGAAGCTTTCCATCGAACTCGCTTGAAAGCCTGCTTGCCACTGTTGTAGAGATTGGAAGAAGAGCTCTTCCGCTCATGTACATCTCGCTTCCAGGAAGGAAGCCCTGGTCATTTGCAGAGCCCAGCGTATTGGTGAGCTTGACGCCGAAGCACCTGCCCTGCTTGCCTGCAAGCTTAAGCAGCCTGCTGAGCATCTGTATTGCATCGGCATACTGCAGGTCCTTCTCAAAGGTCTCACGCTTGAGAGAGACATAGCCAAAGCCGGTCTCATCAAGTATGCTTCGGACCTCATCATAGCCAAGAAGGGTCGGATTGAGCTTCACGAAGGTGTCAATGCCCTTCTCCTTGAGCATATAGGAGCAGATTGCCTCAATCTCTGTGGGAGGGCATCCGTGCATAGTCGAAAGAGTGACCTGTGAGCAGATATGGCTGCTGATCCTGGATGGAAGGGCCTCCAGCTTCTTTCCGAGCTTCTCCCATGGGGTGCCTTCAAGCATCTCGCCATCGCGTATCATTATGGAAAGGTCCTGAATATAGGTCTCGAACAGGGGCGAGCGAGAGGCATCCATCATAGAATCGATGAAGGTCTGCATCTTCGGGCTCTTGATCCCCTCAAGGTTGTAGCCTACGCTCATGTTGAAGATGAAGGAGTCGCCATCAGGCTCTCCCTTGTGAGTCAAGGCATCCAAAAAGCTTACGATTATCCAGGCCTTTAGGTATTCATCGAAGGCCTTTGGCAGGGTGTATTCAGTGGACCACTCCACGTTATAGCCCTCATCGCGAGCATCGATGCATGGCTTCTCAATCTCAAGACTGTCCATGATCTGGACAGTCTTGAGCTCAAAGAAGCGAGCTCCAGCAAGATAGCTGGTGATTATGTTCTGCGCTAGCTGGGTATGCGGGCCGGCCGCAGGCCCAAGAGGCATTGAGCAGCCTTGACTGAAGATCCTAGCATTGAGCTTGCGGTCATCCGCAAACCAGAGATTCTCCGAATAGCCAAACATCGATCCATCTTTCTTGTATTCCCCAAACATTCTTGAAAGAAGCTCCAAGAACGGAACTGGTCTCATCCTATCGCCCATAAGGCCTCCTTAATGTGCACCATTGCATATCAATTCTATACTATATCATTAAGAAGTCAATCCAGAAATTGACTTTTTTGCAACATGTCGCAACAACTGACAAGCTTCCAATCCATAGCCTAGGGCTCGATTCTGGCTTCCCATAGAACATACTTCTCAAAGAACCAAAAAGGCAATCAGGAATCTGTCGAAATGTTGCCAAGCCTGCCAAGGCTGCAGAGAGAAAAACCTCGTGCATGCATAAAGCAAGGGCGCCTTTGAAAGGCGCCCTTGCTTGCCGTTCAGCTCTCTAGTAGAAGAAGAAAAGCGGAACCAAGGCGGCTGCCTCCAGCAGGTGATCGGAAGCCTGCTTGTAGAGCTTTTCCTGCTGCTGGGCGTCCTGAGCCATAGCTGCCTCGGCTATGATGGCATCATAGGCCTCGTCCTGGACATGGCCGAAGTTGTAGGTGCTGGATGACTCGAAGGTTCCCTCAAGAAAGCCTTTCTGGGTAAGGTCTGTCAAGAAAAGAGCTACATCATAAGACCCGGCCTCAAGGGCCTTGTAGTACTCCTCGCTGGTCACGCCGACATAGTTGAAGGAAATGCCGGTTGTAGATGTGATTATATTGCCCACTGTCTGGGCAAGGCCTTCCTGGCTGTCTGAAAGGTACAGGAAATCCAGGGTCGGCAGCTGTGCTGCCTGGGCTATATAGGCCTTGGCCTTGTCCATGTCATTGGACAGCTCGCTGGCTTCATCATAGTTCAGCGACCATGCAGGCTTTCCAGTGGACTCTGCACCTAATGCGGCATTTATGATGGCCTGGCGATCAGCGCCCCAGAAGAGAATCTTTCGGATAGCTGGGTCTGCAAGGATCTCATCCTGGTTGTTGAGACAGAGAAACATGAGATAGCGGGTAGGCTCCACTTCCGGCTCAGGTGCCCATTCGAAGGCTGAGTAGGCTTCCATCATCTGTGTGTAAAGGCCATTGAAAAGCTCGTTGTAGGCATTGTAGAGAGCATCCTGCTGGGCTATAAGGTAATCATTGATGTCCAGCGTCTCGAAATCCTGGGCAGTGGCTTCGCTTATGGCGGTGTAGATCTGCTTGAAGGCTATGAGGGCCGAGGTGTACCACTGGTCTTCCTTGAGAAGGCTCACATCGACTGGGTTGAAAGGCTCGGAAAGAACCGGGGCCTCTCCTACCCCATAGATGTAGGCAAGGTACTCAGTCATAAGCTGCAGGCCTTCCTGCAGGTCTGACCATAGGAAGTTGTTGGCGGCGGTGATCATGCTGTTGACTTCCTCTGAGAGAGGGATGGAGGCTGCATAATCGCTGTCGACCATTGCCAAGGTGTTGATGAAGTCGATGGCGTAATTGACTGTATTAGTCAAGAAGCTGACCTTGTTCACAAAGGAGAAATCCTCTGGGAGGATCTGCCCGGTGATCATGATCCGGTCAGTGACCTGGCTTATCTGAACGTTCGAGCCCTCTGAAACCACGCTGACGCTTACATCATGGCTGCCTGCAGCTTCCTCGACCACAGACTCCCTGACGGCGATAAAGGCATTAGGCGTCCATTTTGTGGATGCAAATTCAGTTCCGTCGGTGAAATCAAGGCCGTAGGCAAAGGCTGTGGAGGCTTCTGTGGATGACCAGTATCCTTGCTTCTCATATGAGCTTCCGATGACTTCATAAAGCTTCTTCAGCTCATCAAGAGACGGAATGTACCAATCGTCCATGGAGCCGACAGTGGCCTCTGAGGCGGTGCTTATGGCGCTTGCAGCGCCTTTTGCCTCGGCTTCAAGAAGAAGCAGGCTGTTGGAAAGCCCAGAGCCGATGAATGAATCGGTTGCGACCGGCAACGCAACTGAAGAGCACAGGCCCTCTGCCTCGAAGGCTTGTGAAGCTTCTAGATAATGCAGGCTGGAGCCCTCGCTCCAGCTATGGAATACGATGCCGCCTGCAGGTCCAGTCTCGCCGACCTCCCACTGGGAAGCGAAAAGACATGATGCAATGATGACAACAGTCAAAACAGATAAGGCTTTCTTCAATTTCGTCCTCCGACGCCCCCTAGGGGACAGAAAGAGAATAAACCAAAAAAGCCCGCAAGTATAGCGTAGTAATATGTATTTTTCGCCTAAGGCCTATCGAACGATCTTGGTGCCCTTGTCGGAGTAGACAGCATCGTAGAGGTTGGCTGGATCGGTTATGATGCCCATAGAGCCAGTTGCTTCCACAAAGTCCACTATGGCCTGTACCTTTGGCAGCATGGAGCCGGCAGCAAAATGGCCTTGCTTGATATATTCCTTGGCCTGGGCTGTCGTGATTGTATCAAGATTCACCTGGCTTGGCTTTCCATAGTTGAGGCAGGCCTTCTCCACCGCAGTAGAGATGACGAAAAGATCGGCTCCCAGAAGCCTTGCCATCAAGGAGGCTGCAAGGTCCTTGTCTATCACGGCCTCAGCTCCTGTGAGATTGCCTTCGGCATCCTGGATGACAGGGATTCCGCCGCCGCCTGCTGCAATTACTATCGTTCCGCTGTCAAGCAGGCTTCTTATGGCATCTATCTCTATGATGCTTACCGGCTTGGGAGATGCCACAACCCTCCTGTAGCCTCGTCCAGCATCCTCAACAACATTCCAGCCATCGTTCTCGGCGCGAGAGAGGGCATCCTCCTTGCTCATGAAGCTTCCGATAGGCTTGGTGGGCTTGGAGAAGGATGGATCGTCCGCCTTCACAGAGACCTGGGTCACCACAGTGGCCACAGAGCGGCTGACTCCAAGCTTTCTGAGCTCGTTGTCCAGGGCCATCTGAAGCTGATAGCCGATTGCACCTTGGGTATCAGCTACGCACGAATCAAGCGGAACCCCATGGAGGATCTTGCGGCTGTACTCTGCGCGAAGCAGTATAAAGCCGACCTGAGGTCCGTTGCCGTGGGCTATGACAACCCTATGGCCTTCCTTGATCAGGCGGGCAATATGGGCGGCTGTCTTCCTGGCTGCCTCGTACTGAGCTGAGACGGTGACATGCTTTTGGTCTTCAATGAGGCTATTGCCTCCAATTGCGATTACGATTAGCTTGGAATCCATGATGATCCTCCCTACATTTCTAATGCTGCTGTCTTGATTATAATCGGTTAGCAACAAAAAGCAACTTCTTTTAGCTGTTTATTGGTTGACCAAAGACAAGGAAAAATGCATTATTGATTTGCAATTCAAGGCCGCTTAGCGGTAAGGGGGTGACAAACAGCATGGCATTCGTAAAAACAGACGAAAACGAACCACTCGAGAAGGCGATCAAGCGCTTCAAGAGAATGGTCGAGAAGGAAGGCATCATCCGCGAGTGGAAGAGCCGCCAGTACTTCGAGAAGCCCTCTTCAATCCAGAACAAGCTTAACAAGGCTAACGAGAGAAAGCAGATGAAGAAGGTGCGCAAGATGCACGCCTCAAAGGCTTACTAAATTATCAGAAGGCAGCTTCGGCTGCTTTTTTCATAGGCGCCCATGGGCGTCTATTTTTTCCCCTCTTGCCTGAGATTTTAAAGGTCAAATTCTTCTTCCTTCTCCAATTGTGTGAATAAGGAACTCGTGCTATCCTGTTGGCATAAAACAAAAAAGAGAGGAACATTACATGGAAAGCAAGTATGGTGCCTTGTTTACGCCGTGGAAAATCGGCAGCCTGGAGATCAAGAACAGGATTGTCATGACTTCCATGGGAGGCACATCGATCTTTGGCTGGATGGAGCCTAATCATTTCGACAAGGAAGCATCCATGTTCCTCCTGGAAAGAGCCAGGAACAATGTAGGCTTGATTCTCCCAGGCATAGCTCCAATACGCGACACCTTGGGAGGAAAGTGGCTTTATCAGGGCCATGGCAAGTTCGAGAAGCTCAAGGCTTTCATGGACGAGTTCCACAAGACAGGCGCCAAGCTCTTTGTGCAGATAACAGCCGGCATGGGAAGATCAATGGCCATCAACGACATTATGGTCAAGATGATCAAGAACCCGGTCCTTGGCTTCATATCCAAGCCGCTCTTCAACATGGACTACATCTGCGCCTCGGCATCTGCCACTCCGAACCGATGGGACAGCTCCTGCTATTCCAAGCCGATGACAGTCAAGCAGATCAGCCAGGTGGTCCAGGCCTTTGCTAAGACCGCCAGGCTGTGCCAGCTGGCAGGCGTTGACGGCATCGAGGTCCATGCAGTCCACGAAGGCTATCTGCTGGACCAGTTTGCCATGAAATACACAAACCAGAGAACGGACGAGTATGGCGGCTCAAGAGAGAACCGCTATCGCTTCCCTATCGAGATCGTCCAGGCCATCAAGCAGGCCTGCGGCAAGGACTACCCGGTGAGCCTGCGCTACTCCGTCGTCTCAAAGACAAAAGGCTTTGGGCAAGGCGCTGTGCCTGGCGAGAGCTATGAGGAGGCAGGACGCGACATGGATGAATCCAGATGGGCGGCCAAGGCTCTTCAGGATGCCGGCTACGACATGCTCAACTGCGACAACGGAACCTACGATGCCTGGTACTGGGCTCACCCGCCTGTGTACATGCCGGACAACTGCAACCTGGAGGATGCCAAGGAGATCAGGAAGTCTGTCGACATCCCGGTTGTGTGCGCGGGAAAGATGACAGTCGACGTTGCTGCCAAGGCCATAGAGGAAGGGAGCCTGGATGCCATGGGCGTCGCTCGTCAGTTCCTTGCAGACCCAGCCTGGGTCACCAAGCTCCTCAGCGGCCATGAGGATGACATCAAGGTGTGCATCCACTGCCATAACGCATGCTTCACCATGTGCCATTACGATGGAGTGGCAAATGACCAGGCCCTTGGAGATGCCATCCACATGGCTCGCTGCGCCATCAACCCGCAGACAATGCAATCCAGCAAGTACAAGGTCAGACCGACAAGCTCTCCAAAGAATGTCGCCATAATTGGAGGAGGAATCGGGGGCATGGAGGCAGCTCTTCTTCTGCAGAGAAGAGGCCATATGCCAGTCATCTATGAAAAGGACGACAAGCTTGGCGGAACCTACATAAAGGCAGCGGCCTTCTCCTTCAAGGACTGCGACAGGCGCCTCATTGATTGGTATCGCAAGCAGATCGAGGACAATCAGATTCCAGTGAAGCTCAACACCGAGGTAAAAAGCCTTGAAGGCCTTGGAGCGGATGAGATCATCATCGCAACCGGAAGCCAGCCCAACAGGCCGCACATAGAAGGCATCGAGAAGGCTGTGGAAGCCACCCGGTACCTGGCCGAAAAGAAGGTCGGCGACAATGTGGTCATCATCGGCGGAGGCCTTACAGGCTGCGAGATCGCCTATGACCTGGCCCTGGCTGGCAAGAAGCCAACAGTAGTGGAAATGAAGAGCGACCTGGTCGCCGCCAAGGGAGTCTGCCTTGCAAACTCCTCCTTCCTGCGCGAGGCTCTTGCATTCCACAAGGTCCCAGTATATCTCAACACCACTCTGGTGAGGGTGAACGATGGTTCTGTGACAGTCAAGGGCAAGGATGGCAAGGAAATGGATTTGGCATGCGACAGCGTAATCACCTCCATGGGCTGCCATAGCGCTCCCATAGCGCAGAAGGGCAAGCACGTGCACCTGATTGGAGACGCCAAGGAAGTCGGCAACCTCAGGACCGTCATATGGTCGGCCTGGGATGTAGGAATGAGGATCTGATATGTACACACCAAAGATGGAGCTCACTGAAGAGCAGAGAGGGATACTTGATGGAAGCCAAGGACCCGTGATGGCTTCTGTCATGCAGACTATCGTCATGTTCGGCGATATGTTCGATGCCAAAAGGCTTGTCAAGGTCACCCACAGCCGCGGGCATCTGGTCACAAGCTTCGGGCTTGGGCTGCTGAAGCCTCTGTACAGCACAATGGACAAGCTTGTGCAGGCAGGCATCAAGGTCAAGGGCGACTTCACCATCGACCCTCGCCCCGTGGATTTCGAGAACGTGCCCTACAGCCTTCTGGACAAGCTGATCAACAGCAAGATCCTCTATACCGCCCAGAAGCACTATGAGGAGCAGCTCAAGGCAGTGGGCATCAAGGATGCCAACGCCTTCACCTGCGCCTGCTATCTTGATGAGGTGGGCAACATTCCCGGCCCAGGGGATATACTGAGCTGGGCTGAGAGCTCTGCTGTGGTTTACGCCAACAGCGTTCTTGGAGCAAGGTGCAACCGCAACAGCGGAATGCTCGATCTTTTCGGAAGCATTCTTGGCCTGGCCCCTGAATTTGGCTTTCTCACCGATGAAGGGCGCAAGGCGACCTGGAAGGTCATAATCAAGACCTCCAGCCTGCCCGAGGCCCAGGTCCTTGGATCTGCCATAGGCATGAAGGTGATAGAGGATGTTCCATATGTCGTTGGCCTGGACAAGTGGCTTGGCAACAAGCTTGACGACAGGGCCAAGGGCTATCTGAAGGACTTTGGAGCTGCCACGGCAAGCAATGGGGCAGTCGGCCTCTATCACATAGAAGGCCTGACCCCTGAAGCGGTGCTTCAAGGCCAGGACCTTCTGAAGCCTGGCTTCAAGGAGTATGTGATAGACGACAAGGAGCTGGAGAGGGTCTACAGGAGCTATCCTGTCATGTGGCCGGACAAGGATGCGAAGCCCTGCCTTTGCTTCATAGGCTGCCCCCATCTCAGCTATGCCCAGCTTCTCAGCTGGACCGATCGCATTGAGGATGCCCTTAAGAAGGGCGGCAGGAGCAAGGTCGCCATAAAGACGGTCCTGACCACAGCTCCTGACGTAGCAGACAGGTTCAAGAAGTCAGAGGCCTATTCACGGCTGATGGCCACGGGAGCAAGGCTCGCCTGCATCTGTCCGCTGATGTACACAAGCAACCCATTGACGAAGAAACGGCCGATAGCCACATCAAGCAACAAGCTGCGCACATATTCCATGGCTCGCTACTACAAGGATGAGGAGCTTCTGGCCATGATAGGAGGTCAAGCATGAAGACATTCAAGGGAAGAGTCCTAGCAGCAGGCTCCATCACAGCCGAAGCAGTAGTGTCCCACCAGGGAGTGAACAGCCTGGCCACATTCCAGGGCTCTGTGCTGAAGGGCTCTAAGACCGTCATTGCCAGCGACCAGAACAATCCAGACATCTTCCAGAAGGATATAACAGGCAAGGCTCTTTGTCTTCCGGTGACAATCGGATCCACCACTGGAGGCCTTGTCATACAGACAGTGTGCTCTATGAAAATCAACCCAAGCGCCTTCCTCTTCTCAGAGCATATAGACTCCCTGGCAGCAAGCGGAATCGTGCTGGCAAGAGTCTGGGAGAACAGCCCTGTGATTGCCATAGACCAGCTTGGAAAGGAATTCCTTGAGACTGTCAAGACAGGCGACCAGCTGAAGATCGACGAGGATGGAACAGTGACGATCCTTTAGCAAGGCCAGCGAAGGCAGGGCAAGAGGCGGCTCGTCCCTTCCCTCGCCTTTCTGCTGGATTTTCGCTGCTTTCCTCTAGAATTGCCTTGCATCATTCATGCAAGGGCCAAGCTAAATGTAAACTGTTGTTTTGCCCTCGTTGAACATAGGCCATTTTTCAACTACAATGCAGGCATGACACTAAAGCTTAATCAGGATGACAGAAAGAAGATTCTCCTTGGGATCTTTCTGCTTTTCATGTTTCTTGCAAACACCCTTGGAACCAAGATCACAACAGTCCTAGGAATAAGGCTGTCTGTCGGGATTCTCTTCATGCCGATTCTATTTGTGGTGAGCGACATCGTAGGAGAGGTATATGGAAAGCGGGAAGCAAGCAGCTTTGTCTGGCTTTCCAGCGGCCTGCTTGTTGTGATGATTGGCTTCATCGCCCTCTGCATAGCCGCAGAGCCCAATCCTACCTGGACAAACCAGGAGGCCTACAAGACAATCTTCGGCTCCACGCTTAGAATGAGCTTTGCCTCTGTGCTTGGCTTTGTGATCAGCCAGCTGATGGATGTATTCCTTTTCTCCAAGATCAGAAAGGCCACAAAGGGCAGGATGCTCTGGCTGCGCAACAACGTCTCAACCATTGTTGCCCAGGCCCTGGACACCACAATATTCATGTTCTTGGCATTCTACAGGATAACGCCGAAATATGATGTTCCTTTCATATTCTCCCTTATATGGCCGTATTTTCTTTGCAAGGTTGTCGTTGCAATTATAGACACTCCCCTATGCTATCTTGGGGTCAAGTGGCTCAAAGCAGGAGAAAAATACAGCCAAGGTCTACCCGAAGACAAGGAAAACCATTAGATTTACTGATGAAGAACCTTTAATTTGGGAGAATATATAGATGAATCAGGAACCAACCGAACAAATAAACGCAAATGACAACGAGGTCTCACAGGCTCTTGACAGCAAGAAGCAGGATGACCTTGTCAAGGTAATACCCTTTGGGCTCAAGGACTCCCCTGTCTTTCCAGGGCTGTTCACGTCCATTCTTGTAAACGATCCAGCGGACATCAAGCTGATCAAGGAATCTCAGGACAAGGAGGTTCCTCTGGCATTGACTCTGCTGAAGGCAGCGTCTCCTACCTTCGCCAAGCCTGCCACAGCTGAGCAGATACTCACAACCCTTATCAACAAGGTCTCAACTCGCAAGACTCAGCTCACCCAGGCGGATTTCAAGCAGATGGGAACCCTTGCCGTCATAGAGAAGGTCATAACCTTCCCTGACGGAAGGCTCAATGTATTCATCAAGACCATCAGCCGCGTCAAGCTGGTGAGCTTCCTGGAGGACGAATACCCTTACGCCATGGCCAAGATCGTGGATCCTGGCTTCCTCCCCTCGACAGAGAACACCAAGATGATGGACAAGATACTTACCGAGAAGTGCAAGTACCTTTTCACCCAGTACAACTACTTCTCTGAGGATTTTCTCATGGGAATCCTCAATTCCCCGGATCTAAACCGCAAGATGGACTTCATCGCAAGCTGCCTGAACCTGACCAGCGAAGAGCGCTACGGCCTGCTTTGCGCCATTGAGCCTGTGCTTCGCTTCAACGACCTCATGGGCTACATAAGCCGTGAGGACGTCTCGGAGAAGGCCAAGAAGGAGATTGTAGAGAAGACAGAGGCTGCCATCAGCCAGGCCCAGAGGCAGAAGATACTCGAGGCCCAGTACAATATCATCAAGAGCGAGCTGGGACTTGGCGATGGCCAGGGCATTGGCTCGTCGAACAGCGCCCTGACCAAGCTCATGAAGAAGCTTGACTCGATTCACTTCCCCAAGGAAGTGAAGGAGACGGTGGACAATGAGCTCTCAAAGCTCAAGATCATCCCCCCGGTATCCTCGGAATACCCAGTCATCTTCTCATACCTTGAGCTCATTGCAAGCCTTCCCTGGGACAAGTCCCCAGAAAAGCCGATTGACCTGGCCAAGGTCCGCGAAGCCATGGACAAGGATCATTACGGACTGAAGGATGTCAAGGAAAGAATTCTTGAGTTCCTTGCAGTCAGGAAGCAGACCAAGACCGAGAAGGGTGCAATCATCTGCCTGGTCGGCCCCCCGGGAACAGGAAAGACCAGCATAGCCCAGTCCCTGTCCAGGAGCATGGGCAAGAAGCTCTATCGCTTCTCCGTCGGAGGAGTCGATGACCCTAGCGAGATAAAGGGCCACAGAAGAACCTATGTCGGTGCAATGCCGGGCAAGGTGATCCAGGGCATGAAGATCGCAGGCCAGCGCAACTGCATACTGCTCATCGACGAGATCGACAAGATGAACAACACCTACCGAGGCGATCCGGGAGCAGCTCTGCTGGAGGCTCTGGATCCAGAGCAGAACGTAAACTTCAGGGACAACTACCTTGACCTGCCCTTCGATCTTTCTCAGGTGCTGTTCGTGCTTACAGCCAACAGCCTGGAGACCATTCCAAGGCCGCTGCTTGACAGGATGGAGGTCATCAAGATGGAAGGCTACACCTCAGCTGAGAAGCTTGAGATAGCCAGGACCTACCTCGTTCCAAAGCTTATAAAGAAGAATGGGCTTACGAGGGCAACCCTGAAGTTCCCCGATGAGATACTGCTGCAGCTTGCAGATGAGTATGCCCGAGAGGCTGGAGTCAGGGACCTGGAGAAGTCCATAGACAAGGTCATGCGCAAGTTCATACTTGAGCGCGATACCAAGCCAGATTTCCCAAAGACCCTCACATTGCAGCCTTCTGACCTGGAGCGCTACCTCGGCCAGCCTAGGTACAAGGAGGATGAGGTGGTCAGGGCTGACAGGCCCGGCCTTGCCTTGGGCCTTGCCTGGACAAGCGCAGGCGGCGATGTAATGCTCACAGAGACCCAGAAGACCCTTGGCAAGGGCGATCTCAGCCTTACAGGCCAGCTTGGCGATGTCATGAAGGAATCCACCCAGATAGCACGCACCTACATAAAGTCGATCTGCCCGCTTGCCGGTCTCGATCCAGCTTGGTTCGACCAGCACAACATCCATATACACTTCCCAGAGGGAGCCACTCCAAAGGATGGCCCTTCAGCAGGAATAACCATCGCCACTGCCCTTTTTGGGCTGCTTACCGACCAGACCATAATGCCGGACCTGGCCATGACAGGAGAGCTTTCGCTCTCTGGCAAGGTCATGCCCATTGGAGGGCTGAAGGAGAAGCTGCTTGCTGCAAGGCGCAACAAGGTCACCACTGTTATACTTCCTAAGTTCAACAAGAAGGATCTTGACGAGCTGGACAAGGTCATCACCGAAGGCATGACATTCCATCTTGTGGATGATATGAAGAAGGTCATTGAGCTTGCCTTCCCCAGCAACGCCTATCCTCTTGACAAGACTCCTGTGGAGCCGAAGGCAGAGGATCCCCAGCAGAAGGCGGCCCAGGCCTTTGCAGAAGCCCTTGCCAAGGCCTTGAAGGAGAGTGGAAGATGATGGAGCTCCTAAGCCCGGCTGGGAGCCTCGATAAGCTTCGCACAGCCCTTGCCTATGGGGCTGATGCAGCCTACATGGGGCTTTCAGACTTCTCCCTCAGGGCCAATGCAGAGAACATCAGCCTGGAAGACAAGGACGAGGTCAATGCACTGAAGAAAGCCTATGGAGCAAAGCTTTACTGCGCCTTGAACATCTTCTTCCCCCAAAGTGAGGTTGAGAGTCTCGATTCGTATCTGGAGAAGGTGGAGGGCTTTGATTTTGATGGCTTCATACTAAGCGATCCTGGCATCATCAAGATCCTGCGCAGGCATTTTCCCAATGCTGAACTGCACCTGTCAACCCAGGCCAACTGCCTCAACAGCTATACAGCTGGCTTCTATCATGACATAGGCTTTTCAAGGATCATTGTGTCCCGAGAATGCAGCCTTGCTGATATCAGGAGAATCAAGGACCTCAATCCTGGCCTTGAGGTAGAGGCCTTCATCCATGGAGCCATGTGCATGGCCTATTCTGGACGCTGCCTGCTCTCCAAGTACCTCACTGGACGAAGCGCAAACCAGGGCGACTGCGCCCATACCTGCAGATGGGACTACCGTCTGGCCTTGGAAGAGAGCCAGAGGCCTGGCATGTATATGCCCATAGCCGAGAGCGATGGCTACACATCCATCCTCTCCTCCAAGGACCTTTGCATGATCGACCACCTTGCAGACCTAAAGGCGGCCGGCGTCGATTCCTTGAAGATCGAAGGCAGGATGAAGAGCCTGTACTATGTTGCCGTTACAACAAGGGCCTATCGAAAGGCCCTTGACAGCCTTGAAAGAGGAGATGACGATTACCTCAAGTACCGAGACGAGATCTTCAATGTGAGCCACAGGGAGTTCTCCACTGGCTTCTTCTTCGACTCAGAGGCCATAAGCTCCGCTGCCCAGGGATCCTATATCCGCAACTACAGGTTCCTTGGCCTGATCTCAAAGGAAGTGCAGCCTGGCATCTGGAGCCTGGACATCCGAAACCAGATTCAAAGCGGCCTCACCCTCGAGTACATAGGCCCAGATGAGTTCTGCATACAGGATTCTGACTACCAGACACTCAATGAGAACCTGGAGCCAGTCAGCCATATCGACCATTGCCAGGTCTGCTACCTCAAGACAGGCAAAAGGGTGAAGGAAGGCTATATAATCCGAGTGCAGGCCTGATTTAGGGTTCAAGCATGTCAAAAGATTGCAAAAGATAGAAAAACACGCATTTTAGACACAAAATAGCTGTTTTCCTTCTTGTAACAGTAAAAAAATATGATAGAATTGCATCATAAAACATTGAGGAGGTCACACTATGGCTAATCACGATCAGATAATTGAGCAATTCAACGTCTACGTAATGGAGAACACCAAGTTCGAAGAGAAGGGAGTCAAGGCTTCTGCAATGAGGGCTCGAAAAGCCCTTGGTGAACTTGCCAAGCTTTGCAAGGTAAGAAGAGCTGAGATTCAGGAAGCACGCAACGCAATGGAGAGCTAGTTTCTAGCTTTGTCAAAAAAAAGGGGCGCTTAAGTCGCTCTTTTTTATCAGCAGATTGTCCTGCAATAGTTGATCTGATAGCTATCCAGCAGCTTGCGATGAAGGCCCAGGCGCTCCATGAAAAGGCCTAGGTCCTTCTTCTTCGTCCACGCGGATTCTGCCACTGCTGCAAGACGTGGCCAGATCATGTATTCAGCCCAGCGTGGGAAGAGCACCACCTCTGTCCACAAGTTGGCCTGTATGCCCTTGATGCACTGTTCATCTCCCCCATCAAAATTGTAGATCTCAGACAGCATCGATACTCCAAGATTCCCTGGCTCATCTGCTGAGGGCCCGTTCTTATAGTCAAGGTAGAGGCCTTCAGTGTTTGGGCAAAGGACAAGCTCATTGGGCTTCTTATGCTGCAGAGCTTCGCGGCCTTGCCAGCAGTAGACAAGAGTCGATGGATCAAGGTCATAGGGCCCTTGCCTATAAAGCACTTCATTCCAGCCACAGGCTCGCTTGCCATATCGCCGCGCAATCTGAGTGACCCGCATAGAGAAATAGCCCTGAAGCTCCTCAAGGCTTTCCAGGCTCTCCTTCTTCATGACAGCCTGGCAATCAGGGCACTTCTGCCACTCGTCTGTCGGGCATTCGTCTCCGCCGAGGTGGATGTAGGGGCCTGGGAAGATGCTCGCTAGATATCCGATGATGCGGTCAAGCACCTCGAACACCTTCTCCTTGCCAGGACAAAGGACCTCGCTGAATATTCCGTATCCATCCTGTACCTTGTAGCCAAGCTTTCTGCATCCAAGCTCTGGATAGACA
>JAQVSP010000049.1 GCA_028700425.1 Sphaerochaetaceae bacterium | reverse complement strand
AATAGGAGTGTCCTTCATCCTCAGCAATCTAGCTGCCTGGATATTCGGAACCCATAGCCGCAAGCTTGATTATCCCTTCAACAACACTCCTATGCACATAGGAGAGGTAGCCATAACTCCTCACCAGGTGCTCATACTCGCTGTTTCCTTGCTCATGATGATTGTCCTCAAGCTTTATGTTGACAAGACACGAATGGGCAAGGCCATGAGGGCAACCTCCCTAGATCAGGATACTGCCAAGCTCATGGGCATAAACTCTGACCATGTAATCAGCCTGACCTTCGCCATAGGAAGCGCCTTGGCTGCTGCTGGGGGAATGCTCATAGCCCTCGACTTCAAGGTCTATGCCACCATGGGAACCATGGTGGGGCTCAAGGCCTTCGTCGCTGCAGTGCTTGGAGGAATCGGCAACATCTCAGGAGCCATGATAGGCGGCCTTATACTGGGCCTTCTGGAGACCTTCGGCGTTGCCCTTCTGGGAATACCCACCGGGTACAAGGATACAATCGCCTTTGGCATCCTGATAATCATACTTCTGATCAGGCCCCAGGGAATCCTCGGAAAGAACGAGAAGGAGAAAGTCTGATATGTGGAGCTTCTTTCTGCTGATAATGATATACACCGGCATATACTCGCTTATGGCCATGGGCCAGAATGTGATCACAGGATATGCTGGCATGCTCTCCCTTTGCCAAGCTGGCTTCTTTGCCGTTGGATCCTATGCAACAGCGATCCTCTGTGTGAAGTGCGGCTGGTCCTTCTGGGCAACCCTGCCTGTTGCCGCGCTTCTTTCAGCCTTTCTTGGGCTTCTTATAGGGCTTCCAACTCTCAGGCTCAAGGGCGATTACCTGGCCATTGCCACTCTGGGCTTTGGCGAGATTGTGCGCAATGTGATAAACAACTGGGATAAGCTCACCAATGGACCTATGGGAATCCAGAGGATTCCTATGGTCAAGCTTTTCGGCTACACCTTCTCTCCTTACAGGAAAGGCATATTCCTTATACTTGTCTGGGTGATAGTGCTCGCCTGCTACTTCCTTGTAACCCGCCTTGCAAAAAGCCGCATGGGCCGTGCTCTGGAAGCCATCAGGGAGGATGAGATTGCTGCGGACTCCATGGGCATCAACGTGACCCTGTACAAGGTTGCCGCCTTTGTCATCGGAGCTGCTCTTGCAGGAATAGCAGGGTCGCTGCAGGCAGTGTTCATGCTCAGTGTCAGCCCAGGCACATACGTGTTCATGGTCTCCATAATGGTGCTCTGCATGGTCGTGCTTGGCGGCATGGGCAACTTCTTTGCTGTGATTGTCGGAGCTTTCATCATACAGTTCATAAGCTATTTCCCGCAGCTTGTCGGACTGTCCTCTGTGATACCTCCGCAGTTCAAGCAGATTCTCTTCGGGCTCATCCTGGTTCTCATGATGATCTATAGGCCCCAGGGCATGCTTGGAAGGTCCATGAGGTCCTATGACAAGCTCCAGGGCATATCCAAGCCAGGCCTTCTTGCCAAGCTCAGGAAAAAGGGGGATGCAAGATGAGAATACTTGAAACACAGGGCCTGACTCGCGCCTATGGCGGCGTTGTTGCAGTGAACAATGTGGATTTCACAGTAGAGAAGGACCTGATCACAGGTCTCATCGGACCCAACGGAGCAGGAAAGACTACCTTGTTCAATAACATTACAGGCCTGGATATGCCCACAAGCGGCAAGGTTATCTTCAATGGAAAGGAGATAACAGGGACTCCTGCTCACAGGATATGCAGGATGGGAATTGCCAGGACCTTCCAGAACATAAGGCTTTTCAAGGAACTGAGCGTTCTTGAGAACGTCATGCTTGGCTGCCACTTCAAGGTCGGAGACCCTAAAAGGCGCCTTGCCAGTGCACTCAAGAGCTATGTAAGGCTTTCAAGCGAAGAGGAGGAGCTTTACCAAAGGGCACATAAGTGGCTAGGCTTCTTCAAGATGGAAAGCCTTGAGAATGAGCTGGCCAAGAACCTGCCATATGGGCATCAACGGTATTTGGAGATTGCACGGGCCTTGGCCACCGAGCCTCAGGTCATCTTCCTTGACGAGCCGGCTGCCGGCATGAATCCGCAGGAGACAGAAAGCTTGATGAGCACTATCAAGCGCATACGCGACCTTGGTGTGACTGTCGTGCTGATTGAGCATGACATGAAGCTTGTCATGAACATATGCGACAATATCACTGTGCTGAACTATGGCGGCAAGATCGCTGAGGGCACTCCAAGCCAGATCAAGAGCGATCCTCTTGTCATTGAGGCCTATCTTGGAAAGGATGACGAAGATGAGTGATTTACTGACAATAGAGGACATCAGCGTAAGCTACGGCAATATCAAGGCTCTTAGAAATGTGAGCATGCTTGTTGCCAAGGGTGATATCGTATGCCTGATTGGCGCAAATGGAGCCGGAAAGAGCACCTTGCTCAAGGCCATTGTCGGCCTGGAGAGCCTGGAGAGCGGACGCATCTTGTACAAGGATGAGGTCATCGCTGCAGACAGGGCTTCCCATGCCCACAGCCTGCCGACGAACATCATTGTATCCAAGGGCATAGCCCTGGTGCCTGAAGGCAGAAGGGTGTTTGCTGACATGACAGTGGAAGAGAACCTTGACATGGGAGCCTTTCTTAACAAGGATGATGCTGCAGTGGCAAGGAAGAAGGAGGAGATGTTTGATTTCTTCCCGATCCTTGGAGAGAGAAGAAGGCAGAAGACCAGGTCCCTGTCAGGTGGCGAGCAGCAGATGATGGCAGTAGCCAGGGCCTTGATGAGCAACCCTGAAATTCTTTTGCTGGATGAGCCGGGACTGGGACTTGCACCTCTTGTGATACAGGACATCTTCTCAAAGCTGGCCATAATCAACAAGGAAGACAAGGTTACCATCTTCCTGGTGGAGCAGAATGCTCGCATGGCCTTGCGCTCTTCCAACGAAGGCTATGTGATGGAAACAGGCAGGATAGTGCTGCATGACAAGGCTTCTGAGCTTCTGAAGAACCAGAAAGTCAAGTCTGCCTATCTTGGGGAATGAAAAAACTTTGGACAAAGATGTGATTGTGCTTTACAATCATATCTATCAGAGGGACTTATGATTATTGAAAGAAGGATGACACGCAATCCGGTCACAGCTACACCGGACATGACCATCGAAGAAGCAAGCAATCTGATGAAGCGCGAGAAGGTTCACCGCCTTCCAGTGCTTGACAAGGATAAGAAACTCATAGGAGTAGTTTCAGAAAAAGATATACTAAGAGCTTGGCCTAGTCCCGCTAGCACCCTATCAACTTATGAGGTCAACTATCTCATCAACAAGATAACCGTCAAGAAGCTGATGTACAAGGATCCTGTGACTATAAGCAAGGACACCACTGTAGAGGAGGCTGCCCGCCTCATGGTAGACCAGGACCTGTCCTGCCTTCCAGTGCTTGATGATGGCAAGCTTGTCGGCATAGTCAGCAAGTCTGACATGTTCAAGATACTTCTTGAGCTTTTCGGAGCCCGGCATTATGGGGTCAGGATGACCTTCCTTGTGGAGGACAAGCCCGGTGCCATTGCAGAGATCTCCAAGGCCTTCAGCGAGAGAGGGATAGACATCATCTCCTTCGGCTCCTTCATGGGCACCGATGCTACCAATGCCATATGCACCATCAAGGTCCAGGGCACATCCAAGGCTCAGGCAGTCGATATTCTCAAGCCCTATGTGCTTGAGATTGTCGACGTAAGAGAAGTCTGATGGCAAAGGCTGACAAGCCTTCCTTCAAGCTCGATGATCGTCCCTTCGAGGAGATCTTTGCCGAGTGGGAAGGCATTTCCTTAAGAAAGAGCAAGCTTCTAAACCAGAACAAGGGGCGTCTTCCTTCGTCAAGGAAGGAGGAGGCGGTCTCTAATTCCCGTGTGGAAGTGAGGTCGATGGACCAGATCCTTGCTGACTGGGAGAAAGCGGAGAGCAAGCCCAGTCCAAGCGCTGTGCAGAGCTCAAGATCCAAGGCTGATGTAAGGTCGATGGATCAGATTCTCTCTGACTGGGAAGCGATGCAGGAAAACACCAAGACTCCTGAAGCAAGGCCAGCTCGGAAGGCTTCAAGCCAGGACACTCCTGTTGTCTCCAAGGTGGACATCCCATCGATGGAAAGCCTATTTGGCAAGAGCGGCAGGGAGGAAGAGGTCGAGGACGGGGCGGTGATCTTCACCAAGAAGCCCAAGGACAGGAAGCAGGCAGCAAAGCAAGAAAAGCCTCCTGTTCCTTCATCGGTCTCTGTCAGGCCGATGGAGCAGATCCTGGCAGACTGGGAGCAGGAGCAGCCCAAGGGCCAGTGGATAGCTTTCATTCCAGATGCTAAGCTTGAGCTTGAGGATGCATCCATCCAGAAGGCGCAGAGCCTGCTATCCGATTTTCTGGGCCTATGCAGGGCAGATGATAAGACAAGAATCAAGATAGAGTGGCAGAACAGCGATCCTGCCTTTGCATACAAGGTCAAGAAGGCCCTGTATGGATTTGGCATCAAGGAGAGAAATATACATCTTGTTCGCTCGAGAGCAGGCAGCTGCCGCTCAATCTGGGCTATTGATAGCCCGGTGAAAAGCAAGGTGACCAAGATAGAGGTCAGGCCCATGGCTGAGGTCTTCGGCGAGTGGGAAGCCAATCATGCCCACGATATCCAGAAGCAGGAGGAGCCTGAGAGCCAGGAGAGGCTTAGCATCAACGCCCTAAGGCGAATGATGCCAATGGCCACGCTTGATTTGCACGAGCACACAGGCCTCGAGGCTCAGAAGGCAATCGCTGAGTTCTTGGACGAATGCAGGAAGAAAGGCTTTCAGAAGCTTGCACTGATTGTCGGCAAGGGCCTTCATTCACCCGGTGAGCCTATAATGGAGTCTGTTGCACGCCAGGCTCTTGCCCAGGATGGCAATGTTCGCGAGGTCTCCAAGGCTCCGCGCGCCAATGGGGGCAGCGGAGTGCTCTGGGTGATTCTCAAGTCCTAGTCGGCTTTCTCAAAGAGTCCTATCTTCATGCCTAGCCATGGCCAGCCGAAGATCGCTGCTATAGCCAGCAGAAAATACCGGGCCATGTCTAAGATCGCCAGTTCAGGAAGCACACTGCCCAGGGACTTTATCAAGATCACGATTCCAATTCCTATGGCCAGTCTCAGAAGCTTCTTCAGCAAGCCTCCCTTTGATGCATCAAAGCCGACATAGCGAGATTCAAGCAGGGCTCCAAGGAAGCCTCCGCCTACGAAGGCCATGTTCTTCATCAGGTCCATGAAGGCAGTCTCATCGATTTTCCCAGCATCTAGCAAAATTGCCATCAGCAGGGCTGAAATCGTTCCAACAATGAAATAGGCAAGCATCATGACACGAGCCTTGCCTTTGTCTCCAAGGATGCTGTATAGCCTGTCATAAAGCACAAGGCTCGCCCCCAGTCCAAGTATCCAGCCACCAACCACATCCATCGGCCAATGGACTCTCAGATAGTTTCTTGAGAGGCCGACGAGAAGAATGAGGACTGCGCAAAGGATGCTCAGCCATCTCTTCCTGTAGGCCTTGGACAAGGATCCATACATGGATGCTGCTGTAGTGGTGTGGCCGCTGGGGAAGGAATAGCCTGTGGCTGTCTCGAGCCTTGAGCTGTCAAGGCCCTCTATAACAAGCCATGGCCTGGGATAGCGGACTATGGCCTTAAGAGCTCCCATGGCTGCCAGGGCTGTAAGCATTGTGCTGCATATGGCCAGTGCCTTTCTCTTGTCAAGGCACCATAGCACTGTGCAAATGAGCACAATGGAGACGGCGAGCTCGCCGCACATCGTGACTGCCTGGGCCAAGGTGTCCAGGAACGGATTTGATATCCTCTGAAAGAACAAAAGGATGGCTTCTTGCATGATCATCTTCTCCTAAGGTCAATAGACTGGCCGCTTCTGATAAGAATCGGCTCATCATCGCTTATCATGAACAGGTCCTGGCTTGTGGGATTGGCAAGCAGCATCCCATCGCAGGATGACTCAAGGCGCCTGAACGACTCTATATAATCGATTATCTGAAGGTTGGTTGCATACCAGATAGAATCCTGGCCCTGCACAAGGTCCGCAAAGCCTTGCAGCAGGCTCCAGCTGTCATCTCGCTCGGCCTCATAGCTATGGCCCCAGAGATAGAAGAGCTGGGCGTTGCGCTTGACCTCCATGCTCAAGAACTCCTTTGCAAGCTTCATCAGGCAAGGGTCGTTGTGGTGGCAGGTTGGATTGAGCAGCAGGGGATCCTGCGGCAGCTCAAAGCTATGAGTGGAGACAGTAGTGCGGGCATATGCAAAGCCCATAGTCCTAAGGGTGTTCGCAAGCTTGGCATTGCAATCGCCATAGGGGTAGGCAAAGCCTCGTATGATACGCCCAAACTGCTTTTCAAGGTTCTTTCTGTCCTCAAGAGCCTCATAGCAGGCCTGAGAATCTGGAAGGCGAGTCATGAAGGCATGAGTCAGCCCATGGCAGGCCACTTCATGGCCGGAGGGCTGGAAAAGAGCATCTGCCTCAGCCTTGCTCATCCTCCTGTGGATGGTTCCCTTTTCATACACAAGGCCAGGCTTTGCATAAAGGCCTGAGTTGAGATTGAAGGTTGCCTTCAGCTTCGCCTTGTCAAGAATTGAAGCCAGCTGGACATCCTGCTGGACTCCATCATCGTAGCTTAGTGTGAGGGCCTTTGCCTTGAAAGCCGGAAATCGTAGGTATAGCATGGCTTCATTCTAGCTTTGTACATGCAAAGCCGTCAATCAGCTGATTATGCCGCCACAAAGGATAAAGCCATCCTTGTCATAAAGAACCAGGCTCTGGCCTGGTGTGGAGGCAAGGGCAGGGGTCTCGAATTCAACCTTGAGGGATTTGCCATCGCCTTGGGCTATGACCTTCTGCGGCTCGCCTGTGGACCTTATCTTTGCATAGGCCTCTATAGGGCTGTCAAGGTGATCGATGGAGCCCCAGACAAGGTCCTCAGCCCTTGCGACGGAGCTGTATGCAAGCTCCCTTGGGCCTACTGTGACCAAGTTGCGCTGGCTGTCCAGGTCTACGACATAAAGCGGATAGGGACTTGCTATCCCCAGTCCTCTTCTCTGGCCGATTGTATAGTTCCAAAAGCCCTTGTGAGTGCCGAGCCTGTGGCCTTCCTGGTCTACGATAAGGCCTTCCTTGGGAGGCTGCTTGATCAAGTTGGTGTAGCTTCCGCTGTAGAAGTCCTGGCTCTCGCTCTGGCCTTCAGGATGGAAGCCCAGCTCTGCATCCAGAGCCCTGAGGTCCTTCTTATGAAGCTCTCCTAGGGGGAAGAGCGTTGTGGATAGCTGCTTTTGGCTAAGACGGTAGAGGAAGTAGGACTGGTCCTTGAGAGTGTCAGCGGCTCTCTGAAGACAGAACCTGCCTTGATTCTTGATTCGTGCGTAATGGCCTGTTGCAAAGGCATCGAAGTCCAGCATCCTGTGCGCTTGCTCGATCATGGCCCCGAACTTGATGCGCTGGTTGCATATGACGCAGGGATTGGGAGTCCTGGCATTCATGTACTCTTGCCGAAAATTCCTCAGCACTTCCTGCTCGAAGAGATCGGACAGGTCCAGTGTCTCGTGGGCGATGCCGATCTTGCGGCATATCTGTATGGCATCCTCAAGATCCTTGGCCTTGTGGCTTGAGAAGCATGAGTTCTCATCTCCCGCGCTGCCTGGGTCCTCATTGGACCAGACTGTCATAGTGACTCCTATGACCTCGTGGCCCTGGCTCTTGAGAAGGTATGCTGCCATGCTGGAGTCTATGCCCCCGCTCATTCCGACTAGTATTCTCATAGTTAAAAAGAAAGCCCTGTCAAAACAGGGCTTTATACGAGAGAGACGGGGATCGAACCCGCGATCTACGGCGTGACAGGCCGTCGCGATAACCAGCTTCGCTACTCCCTCAATTCGAAGAAAGAATATGAGAAAACGGGCAAAATGTCAATAAGATAATGCAATTTTTTAATTTGCGACCATGTCAGATTTTAAGTAAAGATTGCCTAAAAGGGTGCGTAGTGCTATCATCTGGACAGAGGTAAATCATGCGTGTAATCATTCAAAAGGACTATGACAAGCTGTCTTTCTGGGCAGCCGATCATATAAGGGCCTCCATCAACAGCTTCAAGCCCACTGCCAAGAGGCCGTTTGTTCTTGGGCTTCCCACCGGCTCTTCGCCAATCGGCGTCTATAGGAACCTTGTCAGCTTTGTCAAGGATGGCTCTCTCAGCTTTGAGAATGTGGTGACATTCAATATGGATGAGTATGTAGGCCTTCCTGAGTCCCATCCGCAGAGCTACCACAGCTTCATGCACGAAAACCTTTTCTCTCATGTGGACATCAAGAAAGAGAACATCAACATCCTTAATGGCAATGCTACTGACCTGGAGGCAGAATGCGCCGATTATGAGAGACGCATCGCAAAGATGGGGGGCATTGACCTGTTCATGGGCGGCATCGGCGTTGATGGCCATATAGCCTTCAATGAGCCCTTCAGCTCACTGTCCTCACTGACAAGGGTCAAGACCTTGACTACCGACACCAGGATCGTGAATTCCAGGTTCTTTGACAACGACATGGAGAAGGTGCCCAAGATGGCTCTCACTGTTGGTGTGAAGACAGTCACAAATGCCCGTGAGGTCATGCTGCTTGTAAATGGCCATGCCAAGGCGCAGGCTCTCAAGGCCATGATAGAAGGGCCTGTCAGCCAGGCCTGCACAGCAAGTGCGCTGCAGATGCATCCAAAGGCTGTAGTCGTCTGCGACAGAAGCGCTTGCGGAGCCCTTTGCCTGGACACCTTTGACTATTTCTGCGACATCGAGAAGGGCCAGATCCTGTGAGACAGATCAGCCTTGGAGCTCTTAGCGAGCCTCTCAGCCAGGAGATCCTTTCCCTGAAGCAGGCTGGCCTCTTCACAGAGGAGCTTGCCTTGCTTCAGGTCAGGCAGGCTATGGGGCCGCTTAGCGACAGGCTTGAGCTTGAGAAGGCCGTCATACAGGCCATCAGGGATTCCTATTGCCTCAGCGAAGAGGAGGTAATTGCCCAGGTGGCCAGGAAGGACCCAGGATTCGGGCCAGCCGCCCTCGACCTGTCAAGGATGAAAGGGGATGCAGATTTCCGCATCATCGAGGGTCAGAGGCGCTATCTAGACAAATGCCCGCAGAACATAATTGCATCTCTAAGGCTTGAGGACAGGGATGAAGAGCTTGAGAGGCTTCTTGATGAGAACATGGCAATCATGAAGGCTAAGGGCTCCGGGGAGGCAAGGATAACGCTTTGCCTTAAGCTTGCCGCCCGAAATCCTCAAAGACGCATTGCCATAGCTCATCTTCCTCTTCCAAGAACCGGAGAGTCTCAGCATTATCTTGAGATACTTGATACCGACAAGAAGGCATTCAAGATATCCTCGGAATCGTCCAGCCAAAGGGTCATAGCCATACGCGACCATGATAGCAACGGCTACAAGGTGACCTACAGCTATGTGGTCAGAAGCGACTATGTGAACATCGATCCGACAAGGCTCGCATCCAGCCAGCCTTCCTCATTCACCGGCGAGGAGCTCCCTCATATCCAATTCACACCTTACCTCAGATCCCTGGCCAAGGAGATAGTGGGCAAGGAGACCAACGCCGCCCTCAAGGCTCGCAGAATATACGACTGGGTGACGACTCATGTTCATCCTGCCCATATGGCAGGCTACCTGGCCTATGAATGCATACCTTCCTTCTGCGCCAGCTCAAGACGAGGAGACAGCGGAGCCCAGGCTCTCTTGCTTGTCACCTTATGCAGGATATGCAGGATACCTGCCATTTGGCAAAGCGGGTTCTTAGTGACTCCATCCAAGGCTGTGCCTCACGCCTGGGCTATGATATGCCTCGAGCCCTATGGCTTCAGGCCAATCGACCTTGGCCTAGGCTCATCGGCCTACAGGCAAGGCAACATTGAGAGGTGGAACTATTGCTTTGGAAACCTTGATGTGTTCAGGATGACAGCGAACAATGCAATTGGAGCGGACTTTGAGGCCTATCCCAAGAAATTCTTCAGAGCCGACCCAGTAGACAGCCAGATCGGCGAGATAGAATACTCAGACAGAGGGCTGGAATCCAAGGACCTGAGGAGCGAAAGGCAGGTTGAAGCCTTCCAGCTTCTCTAGAGATCCAGGCTTATGAGCTTGTAATCCTCAGTACCCAATCCTATCTTCTGGGCATGTTCAAGTGCGCTTTTCCAGTTGGTTGCAGGATGCAGGTCGGTGAAATGATCATGGGTCCTGTGCTCGGCTTCGCCAAGGGCGCTGTTCTCAAAGAAAGACTGTGCATTGACTGCATCCACGCAGGCCTTGTCGAGCGCTACCGGGTCGGAGGATGCAAACATTCCAATATCTGGAGTGATTGGTGCATCGTTGCAGCCATAGCAGTCGCAGAGGGGGGAGATGGCGTTTGCAATGGCTATGTGGAAGCTTTGCTTGTCCAGCAGCACCGCCTTTGTGTATTCAGCTATCTTGAAGTTGAGAATGTTGTTGTCTGCATCAGGGCCTGCTACGATGGCATCCTTGGGACATGCAGTCAGGCATCGGCCACAGCCAACGCACTTGGAGTAGTCGATGACGCAATGGCCAGTGTCGAAGCTCTGTGCGCTATGTGCGCAGACCTTGGAGCAAAGGCGGCAGCAGATGCACCTTGACTCTATGACCTGCGGCTTCTCCTCGCTGTGCATCTCCATCTTGCCGGCTCTGGAGCCTCCACCCATTCCAAGGTTCTTGAGGCACCCGCCAAAGCCTGTGGCCTCGTGGCCCTTGAAGTGAGTCAATGAAACAATCACATCGGCGTCCCTAAGTGCACGACCGATCTTCGGAGCCTTGCAATACTGATTGTCTGGAATGCTTACAGCCACTTCATCCGAGCCCTTGAGCCCATCGGCGATGATGATCTGAGCCCCTACTGTCTGAGGTAGGTAGCCATTTAGATTCGCTGTATCCAGGTGATCGAGGGCGTTTGTGCGAGATCCTACGTACAGGGTGTTGCAATCAGTAAGAAAGGGCTTGGCTCCTCTTGCCTTGAGATGCGAGACCAGGACAGCTGCATACTGATGACGAAGGAAGGCGAGGTTCCCAGCTTCACCAAAGTGAATCTTGATGGCGACAAACTTGCCTTCCAGGTCAAGGTCATCAAGTCCGCTTCTCTTGAGAAGCATCTCAAGCTTGACAGGCAGGCTTGTCTTGTTGCGGCAGCGAAAATCGGTGAAGTAAACGCTTGAACTCATTTGGTTCCTCCTAGCAGTATTCCTGGATTATCAGTGAACAGGCAATCGACTCCTTTGTCAAGAAGCCTTAAGGCCTCATCCTTGTCATTGATTGTCCAGATCATTATCCTGCCACCTTTTCTATGAACAGCTTCAATGAAGTACCGGCGAGCCACTTTCCTGGGCCCTTGGACTATGCAGCCTTCCTTCAAGGTAAATGGCAGGAGCATGCCCAGCCATACCTGCCTTGGCCCAAGGCTCATGAGAAGCTCAGGGTGCCTTTCAGCCATGGCATCATGAATGCTTTGGTGAAAGCTTGCTGTGCATACGCGATCAAGGGCATTGGAGCTTGCAAGAATATCATAATACACATCGATGATGCGCTCGTCCTTGCTTTTAAGGTCAATGTTGAACAGGGCATTGGGAAAGGTGCAGAGAAGGTCCTCAAGGCTTACGGGGTGTATGCCGCTTGCTCTAAGCGGAAAGCCTTCGTCCGGCTTGAAGCGATAGGCCGCATCCATCCTCTGGAGCTCCTTCAAGGTGAAGCTTGATACAGGCCCTGTGCACTCTGTGGTCCTGTCAACGGTCTCGTCGTGCCAGACCAGGAGCTTGCTGTCCCTTGTCAGCCAGACATCGGTCTCCAAGGCATCGCATCCAATTTCCAGAGCGCTCTGAAAGCTCTCTATAGTGTTCTCAGGGAACTGAAGGCTGTTTCCTCTATGAGCGATGATGCGCGGGCAGTAATCAGTTCTCATCACCCTTGTGGATCTTCATGACGCTGGCCTTTCGGAAGATCTTCTCCATTCGGCTTATCTCATTCTCGCAAAGCCCTGCGCGGGCAAAGACATCGACAAGAAGGCCTCTTGTCATGTCCTTCTCATCCTGGTTCTTGAAGTAGCTTATGCTATCAAGGCTCTGGATGCAGTCATCAGCTGCTTTCTGGCAGCGGAAGGCCGGGACAGCCATGGTCTGCACTCCCCATTCGCTTATTCCAGTGAAAAGAGCGTAGCAGATGATCTGCACAGCCTGGGAAAGGTTCAAGGAAGGAAAGGCAGGGGAGGTGGGTATTGTCACCACTCTGTTGCAGAGGTTGACCTCCTCGTCAGTCAGCCCATCCGACTCGCGGCCGAAGACGATGGCCACATGGCCTTGGCCGAATGTTGTCAGCTGGCCAGCAAGCTCCTCAGGGCTGGCGGCGGAGAACTTGCGGAAGCGCCCATGGCGCCTTGTTGCAGCCACGCTCAGGGAGAAGCCCTCAAGAGCCTCTTCCAAGGTGGTGAACTGAGTCCTGTTTTCATAGACATCGTAGGCATGAACGCTTAAGGACCTGATCCTTGAATCGTCATGCTCTCTGCTGGTGACAATGCAAAGCCTGCTGAGCCCCATTGTCTTCATGGCCCTGCAGACACTGCCTATGTTGGCTCCATCCTGTGGGTCCATAAGCACTATCGTAATCCTATCCCTGTTTTCCTGTCCTGTCATATTATCTCCAAGTGCAATATAGCTCTAATCCAGGATTTTTCCAAGATTCTCTGCAGAAGCCCTTTGCCTTGCAGG
>JAQVSP010000183.1 GCA_028700425.1 Sphaerochaetaceae bacterium | reverse complement strand
TCACCTGGAGGAAGAGCTTAAGGCAAAGATGAGAGAGGAGCTCAGAAGGCTGCTGCATAGCATGCACATCACTACTCTTTACGTGACTCATGACCAGATTGAAGCCATGGTCATGGCAGATAGGATCGCTGTCATGAAGAAGAGCCTTCTTCAGCAGGTTGATACGCCCGACGTAATCTATTCACATCCTGTAAACATGTTCGTTGGAGGATTCATCGGCGAGCCGCCTATGAACTTCATACATTGTTCACTGGGCCTGAGCGCTGATGCATTGGAATTCGACGGGATCAGGATGCCTCTTGATGCAGAGACTTCCAAGATGCTTTTGACAAAGCATGTCAGCAAGGTTGTTGTTGGAGTAAGAGACACCCATGTTCATGTGTCGCTGGATGAAAAGGCTGGCTATGTTCCAGCTGAGATTACCTTCATCGAGCTGAGAAATGAAGAGATGCTTCTTACCGTAAAGGTTGGTGGGTACTTCTTGTCTGTCACCGTCAAATCAAGTGATGCTCTCTCAATTGGCCGTAGAATCTATGTCCTGTTTGATTACAAGCTATGCAACTTCTTTGATGAAGAGACTGAGGAAAACCTGTTTAAAGGAGCTAGATGATGGGATCAGTTATACGACTAGAGAATGTGGTCAAGAAGTTTGGAAAGAAAGAAGTCATTCATGGAATCGACCTGAATACTCGGGAAGGGGAGCTTTCTTTCCTTCTTGGGCCTTCAGGTGCGGGAAAGACAACCATCCTTAACCTTATTGCAGGCGTAGTCCCCATGACCAGTGGAAACATCTACATAGGGGACAAGAATGTCAACAACCTAAAGCCGAAGGACAGGAATGTGGCCATTGCATTTGAGTCCTATGCACTTTATCCAAACAGGACAGTCTATGGAAACATGAGATTCCCTCTGGATGCCCCGGTCAGGAACCATGAGCTTACTGACAAGCAGAAGGATGAGAGAGTAAGGCAGTATGCAAGGCTTCTGCAGATCGATGACTTGCTGGATAGGTTCCCAAAGGAGCTGTCAGGAGGCCAGAGGCAGCGCGTTGCCTTGGGCAGAACCTTGGTCCGCACTCCCTCTGTTTACCTGCTTGACGAGCCGATTGCCCACCTGGATGCCAAGCTGAGGCATCAGATGAGAGCTGAGCTCAAGCAGCTTCAGGTTAAGCTGAACATTCCGTTTATCTGCACTTCCCCTGACCAGAGCGAGGCTGTGGCCATGGCTGATAGGATCTTCCTGCTCAACAGCGGAAAAGTAGAGCAGGAGGGTTCCAGCCACGACCTTTACTTCAGCCCGATAAATGAGTTCGTTGCTCTCATGCTTGGCGAGCCCAAGATGACTATCAACCTGTTCAATTATTCAAGGGATGGAGGAAAGAGCTATTTCACAAAAGAGGACCTGAAGCTCGAGGCTCCAGAAGGCTTTGAGAAGTACGCCCATGACAAGAGCATGCCTGCGGCTGTGGATCTTGGGATTCGTCCTACAGATATGAAGATGAGTCTTGCAAAGGCTGAAGGCTATGAGGCTTTCGATCTGGATTTCTATCAGATCAATGGAGAGAAATTCATCATGACCTGCATGAAAGGCAAGACGAAGATCGTGGTTGAGGCGAAGAGGGAGCTCGGAGTCACGCTCAAGCTTGGACAGAAGATCTACCTGAAGTGGGACACTGGGAACTTCTACCTCTTTGATCCTGCGACCAAGCTGTCATTATAAGTAACCACAATAGTGTGTTTACATATCAAGGTTCATTATTGCTAAAAAGGAGGCAAATATGAAAAAAACTTTGACGGTTCTGTTGTGCTTGGCAATAAGCCTCGCAATGGTATTCGCCGGCGGTGAAGGAGAATCAAAGTCAAAAGTCGACCAGATCACATTCAAGTCTGGCTGGACATTGGCTGAAGCAGCAGCCCCTTGGAAGGGTGAGACGCTGCACTTCATTGGCGAAGCTCTTCCTCCACTGGCAGCTCTCAACGAAGTAAAGAGCGAATTTGAGGCGATCACTGGAGTTAAGGTTTCGATTGAGCAGTATGGCCAGGAGGAAGTCAACCAGAAGACCACAGCTGACTTTGTCGGAAAAACCGGTATCTATGACCTGGTCCTTGGACCACACCGACAGATGGGCACCTACGTTGAAAACGGCTGGCTCTATCCGATGAACGCATTCATGGACAATGCCAAGCTTCGTGACCCAGGGTTCGATCTTAAGGGTGATGGCGTTCTGGATCAGAGATGGTGGGAGGAGTGCTGCTGGTATCAGGGCAACCTCTATGCCTTCCCGTTTGACTTCATTGCCATGTATACCTGGTATCGCATAGATATCTTCGAGAACCCGATTGAACAGAAGGATTTCAAGGCAAAGTACGGCTATGAGCTTCCTTCCCCGCCAATCACCACACAGCAATTGCTGGACACCTCTGAGTTCTTCACCAGGAAGAAGGGCGAGCTCTGCTGCGGAACTCCGCTTACCAACGACCTGTATGGCATAACCCTCATGGGAAAGCGCCACATCTCAACATGGTATGATGTTCTTAATGCTCTTTATATCTTCGGTGCTCGCGAGATCACAGCTGACCATGGCTACGAATATGGCACAATCACCATCAATTCGCCAAAGGCCATCGAAGCCTTGAAGTATTACAAGGAACTGTGCAAGTATTGTCCTCCTGGACTTCTTGCAACAGACTGGGATACTTCACAGGCCAACATGCAGCAGGGAATCACGGTTCTCGGCTGGGAGTGGGATGATGCAGTAGCTGCTGTCGAGAACTCCTCTGAGTCAGTATGCTCTGGAAAGATCGCTTACTCTGGTCTTCCAATTGCTCCAGACGGAGCCAAGGCTGTTGGAATCGAGGGCTGGAACTATCTGATTCCGAAGAACTCAAAGAAGCCGGAGCTCGCATGGCTGTTCCTGCAGTGGGCAATGGGCCGCCTGGTTCAGAAGGAGCAGATGCTCAATGGTGGACAGTCTGGAGTAACAGACGTCTACAATGATCCAGAGATCCTTGCCTTGAACTACACCCCGACTGCTGTCTACCTCAAGACCGGCGGAAGAACTGTTCTCAACGTACGCAAGAGCGGAGATGCTTCAGCTAATGGTGTTCCAGAGACATACATAAATGCAATCAACCCGCTTACTGGCGATACTTCCGTAACACAGTATTCAAAGCCGACTGTTCCTGAGC
>JAQVSP010000182.1 GCA_028700425.1 Sphaerochaetaceae bacterium | reverse complement strand
GCAGTGACCTGCGGATAATAATCCATGTCTGTTATCATCACACCTTCAATGTATCCGCTAAGGGTCTGGTTGCCTCTGAGCATCCTGTATAAGGCTGAGTAGTAGCCGAAGACCTTGCAGATCAGATCGGCATTCCTGCTTCCCTTGCAAAGGATGAAGACGCTGGCATTCATGGTTGCCAGGTCGCTGGACATGCTCAGCGTCTCCAGGGTTTCATTATCCGGCTGGATATAGAGCATCGAGTTCCTTTTCATGTTGTCAGGGTCAGGGAAATCAATCTCGATGTTATTTGAATCAATGCTCTCTGGCGTCATGCTTCCCTGTGCTTCTATATGATCATCAAGCTGGGAGGCTATCATATCCTTGAGTCTCTCAAGCACCTGCATTTCTGTCTTCACTTGTTGTTCTCCCTCGCTTTCTTTTCGATCTTGATGATTTCCTTCTCCACCAGCCTGTCCAGCTTCTCCCTGAAAACGGCTGTCTGGAGGTAAGCCTTCACCGGGCTGGACACGAAGTCACGCTCAGGAAGCTTCACAGAATGGACCTTCACCCACTTGCCATCTATCTGGAAAGTCAGGCAGTCAGCATTCTTTGCTGTGATTGTGGAGCCCTTGGCTAGGGCATAGCCATAGAAGACCTTGTCATCACGCTGGGCCTTGGCCTGGACAATCACAGCCTTGCCATTTCTGAAGACCTTGCGCTCGATGCTCTTGCAGAGCATGCCCGTCCTCTTCCCAAGCCCCGCTTCCTTGTAGCCCTTTTTTACGGAGCTCTTCGCAGCAGTGCCCACTCCGGAGAGGATGTGCCTCATCACTGGGGTCTTCTTGCCGCCAAGCTCAGTGAGCATCCTTATCGGCTCGCTGATGTCAGTCTCGATGGAAAGCTCATGAGCCTTGCTGGCCTTTTTCCTTGAGCCTATAGACATCTAGAACCCCACATTGCGAAACGGATCCAGCGGCTGGAGGTACTTGCGATAGTTCGAGTAGTTTATGAACGTCCGGCTGTTGCCGTCGAAGCTCTTGCCCGTCAGCCCGATGTTGCCCCCGGACTCGCTGAGCATCAGGGTGGCTACCCTTAGGATGGAGAGCCTGACCACCTCGGGCATCTCCTGGGCTGACCACTTGGTCTCTGCCTCAAATCCGAGATACCCATCGCAGATCTCCTGGGCGGACTTGAGGAACATGGTCTTGATTGACACGGCATCCTGTGAGTCCTCACAGTTGCCGCTGTATGAGTTGAACTGCTGCACTGCAACAATCATGATGCCCTCCATACATTAAATTGGGCACCCCATAATGGGATGCCCATAGATTAGAGACGATTATTCTGCAGAAAGGATTCCTGCAGTCCTTAGCTTGGCCAGAAGCGCGTTGAAGTCGGTGACGAGGCCAGCAGCGTCTTCTGCGATGCTGTCAGCCTGAGCTGCCGCCTTCTTCACACCACCCAGCGCTTCCGCTGTGGCTGCTGGAAGTACATATGCACTTCTCTGCAGACCCTCCACGGTTGCGCCAGCGTTGACCTTGATCTTGCCGCCGGAGAGGATCTCAAGCTCGCCTCCGATGACAGTCTTCTCTCCACCCTGCTCAGCATGGTTCTTGGAATTATAGCTCATGCTTCACCTCCACTAGGCATGCTGCTGGAGAACCTTGATGGCCTCTGGAAGGATGAGCCTTCCATCAACTCTCTGGGTTCCCAGGAATCCGACCTGGCCGGTCACCGCAAAAAGCTCTCCAAGACGCTTGAAGCTTCTGCCCTGGCGGTCAGCGATCCAGTAGTAGCTGTAGTCGCCGAATGCAATGGTCTTGGCGCTGGCTGCGATGGAAGGCATGAAGGAAGATGTGTTCACAGGCCGTCCAAGCAGAGTGTCAGGGGTTCCAGCGGTCAGGGAAGGCTGCCAGAGATAGTTGCCGTTTCCGTCCTTGAGCTTGCGGATGGCCTTGATGGTGGTGTCGTTCAGAAGCCAGGATGCCTTCTTGCGATAAGGGGCGTTGAGACTGTAGAAGAGATCCATGATCTCATCAGCTGTCACAGCTGTGGCTCCTGCAGCGGTCACTCCGACCTGGGCTCCATTGGAGGCGCTGAGAATCCCGTTGGGCTTCCCTGTTCCGTTGCCATTGAAGAATGCGTCCTCCTCCTTGGCTCCGATGCGGCGTGCAAACTCCCTGGAGATGTAGCCCTCGAGATCGAAGATGTTGTCATTGATGAGCTCTTCGGAAACCTTGATGAGGGTTCCAAGCTTATAGGCTCCGATGGTCACCTGTCCAAAGGCATCATCGCTCTCTGGTATGGAGCCTTCCTCATCAATCCAGCTTGCAGTTCCCTTGGAAGCCACCACTGGGATCTTGCGCTCTCCTGAAGAGGTCTGGATGATGGTTGCCAGCTGACGGAAGATGTTCTCCTCCTGAAGAGCCTCGACCAGTGTGTGCTCAAACTCGTCGGGCACAAGATATCCGCCCTCGCTGTCGGTTCCGATCTGAAGGGCATTGATGATGTTTGGCATGGCAGCCTTGCTTCTCATGAGGTTCCAGAAGGATGCCCTGTACTCATCAGCGGCCCTGCCGGTCTTTGCATCAGCCTTCATGGCATCAGGCCTTCCGGTAAGGGGCATGCTTACAGGCTTTCTCAGCTCTGCATCCAGGGCTTCCTGCCTCTCCATCCTTGAGATCTCCTTGCCAAGATCTGTGATCTCGCCTTCCATCCTCGAATATGCGGCATCGTCCTCGACGGACAGGACGCCCTTGTCGTTCCTATGGGATTCGAGGAATGCCTTCGTCGACTCCCAAGCCTTGGCGCGCTTCTCGCGCAGTTCCAGAATAGTCATGGATTGTTCCTCCTAATGACTGATCAGATTCAGGCGTTCCATCAGTGTGTCTATGGAGCGTCCTGCTCTCTCTTGCCTTGCCTTGATGGCAAGCTTGTTTATGAGCGCCTGGTTCACGGCCTTGCACGAGAAATCGAATGAAGCCTCGTTGATAGGAGCCTTTCTCTCATCCTCAAGGATGCCATCAGCCAGCCTCAGTTCAATGGCTCGGTTGGCGTTCATCCAGGTCTCCTCATCCATGAGCTTGGAGAGCTTGCTGCGAGACAGTCCGCTCTTAATCTCATAGGCGTTGATGATGGACTGCTTGACCTCGTCGAGCATTGCAATGGCCTTCTGCATGTCTCCTGCATTACCCATGGCCATTGTCATGGGATTGTGGA
>JAQVSP010000181.1 GCA_028700425.1 Sphaerochaetaceae bacterium | reverse complement strand
AGAAAGACATCCTGAAGACATTGGTAGTACCGGGCAAGCGAGCGGCCACAATGCAGGAGATCAGGAGCTGGGAGCTGCCTGAAGTACTGCGTTCAATCTCGGCTAACTAAACTACGCGAAAAGAGCCATCTTGAAAAACTTGTCCATACTTTACTCCTTATTAGTTTTTTGGATAACCAAGACTATCATATCATCTTATGAGGATTTGTGTCAGAGAAAAAAACAAAATGTTGCTGTTTGTTGCGTTGCTTGTGAAGACGCTTTTCAAAGGCTCTTGCCGAGTCAAGGAACTACCATTATATTTGGAGACATAGGAGGATGTTATGAAAGAGATTAACATTACCGACGAATCGTTCAAGAAAGAGGTGCTTGAGTCAAACCTCCCTGTTCTAGTGGACTTCTGGGCACCTTGGTGCGGGCCTTGCAAGATGATAGCTCCAGCTGTAGCTAAGCTTGCAGAGACCTATGATGGACGTCTTAAGGTCTGCAAGATGAATGTGGATGAGAATACAAGGATAGTCACCAAGCTGGGATATTCATCAATACCTACACTGTGCGTTTTCAAGAACGGCCAGATGGCAGGACAGAGAATGGGTGCTGCCAGCTACAATGTCCTAGATGCTTTCATCCAGGAGTTTCTTGACTAGTCCTGAGGGACCAGTTGTCTGGGGCCTGGTACAAGCCAGGCCCCTAGCTTATGGATTAGGCCTTCCAAAGCTAAGCGATCCTGCCTTGCCAAGGCACCAGTCAGCCTTCGTGTTGGTGTCCTTGCCCGTTCGATAGAAGGGCTTGGTGGCCGATGCCTTCTCCGAATCAATTGCGCTTTGGGCGCTTACAGCTCCAAGCCATTGGCCTTGGCGCTGCAGATAGCTTGCTCTTTCTAGGTTGGCCTTGTTGCCAAGTCCCTCATAGGCTGAGCCAGATGCCTTTGCCCATACAGCAGCATCAAGGATTGCGGCTGTGGACCCAGGGCTTCTTGCCAGGCAAAGGACGCCGCTGTAGGAAGGCAGCTTCTCATCCTTGCCGCAGGCTATGTTGATCACATTGCCGCTTCGAGGTGCAACATTGTCAGGAAGCCTGGCTGTCCACCATATGACTATGAAATCTCCTGCCTTCACATCCCAGGCATCCAGCACCACCCGCTTCTCCCAGCTTTGCGGAGTGCCATCATAGAGGCAAAGGCCTGCAGTATTCCCTTCTTCTGTAACCAGGAGCTCTGTTCTTGAGGGGTTGGACGGAGTAGAGACTGTAGTAAACTCGTTTATCAGGATTCCTGGAATTCTTGAATTCATTCCATAGACAGTGATTTCATAGCCAAGAGTGTTTCCGCTTCTGTCCTTAACTCTTCCGCAAAGCCTGAGGCTCTGTGCAGTGTCCAGCTTGGAGAACAGCGAGATGATCAGAAGATTTTCCCGGCTCTGTACGCTTGATGCGCATGAAGGCTTTCCTACGCTGACCACAGGCTCGCTGAAGCTCAGGACCACCTGGTCAGCGGCTGAGGTCTCAGCCTTGATGAGCTTGGGGGGCATGTTGTCCTTGCCTGAAAAGTAATCGATGCCGCTTATAGGCGCCTGAGTGCATGAGACAAGGACCATGAGAGCTATTATTGATGCAAGCATTGTCTTCATGCCCTATATAAGGTGTCAAATGCTCAGGATTGCTCAGCGGGTCTTCAAGACCGCCTCCATGGAGAGATTCAGGCGCGTCACGTTTCCATCAAAGACTATCTCAAGGGTAAGCCTGGACTTGCGCTTGTCAACGCTGACTATCCTGGCATTCAGGTCCTTGAAAACGCCTTCCTTGATGACGACCTTTCCGCCTTCCTCGTAATCAACCTTGACAGGCTTGAGCACCCCGCCAGCATGGAAGACAGCGATTGCAAACCTCTCATCTCCATTTCTCAGGCAATAGGTCCCATCAGGATTCTTGAGGATCCGGAACACCCCATTGACAGCCTTGATGTCCCAGGCGGGGAACTCTATCTCATCAGGGCAGTAGCACATTATGTAGCCTGGCAGCACATCAACAAGAGTCGCAGCATTCTTTCCCTGCTTTCTGACCATGATCTGCCTCTGAGGGTAAAGAAACATGACCGATCCCAGACTCAGGAAGCTCATCTGGATCTCCAGAAGCTTCTTGACCTTGGCTTCCTGTCCAGTTTGACATTGCAGGCAATAGAACATAAGCCGATGATAGGATTGCAGGGCGCTCTTGTCAAGCTTGCCCTTGCATGCCTTGCTTATGTCATGGCAAGGGAGGTTCACAAATCTAGGCTCTTGATGCTATAATCCCCAGAGGAGGCAGACAGTGTCTAAGTCGCAAGACAGCAATGATATGGGGCAGAAGGCATGGGCTGCCCGCATAGGAGAGCAAGTCAGGAAGATTATGGCCTTGCTAGGCCGCTACAGCGCCAGCGAAGGCCTGAAGACAGCCTGCGACATCTGGTCCTTCGGTCCCAGGACCCCCATTGAGGCCCTTGGCTTTCTCTTCACCTCATCCCTTACCCTTTGCATACAGGTAAAAAGCCGCAATCGAGCCCCTTTCTCTGCACGAGACAAGAGCAACCTCTCTCTTGAGATGACCGCTATGGGACAGGCGCTGGCCGGCTTCTACAGCGCAAGCGAAAGCCTTAACAAGCCCTATGAGGCCCAATGGACTGACGATGTTGAGCTTTCATGCCTGCAGGCACGCAGCCAGATAGCCATCTATGATGATCTGGTGCGCACTGTTGTTGGATGCAACGGAACCGATGTCATAGAGGCAATCCATAAGCTTGCCGAGTCCAGGAAGCCGGACAGCCTTGCCAGCCATGCTGTGCTGGCCAATACAGAATTGAATGCTTATAGCTGCGCCAACCTGTCAATCAGCCCGTCAGTCAGGCCTGATGCATTCAGAAACCCCTATCTATGGGCCTTCATGACCCCTCCAATCTTGAAGATGCCCTTTGTCCAGCTGGATGGAGCCTATTATTGCTTTGCTCCTGAGTTCTTCCTAAATGATGCCTTCCAGAGCCTTAAGGAGATTGCATGCAAGTCGCCAGCTATCTCCAGCAAGTGGGACAGCCTAGGCCAGTGGATCAAGCCCAAGCCCCAGTCTCCCATCGTAGAGATACCCGTCTTCAGCATCGACAAGGCTGAGGAGGAGGAAGAGGAGGCCATTGACGAGCAGACAGAGGCCTTCGACCAGAGCCTTGACAAGGAGGAGCTGGAAGACGAGAA
>JAQVSP010000180.1 GCA_028700425.1 Sphaerochaetaceae bacterium | reverse complement strand
GCAAATGTAGCGTTCTGGCGCAACGATATAGACTATTTCATCACAGACACAATGGCTGCTAAGGATATTTCAAATCTTAAATAGCAATTCAATGTGGAAGTTATTATTGCCTAGGGAGATTCTTCATGGATAGGAAAACCATCACAGGCGAAAAGCTGGTGAACCTTGTCTTGCTTATTGCAAGCGTGTTTTACCTTTCATACTCGCTGACGCATTACGACCTTGGAACCAAGAGAATGCCAAAGGAAGGCTTCATGCCGATGATCATAGGAATCGGCATGGTTGCCATATCCGGCTGGCTCACAATCAAGGCCTTTCTGAACAAAGGCGATGCACAGAATGTCAAGTTCAACATATCCTGGCTTCGTTTGGGAGCAATAGTGGCCGTATCTTTGGTCTATGCCTTGGTCCTCACAGCACTTGGCTACACAATCTCCACTGCCCTGTTCCTGCTTGCGATCTTCAAGCTCTCCGGCCTTGGAGGCTGGATCAAGCCATCGATTCTTGCCGTTGGGTGCTCTGCAGCATTCTTCTGCCTTTTCAAGCTTGCCCTTGGCGTCATGCTTCCGGGCGGGTTCAAAGGCTTCTAGGAGGTGCCGTATGGGAACATTTGAAATGCTTTTTCAGGGCTTTGCCCAGTGCTTCACAGCCGCAAGGCTTCTTGCCTGCGCAGGAGGTGTGCTTATAGGAACTCTCACAGGGGTCCTTCCCGGAATCGGAGTAACAGGAGCAATGGCTCTATTGCTTCCCCTTAGCTTCAACATGGATGCAACCAGCGCCCTGATCCTGTTCGCAGGCATCTACTACGGAGCGATGTACGGCGGCTCAACCACATCAATTCTTGTCAATCTTCCTGGCGAGGCTGCATCAGTTGTCACTTGCCTTGACGGCCACGCCATGGCAAAGAAAGGTCGCGCCGGAGCTGCTCTTGCAATAAGCGCCTTGGGCTCGTTCATCGCCGGCACGCTGGGCATTGTCGCTCTGACATTCACAGCAGACAAGATTGCCAAGCTTGCCCTTGCATTCCAGTCCCCAGAGTATTTTGCCATCTGTCTTCTTGGCTTGATCCTTCTTACCAATCTCTCTGGGAAAAATGCCATGAAGTCTGCACTTATGGTGCTTTTCGGCCTAGCACTAGGCACAATAGGCATTGATGATGTGTTTGGCGTCTCTCGTTTCGACTTCGGCAGCATGTACATGAGCCGAGGTCTTGAGTTCAGCGTTGTGGCAATGGCTGTCTTTGGAATCAGCGAGATGCTCGGAACCTTGCTTGAGCCCCACGATGAGGACGTCAAGATCCAGAAGCTTCGTCTGAGAGACCTGTATCCTAACAAGATGGAAAGGAAACGCTCCAGAGCTCCGATCCTAAGAGCGTCTGTGCTTGGATTCCTCATCGGCCTTATGCCTGGTCCTGCTGGAACTCTTGCATCGTTCTCATCATATGCCATGGAAAAGAAGATCTCAAAGCATCCTGAGGAATTCGGGAAAGGAGCCATAGAGGGAGTCGCCGGACCTGAAGCAGCCAACAATGCCGCCTCATCGGCTGCATTCGTGCCCCTTCTGTCCCTAGGCTTGCCCTTCGCGCCACCCGCAGCGCTTCTGCTTACAGCCTTCATAACTCATGGCATCACCCCAGGTCCAACTCTCTTCACCCAGCATGCTGGCGTTTTCTGGGGCTTGATAGCCAGCATGTACATAGGCAATGTCCTTCTTCTGGTGATCAATCTGCCTCTTGTAGGGGTCTTTGCATCGCTTCTGAAGTGCCCGACGAAGATTCTCATGCCGATAGTGATGGTGATCACCTTCACAGGAGCCTTTGCTACCAATGGCACAATATTTGACATACTTATCCTGATTGTGCTCGGAGTGCTGGCATATGTCGTCTCGAAGTACGGCTTCTCGATGGCCCCTTTGGCTGTTGGAATCTGCATCTCATCCACGATAGAACAGCGCTTCCAGCAGACAATAATCGGATTGAAAGGTGATGTGATGAATATCTTCAACAACCCCATCGCCTGCGTCATGCTTGCCTTAGCGGTTGTTCTGGTCATAGGAACAGTTGCAAGCCGAACAGTGAAGAAGGTCCTTGCCAACAGCAAGGAAGATTAAGAAACAACTACAGATGTAGTTGAAATAGACAAAATGAAGGAGATTGAAAATGAAAAAGACAATCAGCATTGTTCTTCTTGCTCTGCTAGCAGCAGTCAGCTTGTTCGCTGCCCCCGCAGCTGAAACCCCAGCCAAGACAACAGCTACCGCAGAGGCATTCCCAACAAAGGAATTGACATTCCTGTGTGGTTACGGCGCTGGAGGCAGCTCCGATGTCATGGTTCGCCTGATGCAGCCTTATGCTGAGAAATACTTCGGCAAGACAATGGTGATCGAGAACATGGGAGGAGCCGGCGGAAGCACTGCTCTGACCAGTTTCCGCACTCGAACTGCAGATGGCTACACTATGTCATCCTTCAACACAACTCCGCTTCTGAAGAACGTCATGGGTCAGACAGACTACGACTACTTCAAGGAGCTTGAGTTCATCGGATGCGTTGTGACAATTCCAATCGTCATTGTTGTACGCCCAGATTCTCAGTTCAAGACCATTGATGACCTTCTCGCAGCTGCCAAGGCTAAGACTGAGGATCTCATCATTGCCAATGCTGGAGCCAACTCAATCACAGATCTGGCTGCAAGGCTCTGGATGAAGAAAGCAGGAATCAAGCTCACATCAATGCCTTTCAACGGTGGAGCAGATGCTCTGACAGCCTTGCTTAACAGCACAGCTGACTTGGAAGTTGCCAGCCTTTCCGAGGTTCTCACCAAGCACCTTGACGGCTCTGTCCGCATTCTGGCTTCATGCACCAACACTGCAATTCTAGATCCAAGCACAGGCAAGGACCTTGGAATCCCAGTGCTTGAAGGCTGTGATGTCAAGGTTATCCAGGGTGTAGCTGTTCACAAGGCCACAGATGAAGCCATCAAGCAGATTCTGGAGAAGGGCCTTATGGGCATCTGCACAGATCCAGGCTACGTTGCTGACATGAAGAAGGCCGGCTATGACATTGATTACATGAACCGCGTTGACTTCACCAATTACCTCACCTCCTCTGCTGCTGATTTCTCAGAACTTCTGAAGAGTCTCTGATTCAACTGAGTGTGAAAAACAAGACAGGGCTCTTTCGAGCCCTGCCTCTTTATTTGCAGAAGCAGAGATTGACATGGAC
>JAQVSP010000004.1 GCA_028700425.1 Sphaerochaetaceae bacterium | reverse complement strand
CCTTATCCAAGAGCTGTCGGACAGGCGGAGTTCTAGATATGCCGGGAATTTCTGATGTAAGGCTTAAAGGGGTGGAAGACCTGGTGACTCCAGCCTCTCTCCTGAAGACCTATCAGCTCTCAGATTCCCTGCTCACATTCATAGCACAAAGCAGGATCTCAGTGGAGAGAATCATAAAGGGCCTGGATGACAGGCTCTTATGTGTTGTGGGCCCATGCTCGATCCACGATCCTGTTGCTGCGCTTGAATATGCAAGAAAGCTTAAGAGCGTTATTGACAAGACAAGCGACAAGCTGTTCATAGTCATGCGTGCATACTTTGAGAAGCCACGCACCTCAGGAGGCTGGAAAGGCCTCATCATGGATCCTGACATGGATGGCTCCTATAATGCCAACAAGGGCCTGAGAATGGCCCGGGAGCTTCTGATACAGATAACAGGGCTTGGGGTTCCTGTTGGATGCGAGGTCCTGGATCCTATAGTCCCTCAATACATAGACGACCTGATGTGCTGGGCAGCCATTGGAGCCAGGACCTGCGAGTCGCAGGTCCATAGGTCCCTGGCTTCAGGCCTTTCAATAGCTGTGGGATTCAAGAATGGAACCAATGGCGAGATCATAGGAGCCTTGAACTCCATAAAGGTTGCCAAGGAGCCCTCGGCCTTTCTTGGCATCGACCGCGAAGGCAGGTCATGCATTGTCAGAAGCAAGGGCAATGACTGCTGCCATCTCATTTTAAGAGGCGGAGAGCAAAGCCCCAACTACTATGAGGCTGATGTGAAGCACGCCATCCACATGATGGTTGAGAACGCCCTTGTGCCATCCATAATAATCGACTGCAGCCACGGCAACAGCCTGCATGATCCTTCTCGGCAAACGAGAGTCATGAACGCTGTTCTTGACCAGGTGCTTTACGGCCAGAGGGCCATCAGGGGCTTCATGCTGGAGAGCAATCTCAAGCATGGATCGCAGAAATTTGGCCATGAGCTGGTCTACGGGCTGTCTGTGACAGACGCCTGCCTTGGGTGGGATGAGACAGAGGACCTGATTATGAACACATATGAGAAGCTTAAAGACAATACCGCAAGGTAAGGAGCAAGCTATGAAGAAAGCCTTGTTGATCCTGGCAGATGGATTTGAGGAAGTCGAGGCCATATTTCCATGTGACCTCTTGAGAAGAGCAGGTGCACAGGTCGACCTGGCCTGCGTCAGCGGCCCTTGCGCCAAGGGCTCCCATGGCATTGAGATCAAGGGCTGCATCAGCATCGAAGACGCCCATGGGCCTTATGACCTGGTCATAATCCCTGGAGGCATGCCTGGGGCAAGCAACATTGCCTCCTCATGGCCTGCTAACAAGGCAATCGTCGAAGCTAGTGCACAAGGAGCCATCATAGCCTCAATCTGTGCAAGCCCAGCAGTTGTTCTTGGCCCTCTTGGGCTTCTTGATGGTCACAAGGCCACCTGCTATCCGGGAATGGGACAGGCATACCCTGCCTTCCAGTTCTCCTCTTCCAGGCTTGTTGAAGATGGAAAGCTGATTACAGCAAGCGGTCCAGGAGCCGCTGAGGAATTTGGTCTTGCGCTGGTCAAGGCCTTGTTTGGGGAGAGTGCAGCACAGAAGATGCGAAGAGATATACAGGCGAGGTGATGTATGTACAGAATCGGCTTTGACAACGAGAAGTATCTTCAGGAGCAGACACAATGCATACTGGAGCGAATGGCCCAGAATGATGGAAAGCTCTACCTGGAATGCGGCGGCAAGCTTATGTATGACTATCATGCATCCCGCGTGCTTCCAGGCTTCGACCCGAATGTCAAGATGAGGGTCTTCCAGTCCTTCAGGGACAAGCTGGATGTAATCATCTGCATCTATGCAGGGGACATCGTGCACAAGAAGTTCAGAAGCGATTTCGGCATCACCTACGACACTGATGTATTCAAGATGATCGATGACTTTGCCAAGGCTGGAATCAAGGCAGACAAGGTACTGATCACACGCTTCAAGGGGGAGAAGGCCGCCCTGGATTTCAAGGAGCACCTTGAGGGTCGTGGCATAAAGGTCTATGTCCACGAGCCGACCAATGGATACCCGATGGACGTTGACAAGATTGTCAGCGATGAAGGCTATGGAGCCAATGCATACATCCCTACCGATAAGCCTATTGTGCTGGTCACAGCGCCAGGACCGGGAAGCGGAAAGCTTGCCACCTGCCTGAACCAGATGTACCACGACTACAAGCAGGGCCGGAAGTCTGGATACTCCAAGTTCGAGACCTTCCCCATATGGAACCTGCCTATCGACCACCCAGTCAATATAGCCTATGAAGCGGCAACTGCCGACATCGGCGATGTCAACATCGTCGATTACTTCTACATGCAGGCCACAGGCAAGATGGCTGTCAACTACAACAGGGACCTGGAAGCCTTTCCCATTCTCAAGAGCATACTTGAGAAGATCACAGGCAAGTCCTACAACTCCCCTACCGATATGGGAGTCAACAGGGATGGTTTCGGAATCATAGATGATGAGGCTGTCAGGTATGCAGGCCAGCAGGAGATCATCAGACGCTACTATAGAAGCGCTTGCGAGCGTCTTCAGGGCAAGGCGACTCTCGAGACCCTGCGAAGAACAGAGAACATCATGCAGAAGGCTGGACTGAAGCCCACTGACAGGCCTGCAGTCAATGTATGCCAGGTTGAGCTTGACAGGTCCATTGCCAAGGGCAAGGGTGCCGATGGCATAACCTGCGCTGCAGCCATGGAGCTCAAGAGCGGTGAGTTCATCACAGCCCATAACTCCCTTGTACTCCATGCCTCCAGCGCGCTTGTGCTCAATGCAGTCAAGAGCATAGCTCAGATACCAAAGAAGATCGACCTCATACCGAACATGATCATAGAGTCAGTCACAAGCTTCAAGCGCGATCACCTTCTTAGCCGAGGAGTGTCATTGAACCTTGAGGAGACCTTGATCTGCCTGGCCATGAGCTCTTCCATAAATCCAGCTGCCAAGGTTGCCATTGATTCTATAGATCAGCTTCGTGGCTGCGAGGTGCATCTTTCCCATATGCCAAGCGACGGAGATGCAAACGGCATCAGGAAACTTGGGCTCAATGCAACAAGCGAGCCAATTTATCCTACAAGCAATCTCTATAACTTCTAGAAGCGAAGGCCCTCTGACAAAGAGGGCCTTACTTTATGGAAACTTTGCTGTTTCAATAGGTAAATGATATAAATAAAATACAACTCAAATATAGTATTTATACATTATTTTATAACACCTTTCTTTTTCAGCATATTCAAGTGCCTATCCAGGGAAGCTGAGAATTCCCTTATGTTCCTTTCGCTTATCCTGTCATTCCTCTCATCAAAGACCCCAGCCTCGCGAAGCTGGTAGTTTGCATCCCTTTGGCTGAGGCGGTTGGCTGCATTCGACCAATCAATGATCCTGCCTCTGTCATCAAGGCATACAAGGCCTTTTGAAGCGAGCCTGGAGGACAGCGGTACATCACGGGTTATGACCAGGGCATCTGGATTGTCAGCATTCTCAACGATATAGTCATCAGCGCTGTCGGCGCCAGTTGGGACTACAACATAGAATATTGAGGAAACAGCATCTGGATCGACCTTTCTCAGCATTGCTGTGTGTTCGCTCCTTGCTGTCTTCACATCCTTCAGCTCCCTGTCAGACACAAAGACCGTCTCAAGATCCAGCCTGATGGCTGCCTTGAGAATGATTGAGCGGATCTGCACCGGGCAGGAATCGCTGTCTACCCAGAGAATAGGGCTCTTGAATTCAGGCACGTTGGACTCCATTGCTGAATGTTACAATAACATAGGAACAAATGCAATGAAGCATGATGAACCAAAAAAGCTCATTAGCCAGCACTTTCTTGCTTCAAATGTTGAACAAGACCATGGAAACTCTTTAAAATTCAAGTCAGTTCAGGAGGACATCAATGGAAATCTCTCCACTTCAGAAAGCACGTTATTCATATCAGCCAAAGCTCCCGGGAATCCTTTGCAGCAGCATTACAGCAATCGAGGCCGAGTATGGTTCGCCAATGGAAAGCCAGTGCGACCAGAGCGCAATAGCTGCCGACTTCCCATGCACCTACCCTCTTCGGAGCGTAAGGTTCAAGCTAGGCCGCAATGATCTTGCTCAAAAGACATTCACAGTAGCCGTCATACTCTCTGGCGGACAGGCTCCCGGCGGACACAATGTGATAGCCGGACTCTTCGATGCATGCAAGAAGGCAAATCCAGCCAATAGGCTTCTTGGCTTCCTTGGAGGCCCAAGCGGCCTTGTAGATGGCGCCTACATCGAGATCACATCGGACCTTATCGATTCCTATCGCAACAGCGGCGGATTTGATATCATCGGCAGCGGAAGAACCAAGCTTGAGACCACAGAGCAATTTGAGAAGGTCACAAAGGTCTGCAGCGAGAATGGAGTCAACAGCATCGTCATTATCGGAGGCGATGACTCCAACACCAATGCAGCAGTGCTCGCCGAGTACTTCAGGGCCAACAAGATAGCCATCAATGTCGTCGGATGCCCCAAGACAATCGACGGAGATCTCAAGAACGAGGCCATAGAGGCTTCCTTTGGCTTTGACACAGCCTCCAAGACCTACAGCGAGCTTATCGGCAACATCGAGCGCGATGCCAACAGCGCAAAGAAATACTGGCACTTCATCCGCCTCATGGGCAGGTCTGCAAGCCACATAGCTCTTGAATGCGCCCTTGAGACACAGCCTAGCATCTGCCTTATCGGCGAGGAAGTCGAAGCCAGGAACATGTCAATCTCAGACATAGCTGACTACGTTGCCTCCATAGTCGCCCTAAGAGGCAACAATGGAGAGAACTTTGGAGTCTGCCTGGTTCCAGAAGGCCTCATAGAGTTTGTCCCCCAGTTCAAGGCCCTGATTCTTGCCATCAACGATGTGCTTGCAGCCAACGAGGCTGCCTTCAACGCCCTGGAGAGCCTGGACCAGAAGAGGTCCTTCGTCTCTGCCAAGCTTGAAGGCATCAATGCAGAAGCCTTCAACAGCCTGCCAGCCTTTGTCCAGGCACAGCTTGTCAGCGACCGAGATCCTCACGGCAACGTGCAGGTGTCCAAGATCGAGACAGAAAAGCTTATCATCGACATGGTCGAGACCAAGCTCAAGGCAATGAAGAAGGCTGGAGCCTACAACGGGAAGTTCAGCGCCCTGTCACACTTCTTCGGCTACGAGGGACGCTGTGCATTCCCATCGAACTTCGATGCAGACTATTGCTACAGCCTTGGCTACAATGCCTTCCTACTTCTGGCAAACGGCCTTACTGGCTATATCTCGAGCGTGAAGAACCTCAAGGCTCCTGCCGCTTCCTGGATTGCTGGAGGAATCCCAATCACAAGCATGATGAACATGGAGATGAGAAACGGCGCACTCAAGCCAGTGATCAAGAAAGCTCTTGTGGAGCTGGATGGAAAGCCCTTCAAGCACTTTGCAGCAATGAGGCAGGCCTGGGCTGAGAAGACCAGCTTCACCTACCCTGGCGCAATCCAGTACTGGGGACCAAGCGAGGTCTGCGACAGGACCACGATCACCCTTGCCTTAGAGCACTAGTCATACCTGATCTTTAACAGCAAGGAGCCCGTCGGGCTCCTTTTTTTGACCGCTGCCTGATTTGTCTTTGCTGCATTATTCCCATTCAGCCAATCAAAGCCTAGGCGAGAATAATCAGCTGTCAATGCCCATCTTGTCCGGCCATGATTGCTCAAAGGATGTTTCTGGTTTATCCTAGATCCAGGAGCAATCATGAGAACAATTGACTTGAAGGGGAACTGGGTTCTTAATGCCTTGGATGCCAACCGCAAAGACCTAGCTGGAATTTGCATGAGGATTCCAGGGGATGTGCACACTGCGCTTTTGGAGAAGAGAATCATTGCCGATCCTTATTGGGCTGACAATGAGCTTGGCATCCAATGGGTGGAGAAGACTGACTGGACCATAACAAGGACCTTTGAAGCTGCACAAGAGGACCTGGAGCTTTCCGCCGTCCTTCTGGAGATGACCATGGTGGACACCATGGCATCAGTTCTGGTCAATGGATCCTTTGTTGGACGCACCTGCAGCCAGTTCCGCTTCTGGAGCCTTGATGTCAAGCCTTTTCTCAAGAGCGGCTTGAACACAATCTCGATAACCTTCGATTCACCCTTGAAAAGCGCCATTGCAGAGGCTGCCAAGGAAAGATACTTCATACCCTACTCTGTCTATCCTGTAAGCTCTCCTTATCGCAACATGCTTCGCAAGTGCCAGTGCCAAAGCGGATGGGACTGGGGCCCATGCATAAACTCCTCTGGAATATATGGCGACATAGCAATAAGATGCTATGAAAAGGCACGCATTCTCGACTCTAGGCTTTTCATGAAGACTTCTGATCTTGATACCTGGGTTCTCGAGGAGAGAATCAGGATAGAGGCCTTCGAACAGTGCACTCTTCCTTTTTCCATGTCAATAGAAACTCTTGGCAGCTGGACCACAGAGGCCAATGTAGGCTTAGGCATATCCGAGATAGTCATCAATGCCACTGTCAAGAGCCCCCGGCTCTGGTGGCCTAATGGCTGGGGCGAGCAGGCTCTCTACAGCCTTGTCCTGCAAGCTGGCGAGTGCAAGCAAGCCAAGAAAATAGGCTTCAGGACCATTGAGGTTCATGACGAGGACTTTGGCTTCATCGTCAATGGCAGGCCGATCTTTGCAAAGGGAGCCAACTGGATTCCACCTGATGCCATCATAAGCCACCAGGAGGCCCACTACAGGGGCCTTCTAGAGGCAGCAAAAGATGCCAACATGAACGCTGTCAGGCTCTGGGGCGGCGGGCAATATGAAAGAGAAAGCTTCTATGAGCTATGTGATGAGCTAGGCATATTGATCTGGCATGATTGCATGTTCAGCTGCTCCATGTACTCATCAAGGGACGAATTCCTGGACAATGTAACCTCTGAGCTGGACTACCAGCTCAGGCGAATCCATGACCACGCCTCTATAGCTCTTTGGTGCGGCAACAACGAGTGCCTGGGCTCAATTGGCTGGTATGAGGAATCAAGGGCCAACAAGGAGCGCTACTTTGCCGATTATGACAGGCTGAACCATGGTGTCATTGCCAGAAAGATCAAGTCAATCTGCCCAGACCAGAAATACTGGCCCTCAAGCCCCTGTGCAGGAGAGGGAAATTATGGAGACAACTGGCATGATGACAGCAAGGGGGACATGCACTTCTGGTCAGTCTGGCATGAAGGCCGCAGCTTTGAGCACTACCGCACGGTCAAGCCGCGCTTTGTCAGCGAGTTTGGCTACCAAAGCTTCCCCTCCCTGACCAGCATCAAGTCATTCTGCCCTGCTGACCAGCTGAACCTCACCAGTCCTATCATGGAGGACCACCAGCGCAACTTGCGGGGCAACTCCATAATCCTGGAGAACTTCTCCCGCTATTATCGCTTTCCCTCCTCCTTTGAGGCTCAGGTCATCCTCAGCCAGATCCAGCAAGCCAAGGCAATGCAGACCGCCATTGAATACTATCGCACTCTCATGCCCTACTGCCTAGGAACGCTTTACTGGCAGCTTGACGACTGCTGGCCGGTTGCCTCATGGTCCAGCCTTGAGTACGGCGGGCGCTACAAGGTCCTGCACTACAGCGCAAGACGCTTTTATGAGAGCGTGGCTCCTATCATGTACAAGGACGATAAGGATGTGATTCATTGCTTCATCGTCAATGATGGCCCATCCAAGGCAGCTGTCAAGTGGAGGCTTAAGGCCATGGGCTTTGACGGCAGGACCGTGTTCAGCGAAAAGGAGAGCCTTGAGTCAGGCTCAATGTCCAGCACTGAGATCAAGACCTTAAGCTCAAGCTCAAGGGATTTCTTCCTGAACCTTAAGATAGAGGTCAACGGCAAGACCTTGGAGACCACCCTTCTGCCTCTTGAGGAGAAGAGATGCCCTCTTGAGGATCCAAGGATCAAGTCCACTGTCAGGAAGACCGAAAATGGCTATGAGGTGGACCTGGAATGCTCAAGACCCGCCTTCAATGTTGTTCTAGATGAGGGATCAGCAAGGGGCCGCTTCAGCGACAACAACTTTGCCCTGCGTCCTGGCAAGGTCCTCACAATAGCCTTCGAGACCAAGGATGAGCTAAAGGCCCTGAAGATATGGGACCTTTACAGCCTGGGCCGCTAGCATAGCCTTTAGATTATCAAGAAGAGCCTGCACATAGCCTAGCAGGCTTTTCTTGTCTGCAGAGGCTTGCAAGACTAGGCGAAGGTCCTTCTCCCAGTTCTCTGGGGTGGCAAGCTGGTATGCCTTCACATATCTCTCAAGCTTCTTCTCTCCTGGATGCAGCTTGCAGGAGCAAGCAAAGAGCACATCGAAATAGGAGGCTATCATGGCAGAGAGCCTATGGTTCATGGAGACCAGGTCATCCCGCTTGATGGCCAGCTCCAGCTGCTTGATGTAGGGCGACTGGATAGGCCCACAGAGCTGGATCATGTTGCGCCTTATGATATTCTGTCTCAAGGCCTCTGGGTAAGGAGTGCTCACTCGGGCAAGGAGACTGGAATGCCAGCCTCCTCGCTCAAAGAGGATCCTTGAGTTGACTATGCTGAATATGAAGCAGGTGCTGTAGCCAAGCCTTCCGTTGCACAGCTCCCATACGTCCTTGACCTGGGAATCTATCCAGGAGGCATCGCGATACATGATATCCAGATAAGGGCCTTCTTCAAAGCTCACCTCATCGCCCTCCTCGAAGAAAGAGGCCTGCACCTGGACTTTTCCTCCTAGCTTGGCCAGAAGCTGGCTTCTAGTCGAGGGCAAGATCGGGGAGCTTGTGTAGACATAAAGGTCGTAATCGCTGTAGCTGTCGCTTATCGGGGCAACGCTTGAGCCTGCAAGGGTGATGGCCAGCACATTATCAAGCTCACTGAAGAGCTTGGCGAATTCTAGGTAGATCATAGCCAATGATAGGCGACATATAATGAAAAAGCCAAGTGGGAATTATTTTCACACTTGGCTTATATTTCACATCAAAACTTGTGAATTCAGAGACTAAAAGGGCAGAAAAGAGGTTGGCACGGCTTTTGCATCATTATTAGCAGAGCAACAGTTTTTCATACCTCCTTAGTATGGACGGCACCCTTGGCGGGGTGCCGTTTTTTTTAGAATATGAAGGTTCCTGCAGCCTTGGCTGCCTCATGCACCTCATCAGGCCAGACTGAGGCCTGGACCTCTCCGATATGAGCCTTCTTGAGAAGGAACATGCAAAGCCTTGACTGGCCGATTCCTCCGCCTATTGTCTGTGGGAAATCACCGTTGAGAAGCCTCTTGTGCCAGTAAAGGTTCTTTCTATCCATGCACCCTCTTATCTCAAGCTGCCTGAGAAGAGCCTCATTGTCCACCCTTATGCCCATGCTGGAGAGCTCGAGGCTGTCGCCCCGGATCTTGTCCCATACGATGATGTCGCCATTTAGCCCCTCAAAGCCTTCGCTGTTTGGTGTTGACCAGTCATCGTAGTCAGGGCTTCGTCCTCCATGGCTGACTCCATCGGAAAGCGCAGCTCCTATGCCCATGATGAATATTGCTCCATGCTCCTGGGCAAGCCTTTTCTCCCTGGAGACAGGATCGAGGTCTGGGTACAGCTCAAGGGCCTTCTGGCTGGATATGAAGGTAATGTCCTCAGGCAGGTCGGCCTTGCATTGAGAGAAGCTTTCGCTCACCAGGAACTGTGTGCGCTTCATGGCCTCATAGATCTTGCTGACAGTCTGCTTGAGGTAGTCGAGGCACCTCTGATCCGGAGCCATGACCTTCTCCCAGTCCCACTGGTCGACATAGATTGAGTGTATTGCATCTATGTCATCGTCAGGGCGTATGGCGTTCATGTCCGTATACAGCCCGCGGCCTGGCTCAAAGCCATGATCCGCCAATGCCATGCGCTTCCACTTGGCAAGGGACTGAACTATCTCCATGGAGGTATTGTTCATGTTGCCAACCTGGAATGATACGGGACGTTCAACGCCGTTGAGATCGTCGTTGATGCCGCTGCCCTTGGCCACAAAAAGAGGAGAGGTAAAGCGGGAAAGGCAAAGCTCGCCGCTTAGCTCCCTCTCAAATGTATCCTTGACAAACTTGATCGCCTTCTCTGTCTGCTTCTGATCTATAAGGCTTCTGTAGCCCTTTGGGAATATGCTTGACACTGTATCCTCCTTGAAATTAGGCAAACAATATAGTTTTGCATGAAAATAGTAAAGAACCAATGCCGATGAAGGCATGGAATCAACTAATGCTTGATAAGGAGCTTGGGATAAGGCTATCATGTAGCCATGGAGAAGAAGATATCCACTCTAAGCAAGGTGATGCTGTGTTCAGCTGATGGATTCACCCTAAGCCTGTACAGCCTGATGACCTCAGGCATGCTCACCTACTACTACACCAAGTACCTTGGGCTCACTGAAGGCCGAGCCAGCATTGTCTGGGCCTTTTTTGCTGCCTGGAACTTCTTCACCCCTACTCTCTTTGGCTATATCTCAGACCGAGTGAAAAGCAAGCTGGGAAGAAGAAGGCCTTTCATCCGCTATGGCTGCTTCTTCACAGCAGGCTTCTTCTGCCTAAGCTGGCAGGATCTAGGGCTGGGAAGCGGACAGAGTGCCTTGATGGCCCAGATGCTTGGCTGTCTTTTCCTTTTTGACCTATGCCACGTTGCTGTAAGCTCATCCATATACATAATGCCCTATGAGATGACACTGGACAACAATGAAAGAGCTTCCATCTTCACCCTGAGAATAGTAAGCAATGCCCTTGCAATGGCCATCCCTTTGGCCTTGGTGCCCACTATCAAGCCCCAGGTTGGCCAGAGCGCCCTTGTCTTTCGCATTGTCATGGATGCCCTGGGCTTGCTTGCCCTGGCTGTCATCCACCTCTCAACCTATTTCTACAAGGAAGAGGAATACGAAAAGAAAGCTGACGGCATGGGCTTCTTCAAGGGCCTTGTTGCTTGCTTCAAGAACATAAGCTTTGACATATACATGATCTGCAACCTAAGCGTGGTCTTCATCCAGACCATACTTACACAGGGAGTTCTCTACTACTTTGATGAGTTCTCCACCCCTATGATCCTGGTCTATGCCTCTCTTGCAGCCGGGATTGTCATCGGAATAGTTCTCTTTTCCAAAATTGCTGCATCGCTAGGAATAAGGCGCAGGATGCTTGGCATGTTTGCCATCATGTTCTCAGGAACCTTGACTGTATGGCTTGGCGGGGCTCTGCCTGCCTTGTGCGCCATCGGCTTTCTGCTGGCGGGAATCGGCTTTGCTGGAGCAATGCTCATGGTGCCCCTTCTCATAGGCGACGCCATTGACTACGATGAGAGCGTCACAGGCCTGAGAAGAGAGGGCATGTACTTTGGCGTCAACAATGTTACAAGCAAGCCAGCTGTAAGCTTAGCCAACTCAGCTTTCCTGCTCATCATTCAGGCTTTCGGCTATGACCAGGCTCTAGGCAAGGGCCTTCAGAGCGTCCAGGCTAAGTCAGGCATTCTTTTTGCCTGGATGGGCACAAGCGCTCTTGCAGTCATTATCCCCGCCATCTCAATTCTCTTCTACACATTGGATGGCCCTGCGTGGACAAGGACAAAGGCAGAGCTTCAAAGAAAACACGATCAAGGCGCTATTGCGCATTAGGAGGCAACATGGACGCAAATCTTTACAAGCAAAGGAGCATAAAGGCTGCTCATGCCATTGAGGCTCTCAAGAAGAACGGATTCGAGGCTGCTCTTGTCCCGAGCATAGAAAGCTTGCCCAAGCTAGTTACATCCCTTATTCCAGACGGCTCCTCAATAGGCCTGGGCGGATCGGTCAGCCTTGTTGAGTCAGGAGTGCTGGAGGCAGTTCGAAAAGGGCCCTACAAGCTCATAGACCGATACGAGAAGGGCCTGAGCAAGGAGCAGCTTCACCAGAGGCTCAGGGAAGGCCTGCTCAGCGATGTATTTCTGACCTCTACCAACGCCATCACCCTGAATGGGGAGCTCTACAACGTGGATGGAACCAGCAACCGCACTGCGGCCATGCTGTTTGGACCTGAGAAGGTGATAGTTGTCGCTTCGGCCAGCAAGATCGTCTCCAACCTTGCCGAGGCCATCGTCCGTGTAAAGACAATCTGCGCACCAGCCAATGCCATCAGGCTTGACTGCCCAACCTTCTGCGCTTCCAGCGGGTCCTGCATCAAGAGGTCGTTCAGTCCTGAAAACCTCATGTGCCTTCCTGCTGGAGCCTGCGAATCCACCATATGCTCCAATGCTGTCATAATGGGACATCAAAAGGCTGCTGGAAGGATTACAGTTCTGATTTGCCTGGAGGACCTTGGATACTGATGAAGATAACATTCTATGGAGCTGCCTTGTGCGTGACCGGCAGCATGACGCTTCTCGAAGCCTGCGGCAAGCGCATACTCATTGATTGCGGACTATCCCAGGGCTCTGATGCCAAAAGGGGCCAGGGCTTTGATTTCGATCCCAAGAGCATAGATGCAGTCCTGGTCACCCATGCTCACATCGATCATTCAGGCCGCCTCCCCTACCTCTATAAGCTTGGCTTTCGGGGGCCTGTTTTCTGCACCCCGGCAACCCATAAGCTTTGCTCGATCATGCTCATCGACAGTGCAAAAATACAAGAAAGCGATGCTGTGTGGCTCACTAAGAAGGCTCTCAGGCTTGGAAAGAAGCCTGTTGAGCCGCTTTACACAGAGGATGATGCAAGGGGAATCCTGGAATACTTTACAAGCTACTCCTATGGCAGGACAGTCAACATCGCCCCGGGCCTGGACTTTCGATGCATCGATGCTGGACACCTGCTTGGCTCGGCCTTCATCGAGGTCTTCGTCGTCGAGGACAAGAAAGCATCCAAGCTGGTCTTCTCTGGGGACATAGGCAACCTGGACCAGCCAATCATCAACGACCCAAGCTACATAAGCCATGCGGACTATGTGATAATGGAATCCACCTACGCAGACAGAAACCACCAGGCTGTCTTTTCTCAGTCACAGAGCGAGGATGAGCTTAGAGGCATAATCATCAGCACCTTCGCACGAGGGGGCAAGATCATAATGCCAACCTTCTCAGTAGGACGGACCCAGGAGGTGCTATATCTTCTTGCCAAGGTGCTGCCGACGCTGGGCTTCAAGGTTCCTGTCTACCTGGATTCCCCGCTGTCGATCAAGGCAACCGAGGTGTTTGCAACCTGCATTGCTGGCTATTACGACAAGCAGGCCATGGAGCTGGTGGAGAAAGGAATCAACCCTCTGGACTTCGATACGCTTATTCCAATAGAGGATGCGGAGAAGTCCAAGACCCTCAATACCTTGGACCAGGCCTGCATAATCATCAGCTCAAGCGGAATGTGCGAAGCAGGACGGATAAGGCATCACCTCAAGCATAACCTCTGGAAATCGGAATCATCCATAGTATTCACAGGCTACCAGGCCGAAGGAACCTTGGGTCGAAGCATTGTCGATGGCAAGAAGATGGTGAAGGTGCTTGGCGAGCAGATCAAGGTAAGAGCCCAGATCTACAAGATGGAAGGCCTTAGCGGCCATGCAGACCGCAGCGGGCTTGACAAGTGGATAGGAGCCTTCGCTTCCCTTCCAAGAAAGGTGTTTGTCATCCATGGAGAGAAGGAGAACGCTGAGCTTTACGCCCTTCATCTTTCCAGTGACATGGGCATGGATGCTGTGGCTCCTGCCTATGGCCAGAGCTTTACCATCTAGGCCTTATGAACCGCTTCTCGCTTTCCTGAAGGTCAAGCCCGACGGTTCCGCCTGGGTTCATCAGGTTCTTGGGGTCGAAGTGAGCCTTGAGAGCCTTGAAGACCTCCATCTGGTTTGTTCCGATGCAGCCTTCAAGCCAGGGGGCGAAAAGCTTGCCGATTCCATGATGGTGGCTTATTGCAGCTCCTGAAGCCTGTATTGCATCCAGTATGCCCCTATGGTAGGCCTTGAAGTCCTCAAGGTCAGAGCATTGTGTTATGAATATCCAGTACAGGTTGGCTCCTTGGGCATAGGCATGAGACATATGGGTCATGCATATGGTGTTCGGCCTTGAGTGGCAATACTCCCTTACGCTCTTGTGAACGGAAGCCATGTTCGACCAGTTGACGGTGCACTCCAGTGTGTCGGTGACAACGCCAAAGTCCTCCATGCTGTCTCTCATGTAGGGATCCAGGAACCTTCCCTTCTCCCAGCCCTTTGTAGGCAGGGCTGTCAGGTACATGGCCCCATAGGACTTGCATATCCTGTGTATGGATCTTTTCAGATTGCGGCAAAAGCCAAGCTGGCCATCTGTAAAGCCCAGAAACAGGCAGCGTTCTCCGCTCTTGAATCCACGCAGCCTCAACAAGCCTTCCAGCGGGGATTCATCCACCCCGTAGAGCCCAAGCATGACCTCGGTTTCCTCTGGATCGCTCAATCGGAACACCGATGGGTTTCCGCTTTCGGCCTGCATGATGGTCCTGGCAGCCTCTCTTGCCTTTTCCCAGCTTGGAAATATATAGCTGAAGCGAAGATGGTTCTCAGGCCGCCAGAAGGAGAACTTCAGCGTGACTGTGCAAAGCACACCGAAAGCCCCTTCGCTTCCCATCATGATCTGGTCTATGGACGGGCCTGTTGCCTTGCGAGCATAGCTGTCGCTGGTGATGTGGCCAATTGGAGTCACATAGTCCTGCCCGAGGACCAGGTCCTCTATCTTTCCATAGTAGGTGCTGTTCTGCCCGGCGCCTCTGGTGACCACCCAGCCTCCAACGCTTGAGTACTCAAAGCTCTGTGGGAAATGCCCCACGGTGTAGGCAGCCTTGGCACCGAACTCCTTTACAGCATTCTGCAGGTGCCTCTCAAGATCCGGCCCGCTCATTCCAGCCTGTACAGTTATTGTATGATCGATCTCGTTGAAGGCTATGACCTTGTTGAAATGGCGCCTCATGTCTAGGCTGAGACCGCCGGCCACAGGCTCTACGCCTCTTGTGACTGAGGAGCCGCCTCCATACACATAGAGGGGAACATTCTCCTCATAGCAGAAGGCAACAAGCTTCTCTATGTCCTCGGTGGTCGATGGATAGACTACAGCGTCAGCCACATTCTCGACAATCTTGGCTCTAAGCCTCATCAGGTCGCTCATTGTCTTTCCATAGGCAACGCTGAGCCTGTCATAGCCATCCAGGCTGACATTCTCATCGCCGACAATGGCCTTGAGCCTGCTGACCTGGGCCTCGGTGAGCTTGCTTGGCATATATGAAGGCACAGTCTCAAGCCCAAGGGGCTCAGTAGGATCCACCAGGGGCTTCTCAATGTTGAAGCGGGAGCGCATCATGGACACAAGGCTTGCCTTGGGCACCTTGTTGAAGCTTGGGTCTCCCCACTTGAATATTGACCTATAGGATCGCCTGGGCGGCGGGTCCAGATACCAATTGGGATTATCTTCAGTTCTCCTAGCCATTTGATGTCTCCTTGAGCATATCGCGGTAGATGCTCCTCAGCCTCTTGTAAAGGCCAAGATAGCGCTTATGGTATATATCGCTGTAGATCTTGTGATTAGCCATATTTGGCTGATAGACTGACCTGAAGGAGACCATGGCCTGGGAGGCTTCCTGGTAATCCTTGAACACGCCTTGGCTTACAAAGGCTGTCATGGCACAGCCTAATCCGCTGGTCTCATTGGTCTGGGGACAATGCACAGGAAGGCCGAACATGTCAGCAGTGATCTGGCATACCTGAGGACTCTTGGAGCCTCCTCCGTTGGATGTTAGATGGGTCACCTTGATCTTTGCTCTTGAGGACATGACATCGCAGCCTTCCATAAGGCCGAAGTTGATGCCTTCAATTATTGAGCGGTAGAAATGAGCCTTGGTGTGGTAGCTTGCACAGCCTATGAAGGAGCCCTTGCACTCAGGCTTCTTGAGAACAGGTCCCCAGTAAGGCTGCATCAGAAGCCCATCGCAGCCTGGATCCACCTGGTCAAGCATGCGATCCATGTACTGCTCCACCGATATGCCAAGCTTGCTTGCCTCAAGGGCGTCATTGCAGCCAAACTGGCTTGAGAACCAGCTGACCATCCAGTATCCCCTGTAAAGCTGAATCTCCGGGTTGAAAAGCCCTGGAGCTACGGCCCTGTAGCAGGGCATGAAGGTCTGAGGCTCTACGTATTTTGGTATGGAAAGCTGTATTGTTGCAGTTGTGCCAAAGGATACAGAGGCCCAGCTTGAGTCAAGGCAGCCGGATCCTATGGTCTCGCAGGCCTTGTCATTGCCCACTGCTATTACGCTGAGGCCTTCCTCCAGGCCTGTGGCAGCCGAGCCTTCCCCTGTCACAAAGCCAATCACTGACCCTGTGGGCACTATTGGGGGAAGCTTGTCAAGCTCTATTGGCGTGAGTCTCCATTTCATGTCGCTCTGCTTGTACCAGCGAGCATTTCTGTAGTCATAGGGAAGATGTCCGCAGATATTTGAGTCGCTGTCTGCAAGCTTTCCTGTGAGCTTATAGCCAAGAAAGCAAGGGATGGAGATATAATGCCTTGTCCTCTCCCAGTTGCCTGGCTCATTCTCCTGTATCCAGATGGCGAGGGTGGACTTTTTGGCATCCAGCGCTGTGGCGCTCATGCCCACCAGGCTCATGGCAAAGGCATCCTTTCCCAGCCCGTCAGAGCACCTTGCACGTCTTTGGTCAAGCCAGACTATGGATGGCCTGACTATGTTCATATCCTTGTCGAGGCTGACATAGGTGTCCCTCATCGCCGTTATGGAGATGGAGCCTATGCCAGAAGCCACTTCCTTGTTCTCCAGGACCTTTCCAACACTTGAGCAAAGAGCATTCCACCAGATCATTGGATCCTGCTCTGCCCACCCTTTCTGAAGGCTGAAGTAGGCTCTTTCATAAACGTAGGTGGACTTAGCCACCATGGTGCCCTTGGCATCAAAGGCCATGGCTCTTAGGCTCTGGGTTCCGCAATCTATTGCTAGTGCATAATCACCTTTCATCTGGCTTCTCCTTCTTAAGAGATGATGCAGCCAAGAAGACTGCATCCCCAAGGCGCAGGACCTCCTGGCCAAGCTCTATCTCATGATCGATGCAAAATGACTTCAGGCTGAGGCTCAGGTCCTTCAGCCTGTCCAGGTCTATGGGATCCCTGCTGATCACCGCAAGGCGCTGACATCCAAGGCCAGGCGCCACAGATACTGTAGTTGTAAGGAATCTCTGAGGCCTAATGGTCTCGCTTATGGCAAACTCCCGTCCCTTTGGACAATGGTTTCCAGTGACAATCAAGTTGTCGCTGGAGCCCTGTACAGAGAGCTCGCAGCCTCTAGGACAGCTTATGCATATCATCGCGACTCTCCTTCCAGCCTAATCTCTGCCTGGCTTTCATCGGCGCTGATTTCGATGTCCTCCATCTGGGCCGGCCTGAGCACAGAATAGTATTTCTGACCTATGATCTTTCCATCCTGACTTGCAGTGAGCATGTAGTCCCTCAGCACCTTCTTGGGCCTGAAGTGCAGCTGAACCTTGCCGGCTGGCATCCTTATGACCTGCGGGCATACAAATGCAAGGTCTGTGCATGAGACAACCTGGACTGCAGGGCCTGCTGAGGCCTTTCGGGCTATCTGGCTTGCCCTCCTACCGCAGATCATGGAGGTCTTGGAGACAGTATCCACCAAGTCGAAGACAACCCGGCAATTGCCTGTGCAGAACAGGCCATTGATGCTTGTCATGGAATACTGGTCTGTGACCGGAGCGCTTGTGGCCTTGTCCATCTTGACTCCAAGGGGCTTGATAAGCTCATTCTCCGCAATGAGGCCGACGCTGATGACAAGCGTATCGCAGCTGACGATCTGCTCTGTGCCTGCAATGGGATGCATGGATGAATCAGTCTTGGCGACCTCGACAGCTTCCAGGCGCTCGATTCCTATGCATCTGGTCACTGTAGTGCCCAGGTAAAGCGGAATATGGTAGTCGTCAAGGCATTGGTGGATGTTGCGTGCAAGCCCGCTTGGCTCGCTCTTTGCTTCATAGACCCCGATGACCTGGCAGCCCTCAAGGCTCAGGCGGCGCGCCATGATAAGGCCGATGTCTCCGCTTCCGAGAATCACAGCCTTTCGCCCTGGAAGTATGCCATGGATGTTGACCATGTTCTGAGCGGTACCTGCATTGAAGATGCCAGCTGGCCTGGTGCCATGGATTGCTATCTGCTTGCTTGTCCTCTCCCTGCAGCCTGTTGCCATGATCAGTGCGGCACAGTCGATTCTCTCAAAGCCCCTGGGGCTGCTGCAGAAGATGCTGAATCCTGAAGGGGTCTTCTCTATCCTGCTAGCAAAGGTGTCCTGGTGAACCTCTATGGGCCTTCTTGACACCTCATCGCTTTCTATCTGGGCATACCATGGTCCGCTCAGGCGCTTATGGAAGCGCTCAAGTCCAAAGCCATCATGAACACACTGCTTGAGTACTCCCCCGCTTCTGCCCTCGCGGTCGATGATCACCACGCTGGAGCCTTCATCGCTGGCGCTGATTGCAGCAGCCATTCCAGCAGGCCCGGACCCAATCACCGCTACATCAAAGCTCCTGGTTCTCATCCTGAGCCTCCTTTACAGGGCATAGGGCCAGATACCCTCTGGCCTTGCGCACCTTGGACATAGGAATGCCTGCCTGCTTGCTGATCAGCTGGGCTGCAGCCGGCGTGCAGAAGCCTCCCTGGCAGCGGCCCATGGTGACACGGCATCTTCTCTTAACAGAGTCCATGTTCATGACTGAAAGAGGCCTGGTGAGAGCATCCCTTATCTCCCCTTCGCTGATCTCCTCGCAGCGGCAGACTATCCTGCCGTAGGCAGGGTCCTTCTGTATAAGCGCATCGCGCTGCTCATCATCAAGGCGAGAAGGCCTTATTCGTTGCGGGTTCTTGGGATTGAACGAATCATTTGGCCTTGCATTGATGCCCTGGGCTCTTAGGATCTCAAGGGCAAGGCGGCATACATCTATGGCGATGGCCGGACTTGCGGTCAGGCCTGGAGACTGTATGCCGGCTGCATGGACGATATTGGAGACCCTGCGTCCCTTGCGGACTATGAAGTCCTCCTCATAGGTCGAGGCCCTTGTCCCGCTGAAGTAGGTTATGTCCAGTCTCTGGGTCAAGGCTGGAACAGTCCTGGAATGCTTTTCGAAAAGGCTTGCTATTATGCTGGAACTTGTGCTGTCATCCTCTCGCTCTATGGTCTCCTCTGCAGAAGGCCCAACAAGAAGGTTGCCGTCAATTGTGCGAACCAGCCCGCCTCCCTTGGTGTGATTCTTGACATCCCCAAGAGGAATCTTGGCAACAACAGAGCTTGTAAGATATCCAGCTTCCTTGTCCAGTATGGCTTCCGTTCCCTTTCTTGGATGAATGGTGAAGAACCTGTCCCCTGCCATCTGGGCTATGATGTCGCTGTACACCCCGGCTGCGTTTATCACAACGCAGGCCTTGAAGGTCCCTCTGTTGGTAGAGATGGAGGTGATCTCTCCGTCCTTGCTCTGCATGCCCAGCACCGCAGTGTCGAGGCTGAACCTGACCCCGTTTGAGTAAGCGTTCTCGGCAAGGGATATGGTTACCTGGTAGGGGCAGACTATTCCGCTTGAGGGAAGGTACATGGCCCCCTTCTGCCAGGAAGCAACAGAGCCTTGCAGCTTTGCAAGCTTCTTTCTTGAATAGAACCTGATGCCGTCTATTGGGTTGAAGATACGTCTGAAGATGAATGCTGGAAGCAAAAGCCAGTTCCAGGCCTTGTCAAAGACCACATAGCTGCCGTTTCTGACAAAATCAAAGCCAAGGTCCTTGGACAGCTGGTCATAAAGCCTGTTTCCCCTTGCATTGTAATAGGTCTTCCTCTGCCCGGGCCTTAGGTCTATGCCAGGATGAATCATGCCATCGTTTCTGCTGGAAGCCCTGAGTCCAACATCATATTCCTTCTCAACGACAATGGTGGAAAGCTTGTACCTGCTCATCTCGCGAGCGATGGCGCACCCCACGACTCCCGCTCCGATTATGCACACATCAAAGCTTTTAGCTTCAAGCTCCTCATCCTTGATGGAGCTTATGTACATAGGCTTGCTCTCTAGTCCTTCAACATAAAGGTCGTTGACCACGCCGTCGCTATGAAGCCTGGCTGCAAGCCTTCCGCATTCCAGCACCTGGGAGTAGCTCTTGCACTTGCCCTTCAGGACCACGCAACCATCAATGATGCTTGCGCTGGCTTCTGGGCTGATTGACTTGATTCTCCTCTCCAGGGCCCTGAACGTCATCTCAGTCCTCTATGAGGCTGCTTGCCTGCTCTGGGCTCTTGGCATCCAGAAGAAGGCGACGGCAAACGTCGCTGTTGCAGAACGAGGCTATCTGGCTGAGAGTTCGGACCTGCTCGCTTGGAAGAGCCTTGTCGGACACCACCAGAAAGAGAATCCTCACGCTCTGATCATCGTACTCTATGGGGCGCTGTGAGACTCCAAGGGCTGTATAGACGCCCCCAAGCCCATCCAGCCTGCAATGAGGTATGGCTACCCAGTGGCCGATGGCTGTTGAGCCAAGCTTCTCCCTTTCATTGACAGCATCCAGGATCTTCTTCTCATCCAGCCCATGAACGCTGGCAACTCTTCTGCAAAGAGCCTCGAGGGCCTTTGCCTTGGTATCAGACTCCAATGGGAGTATTATCATGCTCTTGTCTATTGTCATCTCTAGCGCTCCTCAAAATCCTGCCAGACATCATCATCATCGCTTACCAGGAGAACCGGGCAAGTGGCTGTGCGGGCTATTCTATTGGAGTCCTCGCTCAGCTCCTCGCGGCGGCTTCGTATGTCCCTAAGCCCCCCAAGCACAAGCAGCTCGCTTCCAAGCTTTCGTGCCTGCTCCACGACCAAGGCGCTCACATTGCCCTTTAGGATTGTGGCATGCAGCTCAACTCCCTTGGACCTGGCAAGCTTTTCAACATTGTCAATGTAGCGCAGGGCATCAGTCTCCATGTCGCTTGCTATAAGATCCTTCTCTTCCTGAACAAAGATGCCCACATGCCCAAGCTCTGTTATAGCCTTGGTGTTTATCACATAGACACCATCCAGCCTCGCCTTCAGGTCCCTTGCCAGCAGTATAGCATACAGGGCCGCATTTGCTGAGGCTTCAGTGCTGTCAATATACAGCAGAATCCTTGAAAACGCCATCTTGATCTCCTATTGCCCTCCTCTCTTTTCAGAGAGCGATTTCTTCACAGCCTTGAGAAGAATGTAGTTCTCCCTTTCAGCTTCCTCTATTCGATCGCTGGTGTAGGCCAGCGTCTGTTTCTGATCAGGTATGACGATCTTCTCCAGTGAGTTGACCTTCCTGACAGTCTTCTTGACCTCTCTTGCCAGCCTCATGATGGAGACCTTGAGCTCGGCCAGGTGGCCCATGAGCTCCAAGGCTTCACGGAAGGCCTCAATGGCATTCTCCACCAGGATGCTTGTGCCTTCTGGGCTGAAGAAAGGCCCTTGGCCAGAAAAGCTTGTCTGCACCTGCGGCAGCCTGACACCCATGACCTTGCGCTCTGAAAGCTCAAAGTCGCTCTGGATGTTCACAGCCGACGAAAGCTGGGCTGTCTTCAGGCGGCCTTGCTCAAGCACAGTCCTCATAAGGACCTTGCGGGCCTTGTCCATGGCCGCATCCATCCTATCCTGATAGTTGACAGCCTGGTCCACAAGCCGCAGCAGCTCACTGACCAGTATGGTTCTCTTCTGGTCCAGAAGGTCGTGGCCCAGAGTTGCGAACTCCAGGCTTTCCTTGAGCTTGAGAAGATTGCTGCGTGTAGGGGCTATGCTTGTATCCATCTAGGCCTCCGCAGCAGTGTAGTGCGAGTCGATCTCATCTTCGCTGAGCCTTGAAAGCTCCTCGCGGGGCAAGAAGCCAAGAGCCTTCCAGCCAAGATCAAGAGTCTGCTCTATGCTTCTGTCCTCATTGGTGCCCTGCTTCAGGAATCTCTGCTCAAAGAACTCTCCAAAGCGCATATAGCAGCGATCAAGGTCAGTGAGCTCCTCCTCTCCTATCACGCTGGCCAGGTTGCGCACATCCTTTACATGGGAGTAGGATGCAAACAGCTGGTTGGAAAGATGGGGATGATCGGATCGGGTCATGCCCTCTCCAATTCCGTCCTTCATGAGCCTTGACAGGGAAGGAAGCACATCCACCGGCGGATAGACGCCCTTGGATGCAAGCTGGCGCGAGAACACAATCTGGCCCTCGGTTATATAGCCTGTCAAATCCGGTATCGGGTGAGATATGTCGTCGTTGGGCATGGTCAGGATCGGAAGCTGTGTGATGCTTCCCTCCCTTCCCTCAATCTTGCCGCTTCTCTCATAAAGCTCGGCCAGGTTGGAGTATAGGTATCCAGGGTATCCCTTTCTTGAAGGTATCTCGCCGCGCAGGGTGGATATCTCTCTCAGGCTCTCGCAGTAGTTGGTCATGTCGGTCATGATCACCAAAACCTGCTTGCCCTTGTCGAAGGCAAGGAACTCTGCCAGCGTCAAGGCGCTCTTTGGAGTGATCAGGCGCTCGATGGACGGATCGTCAGCCAAGGACAAGAAGAGAGCCACGTTGTCCAGCACTCCTGAGCTTTCAAAGCTGTCGATGAAGAACTGGGCTGTGTCGTACTTGATTCCCATGGCCACGAAGACTATGGCAAAGTCGCTGTCTGCTCCCCTGACCTTGGCCTGCCTGGCTATCTGGGCGGCCAGTATGTTGTGGTCAAGCCCGTTGGCCGAGAAGATTGGAAGCTTCTGGCCTTGTATCAGGGTTGTCATCCCATCGATGCAGGATATTCCTGTCTGGATGAAGTCGCGAGGATATATCCTGGCTGTTGGGTTGATTGGGCTGCCGTTGACATCGCGCCTGGCCTCGGCCATAGGGGCGGCGTTGCCATCGCGCATGTTGCCTAGCCCGTCCATCACCCGTCCAAGCATCTTGTCAGTTACGCCAAGGGTGATAGGCTCGCCCATGAAGACCATCCTGGTGTCAGGAAGGTTCAGTGCGCTTGTGCCGTCAAAGACCTGTACGCAAACAGCCTCATCGCTGGTATCCAGGACCTGGCCGCTTCTTATGTTGCCATCCTTATCTGTTATCTGGACAAGCTCGTTGTAGCCGACGGGATGGGTATTCTTCATGAATACAAGAGAGCCATCGATGCGCTCAAGCCCTCTGTACTCCCTTCCGCTAAGCCTTATTCTCTGACTATCTGTCATAAGCTTCCTCCAAGGCTCTCATTGAAGACCTGAGCCTCTGCTCAAGATCTCCAAGGTCCTTCGAGAACCTCATTCTTGCAAGATCCTGCACGACCTTGAGCCTCTTGACCTTGATCAAGGTTGAGCCTGCCTTTATCGCCTTGCTTCCAAGCTCATAGTAAAGCATTATAAGCCTCAGCATCTTCAGCTGCTTGTCTGCATTGCAGTACTTGTCCTCATCATCGAAGGCATTCTGCTGCAGGAAGGCTGTCTTGAACAGGTCACATACAGACAGTATGAAGTTCTGCGAATCCGGAAGGGCGTCAGAGCCAACAAGCTTGACGACCTGGCTTAGCCTGACCTCCTGCTGAAGAAGGCTCATGATCGCTGTGCGGTCTGCCTCCCAGGCTCCATTGCTCTTCCTGTCCCACCAGGACCTTAGGTCCGGAACGTACTCGCTGTAGCTGGTCAGCCAGCTTATTGCAGGATAGTGGCGAGCCGAGGCAAGGCCCTTGTCAAGGCCCCAGAAGCATCGCACAAAGCGCTTGGTATGCTGGGTAACTGGCTCAGAGAAGTCTCCTCCTGGAGGGCTGACAGCTCCTATGACGGAAACCGAGCCTTCTGTTCCATTGAGATTCTTCATGTAGCCTGCCCTTTCATAGAACTCAGCTATCCTTGTAGGCAGGTAGGCTGGGAAGCCCTCCTCTGCCGGCATCTCCTCCATTCGTCCGCCAAGCTCCCTGAGAGCTTCAGCCCAGCGTGAGGTGGAATCGGCCATCAAGGCTATATGATAGCCCATGTCTCGATAGTATTCTGCTATTGTAATTCCAGTGTAGATCGATGCCTCTCTTGCAGAGACAGGCATGTTGGAGGTGTTTGCGATGAGTATGGTCCTCTCCATGAGGGACCTTCCTGTGCGCGGATCGATGAGAGTCGGGAACTCGCGAAGCACATCGGTCATCTCATTGCCTCTCTCTCCGCAGCCTACATAGACTATCAGGTCAGCATCGCACCAGGATGCTATTGCATGCTGGGTCATTGTCTTGCCTGTTCCGAATCCGCCTGGTATGGCCACCGTGCCGCCCTTTGCCAATGGAAAGAGCACATCGATGACTCTCTGGCCTGTAATGAGGGGCACTGACAGGCTCATATGGCTCTGAACAGGCCTGCTCTTTCTTATAGGCCACTTATGAGACATCCTTACTGCTGTCTTTCTTCCATCGGCGCCGAGCACATTGGCTATGACCTGGGTCACGTCATATTCTCCGTCAGGAGCAAGGTCGACCAGCTTGCCGCCCTTGCAAAAGGGGCTGACCATTATCTTATGCTTGATGTTGGAGTTCTCATCGACATAGCCGATGATTGAGCCTCCAGATACTGTGGAGCCTTCCTCCATTGTCCTATGGAAAGACCACTTCTGCTTGTGGCTGATGGAGTTGGCGCTCTGTCCGCGTCCGATGAAGTCTCCGCCAGAGGCCCTCAGGGCCTCCAAGGGCCTCTGGATTCCATCATATATGGATCCAATAAGGCCTGGGCCTAGCTCTACGCAAAGCGGGCCGCCGCTGGTGTACACAGGGTCCTCAGGGGCAAGGCCAGTGGTATCCTCATACACCTGAACAGTCGCTGAGCTTCCCTCAAGCTTGACTATCTCTCCTATTAGGCGGTATTCGCCTATATAGACGAGCTCCATCATAGAGGCATTGGTTATGCCGCTGACAGTCACCACCGGTCCATTGACTCTCTTGACTCGTCCAATTACTGCCTGATCCATGAACTCTCCTCCAGGATCTCGCTGACTTTGCGCTCCATCCTTCTAAGCCGGGATGAAATAAGGTTGTTATAGCTGACATTGGAGCCTGGAACGCTTATGATCACTCCACTCTGCTCAAGGTCGGTTATCCCGATCTGAAGCTTGATGGTCTTGCCGCTTCTTCGCTTGATCAGGTCCTCGGCCTTGTCCAGAACGCTTCTATCCACATGGTCCTTGGCCGAGAAGTTCACAGAGCACAGGCTCTTGTCCAGCTCAATGGCCCCCTCGCAGATCCAGTCTGCCAGCATGTCGGCATAGCCTGGATCCTCAGGAAGCCTGGCAAGCATTTCATCTGCCTCCTTCATGACTGCCTGGTTGAACAAGGCGCTGCGCTTGAGGCCGGCCTTCCTGCCGACCACCTGCTTCTGGCTCTCGAATCTTGCAGCCATATAGGCCTTCCTGGACTCAAGCTTGCTTGCCTGCAGCTCCAGGTCCTTGGCCTTCTCGACCAAGGCTGCATCCTTAATGGCCTGGGCATCCTTTCGGGCCTGGTCCAGGATGAGGTCTGCCTGCTTCTGTGCGTCCTCGATTATGCTTGCTAAAAGATCGCTCATAAGGCTACTCCTATGGCCTGGTTCACCAGGGCGTGAAGATCTCGGGAGACTCCTCCCCTGGAAGGGCCGGGAATCTCCACTATCAGTGGAAAGGACTCTGAGAAAAGATACTTGTCCACCTTTTCGCGGATGGTGTCCGCGATTTCATCGGTGATGATGATTATGCCGTATTGCCTGTCATCGAGTGCACGGTCAAATGCAGAGGAGGCGCCGGCGGCGTCGCTTGCTATCTGTCCAGGCACTCCTACTAGGGAGAAACCCATGACAGTATCATAATCCCCAATGACAAAGTATTTCATCAGATCTTTCCAAGGATCATCAGGGCAGTGATGAATCCAAACACAACCAGACCTTCTGCAAGGGCTATGAAGATCAAGGCCTGAGATCCGATTTCAGGGCGTTCTGAAAGGGCGCCCATAGCAGCGGTTCCGACCCTGCTGATAGCCATTCCAGCAGAAATGGCTCCTGCCGAGAAAGCCACGGCAGCTCCAATGCAGACCCACATGTACTTAGCATCGCTTACAGTTTCCTGCACGGCAGTTTCGGCTGCAAAGACTGGCGGTGCGAAAAGCAAGCCGGAAACCACAAGCAGCAATACTGTTGCCAGAACTGAAAGGCCAAGCCTTCTCTTAAAAACCAACAATGACATTTTTTCCTCCTACGGAAGCTTAATTGTTTTCTATGCTCATAGGACGGTAGACAACTCCACCGCCTGTAAAGAACTTTGTAAAGAACTCATAATAGTTGAGCCTAAGTGCCTGTATGCCTGCGCTGAGGCCCTCTATGGCTATGACAAGCACGTTGCCAAGCGCCATGATCAGGATCTTGAATGCAAGATCCTCTGTCATGTCAGCCATCTGCTCAAAGGCTGTCATCAGGCTCACATGGGCAATCCCAAGCCCTGCGACTCTCATGAAGCTCAGTGTATTGGCAAGGTATCCTGAGAAGACCTCAAGCAGCTGGACCATCCATTCCATTATGTCTAACCTGATGCGCTTGTGCTCAAGGATGCAGACAAGAGGCTCCCTGAAGAGAAGGCTTCCAGCTCCTATAACAATGGCAATTGGAAGGAACATGCCTTCAGGCATGCTCTTGTAGCCAGACTTCACGAAGGCTGATGCGGCCCAATAGCCGACTGCAAACAGCCAGCCGCCTGCGATGCCGTACTTGTCCAGGAACAGATCCACCCATCTCTTCTTTCGATAGAGATTGATCCAGTTCATGATCAGGCCAATGAAGATCACTGCCACGCCAAAGCGTATGGTTATTCCCAGGATGCTGTAGACATTCTTTACAAGGCCATCGGAGGCCCCGTTGACCACCCTGTGGTAGTTGAACCAGAGAGCTGGAATCCATGAATAGCCGAAGCAGGAGCCAAAGAGAAGCCCTCCTATCATGGAGGCCACCCCTAGGTATATCAGAAGCGCGCTGATGTTGCGGTTGATCATGCCATCCTTCTTCAATGGATTGCGTCCATAGTCCCAGGTCTTGTAAAGGCCCAGAAGGAGAAGGATGAAGCCCTGCCCAAGGTCGGCGAACATAAGGGCGAACATGCACAGGTATGTGACAACGACCACGGGAACGGGGTTGAGGCTCTTGTACTCAGGAATCGAGTAGTTTGTGACCAGCCTTGCAAAGGGAGAAAGGATCTTCGGGCTGGAGATCTGCACAGGGATTGGGACATCCTTTACCTTCTCAGCCTGGGTCCACTCTATGATGCAGGAGCCTTCTGAGGCTTCCTTTATCCCCTGCTCCAGGATCTCAGCGCTCTCGCTGGGAACCCAGCCGCTGAAGAAGCTTGTATTCTGGGTATAGGTGAAGCTGTCCTTGATCTTGCTGCATAGACGTGCGACAAGTATGGCCTTGTAGTATCCATCAAGCTCTGCCTTGCTCTCGAGTATTATCTGCCTTGGGGCCTCTGCAAGCTTCTTCATCTGCTCGCGGATATCATCTGTCTGCTTGCTGATCTTATCGTAGACCAGGCCTGTAGAGGCCTTCTGCGCCTTGACATCGTCGGTCTCGGTCCAGCCAAGCTTCTCCAGAAGCGGGTTGACCTTGGCTCCGTCTCGCCTTAGGGCCGCAATTATCTCAAAGGGCTCGCCAGGGATGTCCACAAGCATGCAGTCGCCAAGCTTGCTCCTGATGTCAACTGGCTTAGGAAAGCTTCCGATATGCACCTGCAGGTAGTTGAGCCTTCCTGTGTCGATATAGTCCTTGAACTCCTCCAGGGCGATCAGGCTCTCGTTGAGGCTCTTGAGGCTGGCCTTTGAATCAGAGATCCTCTGGCCAAGGGACTCGATGAACGTGGAGGCCTTCTGCTGGTCAAAGTCCATCATGCACAGCACATCCTCCTTGCGAGGCTGAGGCAAAATGAGGCCCGCCTGCCCGTAAAGGGCCTTTGCTGCGGAGAAAATGGAGTCCAGGGCTGCAGGGCTTGCCTTGCGTGTCTCAGGAGGAAGCTTGATGTCAAGGCTCTTGACATCGATGAAATCCAGAAGTCCAAGCTCAAGCAGCTTATGAGCTACCGCTTCGGATCTCGAGGTTATGACGACTGCAGTGAGCAGTTTCATAGGCTTAGTGAACAGAGTCATGGAAATCCCCCATAGATTCCTTATCCATCTTGTAGGCCTTTGCATTCAGCAAGGTTCTCAGGACTCGGTCGTTATTATCATAAACAAAGAAATATGCCAGTACAAGAGCCATGGTGAAGGGATGCCTTCTAAGAACCATCGTGTACTCCTTTTTTCTCTCAGATCCAAGGAAGTGCTCTATCTCAAGCATTGTCTCCAGCAAGGCGTTGCCGCTGAAGCTGTCCCGGTCAAGCCTGGCTGCCAGAGCTGGCATGAAGCGCTTGACAAGGCCTAGTGCGTCACGGCTGGCAAGGTAATCAGACAAGGCCTTGGAGCCATTGACTGCTCCGCCTTGAAGCAGCAGGCTGCTTATTCTCTTGCTGTCGAGCTTATAGAAGGTGCCATAGCGCATCAGTATGAGCAGGTTCTTCAGGTCTATATCCCTGTTGAGGATATCGGTTGCGACCTTTCGGTCCTGTCCTCCAAGCTCCTTGAGAGAAGTCTCATAGGCGCTGTAGAGAATCTTGTCCAGGTCCATCTCCAGGAATGCCAGCTGGTCGTTCTTCAGGCCCTCTGCGCTGTAGGACTGGCAGGCTTTCTGATAGACGGTTCCATCAAGGCCCTTGCAGAAGGCCTCCCAGCTAGTGGAGTTGATGAGCTCGTCCCAGTTCACATCGCTGTATATGTGGCGCTTGAGAAGGTAGTTCATCCTATTGGAGGGAGAAAGATCCCAGAAGCGGCAGTCCAGCCAGATGCGGATCGTGTTCTTGAGGTTGTCTATCTCTATTTTCTGAAGAAGAAAGCTTGCAGCCTTCCTTGGCTTCTCATCCAGGCATCCAAGCACCCATTGGCGCTCAAGCAGCTCACGCTCCAAAAGCGCCTTCTCCACAAGTCCCAGATCTCCTGTGCTGTTATAGATCTCTGCAAGCTCCTGGTAGGCAGTGCCCTTTAGGGCTTCCAGGACCTCAAGAAGAGAGCCCGCCTCCCGTGCCTTCTCAAGCACCTGGCTGTCTCTCATCTCTGCCATCCTAGCCCTGAGCTTTGCATTGAGATACCCATATCTCAACAATGGCGATTTCATTTTATGACTGCCTGGACAATCCTAAGGGCAGCTTGCTTGACAGCCTGTGGATCGAAATCTGCCTTCTGCAGATCGGATTTCAGGTTTTCCAGCTGCCTGTCATAATCCGCTTCCAGTGCCTTGAGCCTTTCATCATCTGCCTTTGCCTGGGCTGCCAGAGCCTGGCTGCGATCATTGTCGCAATCCTTGCGCGCATTCTGCACAATAGCTTGAGCCTGCGCACGCGCACTGTCAACAAGTGCCTTGGCCTGTTTCTCGGTCTCAAGGATCTTCTCAACCAACTGAATTTCCATGGCATCAGTGTAATCGTTTAAAGGAAAAATTAAAAGACCTTTTGGGCAGAGATCTCAGACTGTGAACTCGCTGCTTGTTCCGTCGGCAAAATACCTGTGAAGATCAAAGGGAGAGAAAATGCCCTTGTCTGTTACAATGCCTGAAATTAGATGAGGCGGTGTCATGTCGAAGGCTGGATAGTAGCCCTTTACACCTTGTACAGCTGTCCTTACCCCCATCGCCTGCAATGAGAACTCGGGGCCTCTCATCTCGATTGTCACGCTTTGGTGATTGGGATGCCCGATGTCGGGAGAGCCGGATACAAACACTGGAATGCCGAAATGATTGGCGCATATGGCGATCTGGCTTGTGCCGACCTTGTTGAATATATAGCCGTCCAGGCATATGGCGTCTGCAGCGCAGGTGAAGACATCGATCTTCTCGTTGGCCATGACGAAGGCAGGCATATTGTCTGTTATCAAGGTGGTGTCGAAGCCCATCTCATAGCACACTGTAGCTGTCAGCCTTGCTCCCTGGAAGTATGGCCTCGTCTCTGGACAGAAGAGCTTTATGTCATTGCCTCTCTGCCTGCATACGCGAAGCATCATGCCAAGTATGGTCTCTGCAAAGCACTGGGTCATGATCTTTCCGTTCTTGGGGAACATGTCCACCAGGTATTCAGCGGCCTTGGCCATCTTGTCATAGCGGCGGTTGTTGGCTTCCACTATGTGATCCCGTATGGCCAGATCAGCTCGCCTTCCCTCTGCAAGCGCTTTCTCTGCAACTGGCAGGCATGCATCAGTCACAATCTGCATGCGGCTTTTTGTGGTGGGCCTTGCGCTGTAGATGTGCACTGAGGCCTGTCGGAGATAGTCCATCTGCTGCCCAGGGCCCATCGACCTGCATTCCCAGGCTGCCAGGGCCATGCCCATCGGGCCTGCTGTATAAGGGCCCGCGGACTGGGTGACCATGTCCTTCAGGGCTTGGGCCACTTCCTGATGGGTCTGGCAAATGACGAAGGTCTTCTGGGCAGGATAGACTCTTCGGTCAAGTATCCGAACCTTTCCATCCTCATACCAGGCTACATTCTCATATTTCAGAAGAAAAGCAAGATCATGATCTGCACGCTCCATCTGTCAATCTCCTTATGCTCTAGAGGCAGTGCCATGATATGCCATTCTCTCCAAGAATGCTACTCCATTGCGCACTAGGCTCCACATCAGAGATTATGGCATCCAGGCCCTTGAACAGCGATATTACATTGATGCTGCTCCAGCCGAACTTTGTGTGGTCAGCCACAAGGAATCTCGAGCTTGACTGCTCAAGCATGGCCTTGCGCACCGCTGCCTCCAATTCACTGTGATCGGTGAGCCCATGCTGCAGGTCTATGCTGGTTGGGCTTATGAAGCAGCAATCGGCGCAGTACTTGCGAAGAAGCTCCACGGTGTGAAAGCCTACAAGCGACTCATTTCTCTTGCGAAGCTGGCCGCCAAGGCATATCACCTTTGAATTCTCGTCATCCTCGAATTCCATGACTATGGGCAGGGAGTTGGTGACGATGGTCACCCTGAGCCTCTGGGCCTTTATCATCCTGGCGATGAAAAGAGAGGTTGTGCTTGAGTCCAGCATCACGCAGCTTTCAGGCTTGATGATATTTACGCAATAGTCAGCGAAGCGGGCCTTGACCTCAGTGAGCATGGTCGCCCTGAAGGAGAAGGGGCTTGTCTCATCGCCCTTGCTCACCCGGTAGGCCCCACCATGGACCTTGCATATGCCTATGTTCATCTCCATTATGCGGCCAAGGTCTCGCCTTATAGTCTCCTCGGTCACATTGAACCTGGAGGCCAGGTCCTTGACGAGGATGAAGCCGTTGTACGGGACAAGGGAAATGATGCTGTCTATTCGCTCTGTTGCCTTCATGGCTGGGATGATAGCATGCCAGATTGGATTTTCCAAGGTGCTTTTTTGGCTAAAGCAACAAAATTCAACAAAAAAAGTGGTTTTGCCAAAAATTACCAGATTGACAACAAGATGCTTCTTCTCGATACTAAAAGGGTCTCAAGGAGGTTGCTGATGAAAATCACCCTACTGGTCTCCCACATCGAATCGAGCAGGCCTCACCTGCTGAAGTTCGCTGAAAAGTACCTTGATGAGCTGAGTTCATGCCTTGGCTTCAGGCTGGATCCTGGAAGCGCCGAGCAGGTCAGCAGGGAAAGCTTCACAGCTGTGCTTGTGAGCTCAGGCGGGACTTTAGGGGACTTCAAGGAGCTTCTCAAGAGCACCAAAGGGCCATACATCCTCCTTTCCACCCCTTATGACAACTCAATTCCCTGCTGCCTTGAGATCATGTACCTGCTCAACGAAAGGGGCTTGAAGGGCGAGATCCTCTATGGGTCGGTGCAGGCCATTGCCAAGCGCTTTCTGCAGATTCATGCTGCCATCAACGCCATCAGGAAGGTTTCTCTCATGCATCTTGGCATCATTGGCTGCAATGCCGAGGACCTGAGCGACTTCTCTGTCGCCGATCTCTCCTCCACCCTTGGAGCCAAGCTCAGCTTTGTAGGCATGGAAGACCTGAGAAGAGAGATTGGGCTGTGCCGGTATGAAGACTGCCCGTCGACCGATGCCCTGATGGCCAAGGCAGGATCCCCTCTTCAGAGAGATGAGATACGCAGGGCTCTCTTCATATATGGAGCGCTTAAGAGGATCATCAAGGCCCAAGGCCTTGATGCCATTGCCTTGAAGTGCTTCGACCTGCTTGACACTGGATCCACAGGCTGTCTTGCTCTTTCGATCCTAAACAAGGAAGGCATAGTCAGCGCCTGCGAAGCAGATGCAAGATCGCTTGTATCCATGGTAATTCTCAATGCCGTATCCTCCCAGCCCTGCTTCATGGCCAACCCATGCAACGTCGATGCCGAGAAAGGCACGATGACATTCGCCCATTGCACCTTGCCCTTGGACATGACGCAGAGCTATGAGCTGTCCACCCATTTTGAAAGCGGCCTGTCAGTAGCCATCAAGGGCGTTTTCGGCCCCGGCGATTACACTGTATTCAAGTGCAGGGAGAGCCTCTTGGCTTATTCGGTGAAAAAGGGCGTCTTTGCCTCAAGCCCCTCCTGCCCTCTCAACTGCAGGACCCAGCTGGAGCTTTTCATAGACGGCATACAGGGCATGATGACAAGGCCTATAAACAATCACCAGATCATCTGCATTGGAGACTATTGCACAGAGCTCAATGAATTCATCAAATGGGCAAGGCCGATTTCCCCAAATCGTTGTACAATGATCGAAGATAGCGCAAGCTATTGAAAATAAGGAAGGAGAAGAAAATGAAGAGAATCATGTTCGTTCTACTTGTGCTGCTAGTCATCGCATCAGCAGCTTTCGCCACAGCAACACAGGAGAAAGCCGCCGAGCCAGCAGAGCAGGTCAGGGCAGCCTTGATCACCAATCCAAAGGGAACAAGCGCCTACATCAACGAAGGCATCGCAGGCTTCGAGGAAGCATGTGCTCGCTGGAACATCAAGGGCACAGTGGTTGAGTGCAAGGGAAGCGCTGAGTATGAGGAAAATGCCCGCGCTGCCGCAAACGAAGGCTACGACCTCATCCTGGCTGGAAGCTGGGAAGCCGGATCCATCATCAGCGAGCTGGCGGAGATCTACGATGACATCGCATTCGGAATCATCGACACCCTGACAGACTCTGACAAGGTCAAGTGCATCCAGTACTTCGAGGGCGAAGGCGCCTACCTCATCGGCGTCATTGCTGCATTGGTTGTCGACGGCGAGAGCCACAACTACGGCTGCATCAACGTCTCCCAGAACGAGAGCTCTCTGAAGTGGCGCTATGGCTATGCACAGGGTGTTCTCTCTGTAGATCCAGAGGCAAGGTTCACCTTCAACTATGTCTATGGCTACTCAGAAGTCAACCTTGCCTACGAGCTTGCGCTTCAGCAGTATGAGCTTGGATGCAGGTTCATCAACTCCTGCGCCGCCGGCGGCGACTATGGCACATTCCAGGCAGCCAAGGAGAAGGGCTTCTGGACAGCAGGCCAGGACGTCGACATGACCGACCCGAACAATCCATGGATCGTCTCCAGCCAGATAAAGGGCGCAAACCCATCCATCCAGTACATGATCGACAAGTTCATGAACAATGAATGGGACAGCAAAAACGAGTCGCTCGGCGTCTCCGACGGAGCCATCGGCGCCGTATGGGCCACACAGGACAGCGTGAACCCACGCTCCTCCCGCCTCAGCGATGCTGATGTCGCATACCTCAAGGAAGTGGTAAAGAAGCTTGCCAGCGGCGAGATCGACATGAGGACAATGCCCACAGAGCCAGAGGATCTCAATCAGCTCATTCCGCTCATCGGAAGATAAACCAGAATAAGACAAGGGCAAGGCAGCGTCAGGCTGCTTTGCCTTCTTTCAGCCGCAGCGAAAGGAATGAAGACAGCTTATGCTCATCAAGATGGAAAACATTACCAAGACCTATGGGTCCTTGGTCGCAAACGATTCGGTGAATCTCACTCTTGACAAGGGCGAGATTCTCGCTGTTGTTGGCGAGAATGGCGCTGGCAAGAGCACCCTCATGAAGATCCTGTATGGCCTGGAGCCTATGAACTCCGGGAGGATCCTCATCAATGACAGGGAGGTGGAATTCCGCTCGCCACATGATGCCATCGCACACGGAATCGGGATGGTGCAGCAGCACTTCATGCTCTTTCCTCCTTTCACGGCTGCTGAAAACATAGTCTATGCCCATGAGCCAAGAAAGGGCATGGTATTCGATCGAAGAAAGGCACGCCAGAGAACTCTTGAGCTGTCACGCCAGTATGGGCTCAGGATTGACCCGGATGCCAAGGTGTCCCAGTGCCCAGTGGGGCTGCAGCAGCGAATTGAGATTCTCAAGGTCCTGCATCAGGGCGTAGACATCATCATATTCGATGAGCCCTCTGCAGTGCTGACGCCCCAGGAGATCGATGACCTGCTTCAGACCATCAGGGACCTCAAGGCAAAGGGCAAGAGCATAATACTGATCACCCACAAGCTCAACGAGGTCATGGCCACTGCCGACCGTGTCATGGTCATGAGAAGCGGCAGTGTTGTCAAGGAGATGGCCTGCAAGGACACCTCAATCGACGAGATGTCCTTCCTGATGGTCGGCCACCAGATAAGGCCTCGCGAGATCGAGGCCGTGGAAAAGGGCAGAAGATGCCTGGATGTCAGGGACCTGGTTCTCATGGGCCAGGGATCCAAGAGGGTCCTGGACAGCCTGAGCCTTCATGTGGATGAGGGCGAGATAGTGGGAATCGCCGGTGTAAGCGGAAACGGCCAGAGCGAGCTCATCCAGTGCATCACCGGCCTAAGGCGCCTTTCCTCTGGCCAGGTCTTCATAGGCGATGCAGATGTCACCAATCTAAGTGCAAGCCAGATAAGGCAATCGGGCTGTGCATGCATCCCAGAGGACAGATACCTTTGGGGAAGCGCCTCGGAGGCCACTCTTGCCGAGAACTGCATAATGGCCCATTACAACGGCAACGAGAAGCTCATGAAGCGCGGAATATTCAGAAGCAAGGGAGTCGCAGAGTACGCAGAGACGATGATGAAGGCCTATGACGTACGCTATCTCTCCGACAGGCAGGAGATGCATGAGCTTTCAGGCGGAAATGCCCAGAAGCTCATAGTGGCAAGAGAGATGTTCCAGGACTCTCCCCTGCTCTTGGCAGCCGAGCCGACTCGCGGCATCGACATTGGAGCCATTGACTACATCCATGGCAAGCTTCTGGACAAGAGGGCAAGCGGAGGATCGGTGCTGCTGATATCCTCAGAGCTGTCGGAGATCCTTGAGCTTTCAGACAGAATCTATGTAATCTACGAAGGGCGAATCGCCGGCGAGTTCACAAGACAGAGCGCAAAGGCTGAGCAGATAGGATTATTGATGGTAGGAGGCAAGCTCAATGACTGACAGCAGCATAAAGGCCTTGCAAAGAAAGAGAATGCTTCAGAATATTCTGTCGCCGGTGATTGCCATTTTAGGCGGCCTGATGCTGGGAGCCCTCATCATGCTCGCAGTCGGGACAAGCCCGCTTTATGCCTATAGGCAGATGTTCGCCAAGTCCTTCCTCGATCCCTATTACCTGGCCCAGACCCTGGTTCGGTCAGCGCCAATAATGCTCAGCGGCGTGGGAGCTGCAGTCGCCTGGCGGGCAGGCTACATCAACCTTGGCATGCAAGGCCAGATGTGCGTAGGCGGCCTTTGCGCCACGCTGGTAGCCTTGTTCTTCCCTGTCAAGACTCCCCTTACCACAATTCTCTGCTTTGCTGTGGGAATGGCGGCAGGAGCCCTTTGGGCTCTTATTCCGACCTTCCTTGACTATAAGTTCAATGCCTCATTGATAATCACGACCTTGATGCTGAACTACGCCACCAACTACATCACCGACTACTTTGTCGCCTATCCAATCAAGGATACCGCAGGCGATGGGCTTGCCTTCCAGTCACCCCAGATAGATGCAGCCATGCGCTTCTTCAGGTTCTCCAAGAAGAACGCGATGAACATAGGTGTGTTTGTAGCCATAGCGGCTGTAGTGCTGATCTACTTCATTCTCAAGAAGACACGCTTTGGCTATGAGTCGAAGATAACCGGCCTCAACCGCAAGTTTGCAAGCTATGGAGGCATTAAATCAGCCAAGATGATGTTCACGACAATGGGCCTCTCCGGCGCCATATGCGGCTTTGCAGCCTGCATCGAGATCTTTGGAGCCAGATATCGCTATGTCAATGCCATGTTCACTACCACAGGCTATGCCTGGACAGGGCTTATGGCCATGCTCATTGCCAAGTACAACCCGCTGCTGACCCTAGTCTACTCCATTTTCCTTGCCGGCCTGAGCATAGGCGGCCAGGCGCTTCAGAGGGCAGTAGGGCTTCCAATGCAGATATCGGACATAATCCAGTGCTGCATCACCCTTTTTGTCTCCGTCAAGATAGTCCTTGACTTCACTGTTTTCTCCAAAGGAGGAAAGGCATGAATTCCCTGTTCGTCGCAGCCGTGATCAACTCCACTCTCCGCTATTCCACTCCCATATTGTTTGCAGCGCTGGGAAGCCTTTACTGCACAAGATGCAACGTGTTCAACGTAGCGCTGGAAGGCCAGATGCTTGCAGCTTCCTTTGCCGCCATAGTCACCAACTACTTCACGCACAGCGTGATTCTGTCAACGATGGCAGCAATTGGAGCGGGAATGCTTGTTGCCCTTCTGGTCGCTGTCTTCCAGATAAGCCTGGGAGTCAGGGACATGGTGGTCGGAACCTCCATCAATTTGCTTGTCCAGAGCGCCACCTCCTTTCTGATGCAGGTCATCTTCGGCACCAGGGGAACCATCCAGGGAAACGGAATGGTCGCCCTTCCTAAGCTCAGCCTCAAGATCGGGAGCCTGTCCTTTGTAAACAGGATGTTCGAGAGCCTGAGCATACTTGACTACCTTGGCTATATAACAGCGATTCTTGTCTTTCTGTACCTGTTCAAGACCGTACGGGGCTTTCATCTCAGGTCGGTAGGAATAAGCTTCGAGGCGGCAAAGAGCCTGGGAGTCAAGTCACAGAGGATCCAGTTCAACTCAATCCTGGTCTCAGGAGCGCTGTGCGCACTTGGAGGGCTTGCCCAGTGCATGGGCATGGTCACGGTCTTTGTGGAGAACATGACAGCAGGAAGAGGCTTCATAGCCATGGGAGCCGCCAGCATGGCCCAGGCTCATCCTATTGCAGCCATCTTCTCCTCCCTGTTCTTTGGAGCTACAATCTCAATGTCCAAGACGCTGCAGACCTACATCAACTCCTATTTCACAGAGTCCTTCCCCTACTTCTGCACAGTGATCGCCATGACGATCTTCGGAATAATCATGATCATAAGGAACAAGAGAAAAGGCATCCAGAAATCAGCCTAGAGGAAATAGAATGAATTATACATACGAGCACTACAAGAAAAGCGCCGACTACATCCTGTCCAGGACAAGCATCCGCCCAGAGATCGGCATAATCCTTGGTACAGGGCTAGGACCCTTTGCCCAACAGATCGAAAACCCGGTGGAGATTCCCTACAGCGAGATTCCAAACTTCCTGACCTCCTCAGCACCAGGTCACGCAGGCAAGTTCATCCTAGGAACCATCGAAGGCCGAAGCGTTGCCTGCATGTCAGGCCGCTTCCACTTCTATGAGGGCTATGACATGGAGCAGCTCTCCATTCCAGTGAGGGTCCTGAAGCTGCTTGGCATAAGCAGGCTGGTTCTCACCAACGCAGCCGGAGCTGTCAATACGGGCTATAGGCCTGGAGATGTGATGATCATATCCGACCATATAAAGCTCTATGGCGGAAGCCCCATGAGAGGGCCTAATGTTGAGCAGTTCGGCAAGAGGTTCTTCGATGTCAGCGATATGTACACAGCCGCTCTTCGCGACATAGCCCGAAAGTGCGCAGAAAGCTCTCCGATTCGCTTTCATGAAGGCATCTACATGTTCTTCCCAGGCCCACAGTTCGAGACTCCTGCCGAAATACGCGCTGCCAGGGTGCTTGGCGCTGATGCCATAGGCATGTCCACTGTAACAGAGGCGCTTACTGCTGCCCATTGCGGCCTGAGCGTTCTTGCCTTTGCACTTATCACGAACATGGCCGCTGGTGTCAAGAAGGGCCCAGTCGGAGGCGGTGAGGTCGAGGAGACAGCAAGCAAGGTCGCCTCAGCTTTCTCCTCTTACATGAAGAGCGTCATCAGCAGGATCTGATGAAGGAGTCAATATGTCTACATTGCTTTTGAAGAACGCCGATATCATCGCTACCTATGAAGGTTCGTTCACCTGTCTTAGGAACTCCTATCTTGGGATTGAAGGGGACACCATCGACTATATTGGCTCCAGCAAGCCAACAGAAAAATATGATGAAGAGAAGGACATGCACTCAAGGCTCCTGATTCCCGGTCTTATCAACAGCCATGGGCATTCTGGCATGGTCCTGCTCAGAGGCCTGGGAAGCGACCTGCCTCTTCAGGACTGGCTGCATCAGATGTGGCCAATAGAGGACAGGATGAGGGTGCAGGACCTTCAGGTGGGCATGAAGCTTGCCATGCTGGAGATGATTGCAACCGGCACAACCAGCTTCTCTGACATGTACCTTAGGCCAAGGGACATGACAGCGGTTGTAGAGCAGAGCGGCATGAAGGCAAACATCGCAAGGTGCATCACCTGCCCAGATACTGCAATGCGCTATGAGAGCTTTGCACCCGCCAGGGAAAGCATTGAGCTCTTCAAGGATTTTCACAAGGCCTTTGACGACAGGCTGAGGATCGACTTCTCCATCCATGCCCAGTACACAATCACGGATCTCATAGCCAGACGCTACAGCGAGGACTGCCTGGACAATGGAGGACGTCTTCATGTCCACATCTCAGAGACAAGAAAGGAGCATGAGGATTGCATTTCCCAGCTTGGCAAGACTCCAACAAGGTGGTTTGCAGATCTAGGCACCTTCAAGAGCCCAACAGCAGCGGCCCATTGTGTGTGGGCAAGCGATGAAGACATCAGCATAATGGCTCAGAACAAGGTCAGCGTAATACACAATCCATCCAGCAACATGAAGCTGGGAAGCGGTTTCGCTCCTATTGGCAAGATGCTCAGATCTGGAATCAACGTGGCTCTTGGAACCGATGGAGCTGCGAGCAACAACAATCTCAACATGCTTGAGGAGATGCATCTGGCCTCCATCATTCACAAGGGCTACCATCTCGATCCGACCTTGATGAAGCCAGAGACAGTGCTCAGGATGGCCACAGCTAACGGAGCTCTGCTGCAGGGCAGGCCTGATACGGGTTCTCTGGAGGTAGGCAAGAAGGCTGACATATGCGCTATCGACCTGGATAAGCCCCACCTTGTGCCAAACCTTGACCCGCTTGCCCTACTGTCCTACAGCGCCCAAGGCAGCGATGTATGCATGACCATGGTCAATGGAAGGATTCTCTATGAGAATGGACAGTACCTCACCCTCGACAGGGAGCGGATCCTGAGAGAGGCAGAGGAGTCTGCCAGATTCCTTTATGGCAAGTAGAAAGGCCTTTCTGGCCAGCAACATGCGCCTAGGCCTTGTCCAGGGATTCTACTGGATGGCCTCCTGCGTCTTTGTAAGCTACCTTGTCAGGCTTCTTGCCTATTATGGCTACAGCGATTATGAGAGCGGGCTTGTACTGGCAGTCTCGTCGCTTGCCACAATGACCATGCAGCCCCTTCTTGGCAGGCTCGCAGACCGTTCAAGGTCTGTGAAAAGGCTGCTTGTCCTATGCTTTGTCGCTGCAGTCCTGGCTTCAGCCCTGCTGCAGGCCTTCATAGCACGGCGCCTCATCACCTGTCTTCTTGTTTTCATCATCTTTGCAGCCTTTCGCTCGCTAATCAACATCATAGACCTCTGGAGCCTCAGCATTGGCAGGGATGATCCCTGCTTCTCCTATGGCTTTACGAGGTCCTTCGGGGCTGTATTCTACGCCTTTGGGGCTCTCTTCTTCGGCTATGCCATTGATCGCTGGCAAGCTAGGATAATCATTCCCTGCTTCATAGCCCTGTGCCTGGTCACCCTTGGCATGATCGTCAGCATCAAGGAGCCGCCAAGCATTCAGAGCACTCGTCCAAAGAGCCTGACAGCAGGCCAGGGGCTGAGAATGATTCTCGCCAGCAAGGCCTACATGTGGCTTCTGGCAAGCTATCTTCTAACGGAGCTTACTGCAGTTCCTCTTCAGAACTACCTTACACGCAAGTTCGAGGTCCTTGGAGCAGGAGACATCTACACAGGGCTCTCGCTTCTTGTGATGGGGCTGTTCCAGCTTCCTGCCCTGCTGTCCATCGACAAGCTTGGCAAGAGGTTCAAGGCAAGGACGTTGATGGCTGCAAGCCTCTCAGGCATAGCAATCAGATGCCTGATAATAGGCTTCTCCCAGTCCCCGCTGGTTGTAGCGCTGTCCTATGTCACTGAGCTAGTGGCCTATGGCCTGTACATTGGATCTATATTGCTCTACATAAGGCAGATACTGCCAGCGGAGGTGCAATACCTAGGGCTTACGCTCTATGCTGCAATCACAAGCGGGCTAGGCGGCATGCTTGGCAACTTCCTTGCTGGCCTTCTTGCCCAGAGCTATGGGGTTCTGGGGATGATGGGGCGCATGACAGCCTTCTCCTGCGCCTCTGTGATCCTATTTGTTGCTGCAGGCAGGATTGAGAGAAATGATGGTGCAGGAAAATAAGATGCTGCAGGGACCTATGATCCCGGCCATGGGACGCTTTCTTGTCCCGGTAGCGCTGGGCTTCATATTGCAGCAGCTTTATGCAATGGCAGATGCCATCATCCTTGGAAACCTTGTGGGCAAGAGCGCACTGGCTGCTGTTGGAGGATCTGCCTTTTCCCTGATAAACGTCATCTACATCTTCTTTGGCGGCTTCTCATCAGGAGGATGCATCGCAATATCGCAGGCTTTTGGGCTTGGAGACAGCAAGAGATGCAAGGCCGGCATCGAAACAGCCATGACTCTCTCGGTGATCATGGGTGCTGTGATCACAGTCCTGGGCATAGGCTTCGCTCCTGATCTTCTAAAGCTGCTCAAGACGCCTGATGAAATCCTGAAAATGTCAGAAGACTATCTAGGCTGCTATATGCTTGGCATGATTCCAGCCTTGGTCTACAACATGGGCAATGCCATTCTCAGGTCAATGGGCGAATCAAGAAAGCCCTTGCGCTACCTGGTCATAGGCACTGCTGTCAACGTCGGCCTTGACTACATCCTGATAGCCTTCTTCAACGCTGGCGTCAAAGGCGCAGCCATAGCATCGGCTGCATCGCAGACGCTGAGTGCATTCCTGGTTGTCAGGGCCCTTGCCAAGGACCATAAGGGTCTCTGGTTCCGATTCAATCTCGATGACATCAGGCAGATCATGCGCCTGGGGCTGCCGTCCGGGCTTCAGAATGCCATGTACACAGTCTCAGGCCTCTTCATCCAGGGCGCCATCAACACTCTTGGGACAGACAGCGTTGCAGCCTGGTCGGCCTTCTCGAAGCTTGACAGCTTCTTCTGGTCAATATCTGCAGGCTTCAATGTGACAATGCTGACCTTCTCAGCTCAGAATTATGGAGCGGGGAAGCTGCAGAGGATACGCAAGGGCGCCAGGCTGCTGCTTCTGCTGGACCTGGGGGTCTCCTCGCTGTTCTCGCTGACCTTCTGCCTGCTTCGAACCTCATGCATACGGCTTTTCAGCCAGGATCCAGAGGTGATCAGGATAGGATCCCAGGTCATCGTGTATATTTCCGCCTTCTATTGCCTTTTTGCATTCACAGAGATCCTCTCTGCAGCCATAAGGGGAACGGGAAACACCCTTGGACCGTCGATAGTCACCTTTCTTTCTGTATGTGTGCTGAGGCTTCTGCTGATCTACGGCCTTGCCATGCAAAGCCCAAGCAATATCAGGATAGCTCTCTGCTATCCAATATCCTGGCTGGCTTCATCAGCTGCATTCATCATCTTCTACAAGGCCAAGGTCAGGACCCTAGTCCCTACTCCAGGAACACGAACTCCTCTTCGCTCTCAACAGCCACTGTCCCCTCCTCGAGAGTGAACAGGCTGTCCCAGAAGGTAGTCTCATCTACTCTGCCCTTCTCGCTCAGCATAACAGTAGCCTGGTAGTCGCTTAAGGCAGGAATTCCCTTGGGCTCGACTGTGAACTGGTATGGATCGACTGTGTAGGTCTCAAGCTCCACGACAACCGAGGCCTGCTCAAGCTCAGGAACCACGAAGCACACTCCATACCAGCCTCCTTCAACCTGAAGGTCGAAGCAATAGGTGCCGGAGGGCAGGTCGCTTACAATATAGCGGCCGTCCTGGTCAGTGAAGAGGTAGTAGCCTGCGCTCATGTCAAGGTAAGTCACAGTCTTTCCATCCGAGCTGAATTGCAGCTGGTAGATAGGGCTTGAATACTGGTCGTAGACAGTTCCATCGGCGTGCATGAGCACTCCGCTTACTGTTACGGAAGGTGTCATGGCTATCTCGGCCACATAGCCCTGCCTTGCCTTGGGATTAAGGTTGAACAGGAAAAGGCCGCCAGAGCCGAACAAGGAGTCTGTGGTTCCATAGACCACCACGCTGTTTCGAGAATAAGCTGAAAGGCCTGTGTAGACAACTGTGCTGAAGAGCTTGGGCATGGGCTTGCCGGTTGAGTCGGTGGCCCTTGCAACGCTTATGTCGGAACTCTTGAGTATGCCTTGAGGCTTCACCAGCAAAAAGTTGCTGGAAATGCTCTTGGCCATGCCAAAGGCTCCATCAGCATAGGCCAGGGCTGTGTTGGCAGAAAGTCCCAGCGTGAATGATGAGTACTTTGCAGCCGATCCAAAGCGCAGCGAGCCTCCAAGCAGAGATCCATTGTAGCTGTAGTTCAAGTTCAAGGTGTGGTTGAGAATGTCAGCAAAGTCTATCTGGCCGATGTTAAGCTGCAGGCTGTGCTTGCCATCATTATCAATCTTCTGGGATATTCCTATGGCGCTGGTGCTTCCGATTGCTGTGGATGCTGACACGCTGGTCTTAGGCCCTACAACATAGCTTCCTCCAATGCTCAGCGAAGGCGTGACCCGGCCTGTGGAGTTGGACAGGGAAAGGTTGGCTGAAAGAGAAAGCCCAGCAAGGAAGGTTCCGCCGATGCTGCCTGATGCTGACCAGAGCAGGTCACCGGTGAACAGGGAGTATGAAAGGCTTGCAGAGAGCCCAGCCCGAAGAGCTTGCTGGATCGGGAAGCTGTAGCCTATGTTTGTTGAGAGGATGCTGCTTGAGATTCTTGTGCCCAGGGTCTCAGTTGATGCGCTGTTGTAGCTAAAGTTGAAGCTCAAGGGCCTAAGGACTTCAGCATTGAAGGACTGGGCAAGATACATCGAGAACTGGGTGCTGGTGACGGAGCCTGCGGGCAGGTAACGGCTTGTAAGGGTGGAGTTGAAGCTGACACTTGTGGTTCCAAGCTTGTTTGCCCATACAAGGCCGAAGTTTCCCTGAATTGAGGAGTCATGGCTAATGCCATCGCTGGAAAGTGTCAGGGATGCATTGATTAGGTCTGAGATCGTTACAGCGTCGGCGATTCCGATCCTGTGCTCAAATCCCAGGGATAAGTCGGACAGCTTGAAAAGAAGGTCCTCTCCGCCTATCCAGGGAAGCCTGAAGTCCCCATTCTGTGACAAGCTTGCTGAATCGACAGTGGATTCTGGGACGGCTGCGCTCAGCTTCCAGAAATGCTCGCCCTTGGCCAGCAAGGAGTTGTCGAATCCTGTGAAGAAGCTGTAGGTTGAAGGCTCACCGCCAGTCAGCGGTGTTATGACAACCTTTATGTTGTTTGCGCCTTGCACGAATGCAAAATCCTTGAGCTGATAGTTGCCTACCTTTAGGCTGCGCTTCAGGCATGAGACGTCATTGATGAATACCTCGACAATGCTTGCCTGTTCAACGACAATGCTTTGCGAATACTGGCTTGCAAGCGCCGAGCCGGTTCCATAGGAGTAGCTTCTCTCAAGCGAGAGCCCGAAGGCATTGCCGCTGAATATTGAGCTTGCAGTCCCTATATGGCCGAATGTCAGGCGGACGTTCTCATCGGCGAAGTCGTAGTAGGCTCTGAAGCTGTTGATGCTCAGCCCTGTCTTGCTTAGCGAGTAGGACAAGTCGGCTCCGCTTTCAAAGAAGCTGAGATAAGTCACTGCAGACAGTCCAAGGCTGTTGCTGGTAAGCTGAAGATCCCTGTTGAAGGTTATGGTGCCGAATAGGGAAAGGTTGGTGGCTGCGGCAAAGTCAGCAGGCTCCAGGTCCTTGGCTCCTTCAAAGGTCAGGCTGTCACGCATGCTGTTCATGGCTATTGCTGAGGAGACAGAGATTTCCTTGACAGGGAACTGGTCTGCATTGAAGTCAAGGTAGATTTCAAGCCTATCAATCTCAAAGCTTGCCTGGGCTTCCTTCTCTGTCATGTAGTCTATTGAGTAGTACTCCTCTGGGCTTTCAAAGAACACATCATAGTACTGCTCAGTCAATAGTCCGTAAAGAAGGCTTGAAAGCTCAGATCTAGAGACAGCTGCTGAGCCCTGGGTGATGTTGGTCTCGATATTTGAGAAGTACTCGCCATTGATATAGATCGGAACGTAGTTTATGCCCTCAAAGTAGGCTGGAGCTTCGTCGCTGAATACAAAGTCGTCCCAGAAGTCGTCGCTGGTTGTCTCAAAGTCTGCCCAGATGTCATTTTCTGAAAGCTCACTTACGTAGGGCTCGAAGAAAACCGGGGCCTCAGGGACTCCTCCAACGCTCTCAAGGACAACCTCATCAACGCTCTGTTCCGGCTCTGGCTCTGGCTCTTGCTCAGGCTCCTGGATCTCCTGCTTGATCTCTATGGCTGGGAAGACAATCTCAGCTTCCTTGATGACAGCAGGCTCTTCTTCAGGTGTCTCATCCTCTTCAATAACGCCTATCTCAAGGAAGGTGTCATCTGTGCTCATTATTATCGGAGTCTCTGCGGGCCTTGATGCAACCTCGCTTGTCCTTGGCACAGCCTCTAGCACGATTCGGGGCCTAAAATGATAGAAGAGATCGAATATCAGAAGGCACGAAGAGAAAAGGCCTAGCAGAAAAAGCAGGAGAAGAAGCCAGAAACGGTGATTTCTATCATTATCTCCCCTTTCTGCTTTCTTGACTTCTGACGTTGGTTCTGACTTTCTCTTCATAGATCCTATTTTATACGAAACCCCCGCTCTTTCGGGACGGGGGTACTTGATCAATCGCTTGCTTCCTATTTGCTGTAGTCAATAGTCGCCTTGAAGCTGCCCTGCCCTTCAGGATAAGGCAAGCCTTCCGGCCAAGGGACTGAGACTGTCACTGTTTTCTTGGCAAGCAGGTTGAGGCCGCTGATTCGGCCGATCTGCTCTGTTCCGGAAAGAATCACCCTGTTGTTGGCGCTGTCTGTGATGGTAATCTCTGCTCCCGTGAGTATCTGGTGAATATTGCCTGCATTTGCGACGGCAATCTTCATTATCTTGTTTCCCTCTTCATCCAAGGCTGGCGTTATGGATCTTATGCCGACTCTCTCAACAATTGCAGACGGACTTACATATGCGCTTGTAGTGTAGATGTAAAGGAAGTTGAACATGCTTCCTTCGGTCTGCTGGCGGCCTTGCGAATAGGTGGTCTGCTCAGCGCGGATCCTGAAGGAGAGCTCTGTGGTCACCGTCTTGGGGCCCTTGTACTGGACTCTGACGATCTGTGTGCTCTGAGGCTTGACAATGACCTTTGCAGGCACAATCGAGAAATAGCTTGAAGCGCTCTCGTTGAGCTCGTTGCCATCCCCATCCTGGTCTCTTGTCAGAGCTGTGATGACTATTGCAATGCTGTCGTTTGAATCATTTACTATGGTATAGCTCTTTGTGCTTTCTGCTCCTGAAGTGGAAAATGTCTGCTCCAGCGGAGAGAATTGAAAAGCCACCAGGCTTGATGCCGCCAAGCAGAGGACGGTGATTAGTGCAATAACCCTTTTATTCATCATAAAGCAACGGTGTGTAAGACCTCAACTCCTTATCAACTAAATAGATTTAGCTTCACGGTTACATTAACAAAGAAAAAGGGATTTTTCAATAGCGAAGGTCAAAAAACAACTTCATTGGCTGAACATAAGCAATCCGGCCATCTCTGGCCGGATTGTAATCGGGCAGGCCGGATTTGAACCGGCGACCCCAAGTCCCCCAGACTTGTACGCTAAACCCCTGCGCTACTGCCCGTAAGCACAACAGAGAAACTAGCACAAAGTCAAAGGACTGTCAACCAATCCAATGGCACTGCAATGCAGTGCAAGCTGATTGCATGCAGGCGTCAGCCTTCCATAATAGGCAGGCTGACTGTAAACGCAGAGCCATCGCCTAGAGCGCTTTTGACAGTTATGGTCCCTCCCGACAGGTTGGCGATCCTCATGCATATGGGCAGTCCCAGCCCGCTTCCACCCAAGGCATGAGGCCCTTGATAGAACTTGCCGAAGATCTTGCCAAGGCTTTGCTCGTCTATGCCGCACCCCTGGTCCTGCACTGTGACCTCAACCAGTCCTGCAGACTTCTTGGCCTTGACGAAGATTGTTCCATTTGGGTTGGAGTACTTAATGGCATTATCCAGCAAGTTATTCCAAAGATGCACAAGAAGGTCCTCCTGGCCGAAGAAGAGGATCTCATCCAGATCCAGGTCAAGCTCAAGGCCCTTCTCCTCCCAGGCTCTTTCAAGAAGAAGGATCGACTTTCGTATCTGCTCATCAAGGCAGAACTGGTGGCAGCCGGACAGCATCTGCTGATTCTCAAGCCGTGAAAGCAGCAGAATGCTGCTCGTTATGGAGGCAAGGGCCTCTGACTGGCGGCAGATCACAGAAGCATACTCCTTCCTGTCCTCATCGCTCAGGTCCTCGCGCAGCAGAAGCCTGGCATAGCCTCTTATGCTTGTGATGGGTGTCTTGAGCTCATGGCTGAAGGTGTTGACGAAGTCGTTTCTCATGAGCTCAGTGGATGCAAGCTCGCTTGTCATTCGGTTGAAGTTGACTGCAATGTCATCAAGCTCGGTGGTGTGATTGCCCTCGGGAAGCCTCACTGTGAAATCCCCGCTGGCCACCTCTTGGCTTGCCAGGCTTATGCGCTTGAGAGGGTCGGCCAGATAACGGTTGGTCAGCAGGCCGAACACTGTGCCTATTATTATCGTTATTATCGCTCCAATGCCCACCAAAAGCAGCTTGTTATCCAGCAGCTCCTTGGCAGGAAATCCATAGTGGGCAAGAAGAGTGAAGGTGAAGACTGCCATGATGACAGTGGCCAGGATGCATAGGAATGAGAAAAGAAGCGAATAGAAGCGGATGGTCTGCGTGAAGGGACGCGGCTTGAAATGGAGCTTCATGTCCTGACCGCCTTGTACCCAAGCCCTCTTACTGTGACTATGGTGAAGTCGGGGTTGTCCTTGAAGCGCTCTCGCAGCCTGTTGATATGCACATCAACAGTGCGTTCCTCACTCTCTGTCTCCCAAGCCCACAGCTCATCCATGAGATCGCGCCTTGTGAATATCTTGCCGGGCATGGAAAGCAGCCTGAAGAGTATCTGGAATTCCTTCTTTGGCATCTCAAAGGTCCTGTCTCCGCATTCAGCGCAGAAGCTGTCGTAAAGCAGCCTGGTAGATCCAAGCTCAATGCACCTGGTGCTGACAATTCCCGAACGTCTGAGAAGAGCCTTGATCCTCATCAGAAGCTCCTCCTCGTCCACGGGCTTGACCATGTAGTCATCTACCCCCAGGCCAAAAGCCCTTGCCTTGTCTGCAATTGAC
>JAQVSP010000048.1 GCA_028700425.1 Sphaerochaetaceae bacterium | reverse complement strand
TGAATGTTGCCAGCAAGGCCCAGGGCTATGCCGCAGAGAATGCCGTTCTTTACAGTGCGCCTGATCATCGCCTTGTCAAGCCTGCCTTCCTTTCTTCTTTGAAGCAGGTAGACTGGCAGGAGGCTTAATGCCCCAAGAAGGCTTCTTGTGCCATTGAAGCTCAGCGGCCCCACTGTCTCAGTGCCCTTTGACTGGGCAACAAAGCTCAGGCCCCAGATTATGGTGGTCAAGAGCATGAAGATCACGTACTTAGTCTGCTTTGCCATGCTTGGCTCCTTTATGCAAGGTAACTACAAGGATTCCGGCTATAACCAGCGCAAGAGCCCCTATGTAGCGGGCCTGAAGGCTCGCCTCGTTGAGTATTACTACAGAAAGCGTGAAGCTGACAATAGGATTGCATAGCTGAAACACTCCGACCTGGCTTATGTTGTTTCTCAAAAGCAGGCTGTTCCATAGATAGAAGCATACGGTGGATACCAGGACCAGGAAGGCCAGTATCAAGGCTCCCTTGAGATTCCAGTTCTCAAGCCTGCCGCCAAAGGCCAGGCCAAGGGCTACAAGGACTCCCCCTCCAATGACGTAGTTCCAGGAGGCGACCACCAGCACATCCTCGGTCTGGTTGAGCTTCTTGGCAAGCGTCGAGCCCAGGGCAAAGAGCACCACATGGACAAGCACCATAAGCTCGCCCTTGCTCATGGCCCTGAAGGCGCCTTGGTCGAAGAGGCAGAGCAGGATGCCGGCAAAGCCCAGGGCAAAGCCGATCAGCTTCTTGGCTGTTATTGCATCGTCCTTGAAGAAGAGCCTGGATATGAAGGCTGCGGCAAAGACATTGGTGCTGGTGATTATGGTGGCATTGGTCCCTGTGGTAGAGGCCACTCCCAGGAAGAACAAGGCATAGACTATAGTAGTGTGAAGCAGGGAAAGCCCTGCAACCTTGACCCTGATGCCCTTGTGAGGAAGCACCCTGCCCTTGTTTCGGATTGCCGAGATGACCATCAGCACGCAGCCTGCCAGGAATATCCTGAGCCCTCCGAACACCCATATAGAGGAAAAGTCGCTTGAAGCCAGGCCAAAGGCCCTGTAGCCTTCCTTGAGAAACACTGTTGGGGTGCCCCACAGCACATTGCAAAGTATTGCAAGAAGGATGTCCTTCGTAGAAGTTCTGTCGTCCATAAGTCCCGATAGTATCACTTAGCCTTTTTTTAATGAACCGCCTCAGGCCTAATAAATGCCAAGACTAGGCTCATAAGGCGATCTGCTTCCCAAAAGGACAGAGACCTGCAAAGCTGCGGGTTTCTGTCCTTTCTGTGTAAGCTTCCAGGCCCTTCCTTGTTTAAGGAGGATATAAGGATTTGATATGAAGAAGTTTTTTCTGGTCGTTTTGGTCGTCGCCATTGGCGCTCTTGGGTTCAGCGATGAGCTTAGCCTGGATTTCTCCTGCATGCTGGGAGTCGACACAGAGCTTGCGATGCAGGATGCCGGCAGCACAGAGTACCTGAGCCTCTCTGCTGAGCTGGGGCCATCCTACATGATCGACTATTGGACCGAAGGCTCACTCATGCTTGGCTTCTCCTATCACAGCGCCGACTCCTATTCATTCAGCCCTGATGTGTGGGGCATGAGCCTAAGCTACAGGATCAAGTTCGACAGCCCCCACGATATTCAGCATTGGCTTGCCCTAGGCTATGACTGGGCCTGGAGAGGCGTCAGCGCCTCCTACACCTTTGGAGCCTCCGAGGTGGAGCTCGTCCAGCTCAAGGGCATCTACTGCCTGGAGCGCAACCAGCCGATAATCTCCATCTCCGTCTCCCCACTCATGCTCCTTTTGCTATATTATTAGCCATGCGCTTTACAGACATCATATGGGATTTTGACGGAACCCTCTGCGACACCTACCCTCACATCGCCTATCTCTTTTCCAGGGTCCTGGACGAGATGGGCATAGCCTATGAGGAGGACGACCTGAGAAGAAGGCTGTCCACCACCTTCTCCAGGACCATCGCCTATTACGCCAGAAGCAGGGAGGAAGGCTCGCAGATCTACAGAAGATACTTTGAGCTGGAGAACCATGAACTTGGCAGGATCCAGGCCTATGACGGGATCGTCGAGGTCCTTGACTACATCAAGGCCCATGGAGGCTGCAGCCACATATGCACACACCGTGGAGCCTCTCTCTACAAGTACCTGGACCACCTTAAGCTTCGGGGCAGGTTCTCAATAATCGTGAACTATTCCGATGGCTATGCCCTCAAGCCAAGCCCTGAATCGGTGCTGTCCATCATCCATAGAAGAGGCATAGAGGCTTCCCAGGCCCTCATGATCGGAGACCGTGACATAGACACCGCAGCCGGTAAGGCAGCGGGAACCGCCACCTGTCTTCTGAACACAAACGGCATTGCCAGGCCAGAAACTGCGGATTGGGAAGTTTTTCAGCCACTAAACATATTAAACATTATTGAAAGTTGAGTATTTCTTGAGCTTTTGCTCAAGTTTTTAGTATATGCCTTTCAGATTTCACGAATTATCAGAATTAATTTGACTTGTTCCACATTCCGTTTTATGATTATTGCAGAAGCGGAAACACCGCAAAAGGAGAATCTATGCTTATTCTTATTTCTGATGCATTCGATGCATCCCTGCCCCAGAAACTGGCAGCCTTAGGTGAAGTAACAAGTGATAAAGCACGTCTTGCAGAGGCTCAGGTCGTCCTGGTAAGGGCCAAGACTCAGTGCAGCAAGGAGTGGATTGACAGCGCCAAGAGCCTCAAGCTCATCATCCGCGGTGGAGTCGGAATCGACAACATCGACAAGGACTATGCAGAAAGCAAGGGCATTCTTGTCCGCAACACTCCAAAGGCATCATCCATAGCCGTTGCCGAGCTGACCATGGCCCTGATGCTTGAGGCGCCAAACCATGTCTGCGCCTACAACAAGGGCATGAAGGAAGGCCAGTGGCTCAAGAACATCAAGAGAACTGAGCTTTATGGAAAGACCCTTGGCCTTCTTGGAATAGGTAACATAGCCACCAAGGTCGCCGAAAGAGCCAAGGCTTTTGGGATGAACATCGTGGCCTATGACAAGTACGTCAAGTCCAGCCCAGTGGCCACCATGGTTCCCACCGTGGAGGATGCTGTAAAGGATGCCGACTACATCTCCATGCATATGCCCCTCACCGATGAGACAAAGCACATGGTCAACTCCGCTCTCATCGAGAAGATGACAAAGGCCCCTGTGATCATCAACACCTGCCGCGCCCTCTGCGTGGATGCTGAGGCCATGGCCGCAGCCCTTGAGTCCGGGAAGGTCAGCTGGTACTGCACCGATGTCTATCCCACCGATCCGCCAGAGGCTGACTACCCGATCCTCAAGTGCGAGAACACCACATTGACTCCTCACGCCGGAGCCAACAGCACAGAGAACCTCCTGCGCATAGGCGATGAGGTTTACGCAACAATCGAAGCCCTCAAGAAGGAAGGAAAGATCTAATATGAGAAAGATGAATTTTTTCGCCGGCCCATCAGTGATGCCGGTTGAAGTGCTCAAGAAGATGGAAGAGAACATCTTCGATTTCGAAGGCCAGGGACTGTCCATGGTCGAAGCCAGCCATCGCGGCGGAATGTTCGAGAAGATGTACGACGAGTGCCTTGCCAGCTTCCGCGAGCTGCTGGGAATCCCAGACAACTACGATGTGTTCTTCCTTGGCGGCGGAGCCACCCTGCAGTTCACCATGATCCCCAACGCCTTCCTGAAGAAGGGCGGCGTAGCTGACTACTGCAAGACCGGAACCTGGTCCAACAAGGCAGCCGTTGATGCAGCCAAGCTTGGCAACATCAACGTCTACTTCGACGGAACAGCAAGCAAGTTCACAACCCTTCCTGATCCAGCCTCTGTAAAGGCCTCCAAGGATTCCAGCTACCTCTACCTCTGCTCCAACGAGACAATCGGAGGAATCGAGTGGCAGGCATTCCCGCACATAGGAGAGACCCCGCTCATCGCTGATATGTCCAGCGACATCCTCTCAAGGCCGGTGGACGTCTCCAGCTTCGCCATGATCTACGGCGGAGTCCAGAAGAACCTCGGACCTGCAGGCGCCACCTTCATCATCCTCCGCAACGACATGTATTCCAGGATGAACCCCAATCTCACAGCCTACATGGACTATGCTCTTCATGCCAAGGACAAGGGACTGTACAACACTCCTCCAGTATTCTCCATCTGGGGCGTCAAGCTCACGCTGGACTGGATCAGGGCCAATGGAGGCGCTGAGGGCATGCTGGAACGTGCCATCGAGAAGAGCAGCCTGATCTATGATGTCATCGATCACAGCGACTTCTTCCGAAGCCCAGTCGACTCAAGATACCGCTCAAGGATGAACCTTGTGTTCCGTCTGCCCAACGAGGAGCTTGAGGAGAAGTTCGTCAGCGAGTCCAAGAAGGCAGGAATGCTGGGACTCAAGGGACATCGCAGCGTAGGAGGCCTCAGGGCTTCCCTGTACAACGCCTGCCCGCTTGAGGACGTAAAGAAGCTTGCTGCATTCATGAAGGAATTTGAGAAGGCAAACAAGTAGAAGCCAGGATCAAAGGGGCCCTGGGAAACCAGGGCCTTGCTTTTCTTTTATTGCAGCGCACGGCATGCGTGCGCATTTCTTGATCAGGAGCCACGATGAAAGACCTAGATGATACAAACAAAGCCATACTTCAGCAGTTGTCTGATGGAAGAAAGCCCTTCAGCCTTATAGCAGAGGAGCTGGGAATAACAGAGAACACCGTCAGATCCAGAGTCAACAGGCTCATGGAAGATGGCATACTCAAGATCTGCGGCCTGGTGGATCCTGAGAAGGTCATGGGGCTTCAGATAGCCCTCATGGGCATAAAGCTCAAGACGCTCAACCTTGATGAGAAGGCTGCCGAGTTCACAAAGCTCAAGGGCGTCATCTCGGCTGTGGTCGTCACAGGCCGCTTTGACATAATAATCCAGGTCCTTCTCAGCGACAGCGACGACTACACCCTTCTGGATTTCTTCAAGAAGGAGCTAAGCAAGATCAGCGATGTAGCTGATGTCGAGACCTTCGTGGTCTACCAAGGCCACAACTACCTCATTCCCTACATTCTCTGACATGGCCGACCGCTTTCCCCGCACTGAGGCCTTGGTGATAGCCTTGTACAAGAGCGGAGAGTCCAACACCACGGCCCTTCTCCTCAGCCCGGAGATGGGCCTGGTACATGCCTCCGTCTACGGCGGGCAGAAAGGATCTGGCGTTGCAAGCGCCCAGCTGTTCACCCATGCAGACTTCCTGCTCTACCAAAACGGAGCCAACGGCAAGTACTCAATCAAGGAGACAACCTTCAGCTACCCCTCGGAGGATGAGCTGAGCCTTGAGGGCAAGTTCTACGCCTACTACATGTGCGAGCTGGTAAGCCGTACCGCCGAGGCTGACGCCCAGCTTCTCTTTGGCCCTCTGATGGAGACCCTGAGCTACATCAGGGCCGCCAAGAGCATCAATCACCAGACCCGCGCTCTCATGCACTTCAACCTGGTCCTTCTTGAGACCGAGTGAAGCCTGGCCAGCCTGGATGAGTGTCCTTCCTGCTCAAGGACTTACAGAATTGATGAGACCATAGGATTCTCGAGCTCGCTATGCGCACCAGTTTGCAGCCAGTGCTCGGATCTAGAATCCATGGCTCTTGGGCCAAGGGACCGAAGATATCTTACCTTGATTGGGTCAAAGAGCCTTGAGGATGCGATAAAAGTCGAGATTCGGGACAGTTCATGTACCCGAATACGCAATTATCTGATAAGATACTCCATGAGGTTCGCACAGAACAGCCTCAAGACAGCAGATGCGGTTCTAAACCTCGTGGATTACTATTGATGAAATGGATAAGAGATAAATTCAAGGCCCAGGATGCACTGAAGATACAGGAGGCATTCTCGGTCACTGCACTGGAAGCCCAGATCCTTGCCAGGCGAGGCGTAACCGAGCCCGAGGATCTGCGCTACTGGCTTCTGAACGACCTTGCGAGCCTTCGCAATCCCTTCCTGTTCGACGGCATGGTCGACTTCTGCGACAGGGTCCTGGAGGCCAAGGCTGAGGAACAGACTGTCGTGGTGTTCGGAGACAGGGATGCCGACGGAATCACTGCATCTGTGATCATGACCCAGGCTCTGCAGGAGCTTGGGACCAAGACAATCGTCCAGCTTCCCCTCAGCGACGAGAGCTATGGGCTTTCTCGTCGCGCCATAGATGAGGCCAAGGGCTATGGGGCCAAGCTGATCATAACCGTCGACTGCGGAATCACCAGCCTGGAGGAGACGGACTACGCCAACTCCCTGGGCATCGACATGCTCATAACCGACCATCACCTGCCAGGCTCCTGGCTTCCCGATGCTGTGGCTGTCCTGGATCCAAAGGTCAATGAATGCGAGTATCCCTTTGCAGACCTTGCAGGCTGCGGAGTGGCTGCCAAGTGCGCCTGGGCATTGCGCTTTGCAATGACCGACCTCTACAAGCAGACCTTTCTGCTCATACACTGCACCTTGTGCAAGAATGAGACCATACTCATAGAGGCTGCCAAGCTTGAGAACCTGAAGGTCATTTCCAGAGCTCGCGAGGAGGTCATACCTGGGGTCCTGATCCCAGAGCAGTCCAAGATCTTCGCCTACCTGTGCTGCGACCTTCCAATCTACGCCCTTGATGCAGACGAGGAGAAGGGCCTTCTTAGAAAGGCCTTCGGCAAGGGCATCGACATTGAGCTTGTGGAGCTTCGTGGCCAGTTTGAGTCTAGAATGCCCTTCATCAAGTCCAAGAGCCTCTTTGCCCTATGCACCCTGAGCAAGGCAAACCGGTTTACAACCAAGGCAACCGAGCTGGACACCCTTGTGGCCATGTTCTCCAGCTTCGTAAGCCTCTACTACCCAGGCCTTGGGCAGGAATACCTTGAGGTGCTGGACCTTGTGGCCATAGGCACCCAGTGCGACCTTATGGCCATGAAGGACGAGAACAGGACCTTGGTCAAGCTTGGCCTTAAGTCCATAGCCGCCACCAGGCGCGATGGGCTTGCAGCCCTTCTTGGACTGCTGGGCATCTCCGGCCGAGAGCTTGGCACCCAGGACATAGGCTGGAAGATCGGGCCTGTGCTCAACAGCGCAGGCCGTCTTGCCCAGGCTGAGAAGGCGGCTGAGCTTCTGCTTGCCTCAAGCCCTGCCGACGCCCAGAAGGCAGCTGCCACGCTCATGAGCCTCAACGACGAGCGCCATGACCTTGTGGAAAGCACCTGGGCTCGCGTCATGCCCATGGCCAGAGAGAGCTTTGAGCAGTTTGAAGGCCGCTTTGTCATAATCAACGACCCAGATATCAACCGCGGCATAGCAGGCATACTGGCAACCAGGATACTTGGAGCCTTCAAGGTTCCAACAATCATAATATGCAACGGCAACGAGGAAACAGCCAGCGGCTCAGTAAGATCCCAGGGAGCCTTCAACTGCCGTGACTTCCTGTCCCGCTACGAGGACATCTTCATCGGCTTTGGCGGCCATCTTCATGCAGCAGGCTTCTCCCTGCCCTCCAGCAGGATCGAGGAGCTTTGCATACGCATAAGCGAGGATTCTGCCGACATAATGGCAAGCTTCGAGGGCGCCGAGGAGACCATCAGCATAGATGCCACCCTAGGCCCAGAGGACCTCAAGGCCTCCATCATGAAGACCGTCGATCTCTTTGAGCCCTATGGAGAGGAGAACCCTCAGCTTTGCTTCCTGGCCCAGAATGCCAGGCTCACAAAGATAGACTACATGAGAAGCTCAGACAAGTCGAACTCCAATCTTCGCCTGACCCTGGAGTATGGAAGCCTGAACTGGACAGCTGTCTACTGGGCAGCTGGAGACCAGGTTGGGCGAGCCTTCGACATCGGAGACAGGGTAGACTTCCTTTTCACCTTGTCCAGGAACTTCTTCAATGGATCAGAGAGCGTGAGGATGACTGTCGTGGATATGGCCCGCACCGGAACGAAGAGGATATACGAAGAGTGAAAAGACTGCTTGCTGATCTATCCATGATCCTGCTTTGCTCCATGGCTTTTGCCATAAGCTTCACCTACACCGATCAAGCCCATCCCTTTGACTCGGAGGTGCGGCTAGGCAGCATCGACTTCTCCCCCACCCTCACAGATGAGGAAAGAGAGTTCTACGAGCAGTGCGAGGTTGGCATCATGACCCTTTCCAAGGGAGATCCCCTTTATTCCTGGTTTGGCCATACCGCGCTGGTGTTCACTCAGCCTGACGGCTACTCCATGAGCTTTGACTGGGGAGTCTTCTCCTTCAATTCCGAAAGATTCTACATCAACTTTGCCATGGGACAGCTTTGGTACATGTGCTCCTGCTCAACCACCCAGGCCCACATCGCAGGCGCCATAGCCGAGAACCGCTACGCCGACCTGCTGGTGCTCAAGCTTGAGCCTGAGAAGAAGAAGGCTGTGCTTGAGTTTCTCTCGGACAACATGAAAGCCGAGAACAGGACCTACCTGTACCAGCACTACACCGACAACTGCGCCACGCGCGTGAGGGACATAATCGATTTTGCCACCGATGGAGCCTTCGGAGCCTGGGCTAAGAGCATTGATGCAGGCACCACCTACCGCCTAGAGGCCAGCAAGGCCCTTGGGACAAGCCCAGCGGCCCTGTGGGCCCTGAACACGCTTCAGGGCGGATCGATCGACAAGCCCATAAGCCTATGGGACAAGATGTTCCTGCCAAGCAGCCTTCATGACGCCCTTCTTGCCTACCCAGGCCTTGTAGAGAGAGTTGAGATCGTCAATGACAACAGTGCAACCGAGTACAGGACCCCTGTGCTCAGCGAGCCTGCAGACGGCCTTCTTGAGGCCCTGGCAGCCAGCCTGGGCCTGTGCCTTGCTCTCTCTCTGGTCCACAGGGTCGGAGACAAGAGAAAGCTCTACTGCCTTATTGTCGCGGTCCTTGACCTGAGCCTTGGGCTTATTGGAAGCCTGATGGTCTTCATGGCAAGCCTGACCACCCATACCTTCTCATACTTCAATGAGAACCTGCTGCTTCTCAATCCAATTCTGCTCTTCTACAGCATAGCAGAATTCAGGTACCTGTTCTCAAGGCATCGGAGAGTCAGGAACCATTATCTAGTGCCCATAATCTGCACTGCAATTCTGGTTGCCTGCAAGCTTGCTCTGCCCAGCGTCTTTCTTCAGGACAACTGGGCCCAGGTCATCAGCCTGGGCATCTACTTTGCCACCAGGGCCCTGCTGCCTATAAGGCGCAAGGCCCTCAAGGAGATGGACCTGGCCTAGAAGCCCATGTCCAGGCCTACATCGAAGCTCACTCCAGAACCCGAGGCAAATGAAAGGCTCATGTTGAAGTAGTTGATTGAACTTGCGAACCTTCCATAGACTACCGCAAAGGCAAGCCTGGCAGTAAGGGAGCCATAGACTGCAAAGCTGGTGCTGAAGTCAGTGTCAAACCCCAGCTCTGCATCCAGCATGGCCCTGTTGAAGTAGATTCGCGCAAAGTGCAGGGAGTCCTGTATCTCATAGCCTAGCAGGGTGGACCGGACGCCAAAGCCGGTGCTGAAGCCAGGATCGATTGAGATCCTGCCGTAGGCCGTCAGAGGCAGGCCAAAGAACAGTGGGTTCATCGGATCGGTCTCAAGAAGATCCTTGAAGCTGTATTCGCCTCTGAGCGTCAGGCCAAGAGAGCTTCTTCGGGTAGTCATCTTGGCTGTGAAGGCACCTAGGGTGACCTGTGCGTTGAAGCCTGTCATGGAGAACATGGATCGCTTGTAGTAGTGCTGGTTGCCAGCTCCACCCATGAGCCTGATGCCCGCATAGCTGTAGCCTGGACTGTTGCTGAAGGTGAGGCCTCCAGCAAGGCCGTAGCCAAAGAAGCTCTGGCCCAGGTCGCCTTCATAGGAAGCCTGGAGTGAAAGATTATTGCCAGGGATATTGGCATAAAGAGTATCCTTGAACATGAAGTGCACTGGAAGGCTTGCGTTGGAGGCATAAAGCTCAATGACGTTCCCTGTCAGGCCGCTGTAGCCATAGGTGAACCAGCCCTCCCAGTCTGAGGTAAGGTCGCCATAGAGCACGCTCAGGCCAAGCACACAGCTGTCTGCCAGGCTGAATGGCAGGACCACAGGAAGGCTCTTGAAGTTCATGTACTTGGCGTCCTTTGACTCAAGAGCGCTTCTGCCAAAGGGCTCAGGAGCCTTGTAGGCAGGAAGAGCCGCTGGATCTAGGAAGCTGAAGGAAGAAAGGTCAGCAAGGCTGAGCTGGGATCTAGAATAGAACTGGGAGACGAAATAGACCTTGTCCTTGATGATCACCGGCTCATGGATGCCTCCGCTGAAGCTGTTGGTGCTCAGGCGAAGCTCACGGGTCCCCAGGTCCAGGATGGCAAGGCGCGGCAAGTCTCCTGCATAGGCCATTATAATCCTGCCATCGCTGAAGCTTAGGTCAGTGAACTCATACTCCTCAGGAAGAGCGATGGTATCGACAATCGACAGGCCCGAGTCAAGGATGTATATGGAATTGTCATATATGAAGCAGGACCTGCCATTGTCCAAGCCAGTGAGCTGATAGGCCTGAAGCGGCCTTTCAAGGACCTTTTCAGATCTCATGGACCCATCATAGCCGTAGGTCCTCAGGATGGCTGTGGAGCCGTTTCTCTCTAGGCTCAGCACCACTTCATCAAGGGCCACCAGGCCCTGGGCGCCCTCGATGTTGAACACAGGATTTCCGCTTGCATCCAGCACCTTGCCATAGGACCTGTCCTCTGTCATCAGGACCGTTGTCATGTAGGCTCCGTCGGCTCTGATGGAGAAGGATGGATTGTAGCCAGAGGCAGTGAGAGTTGGCTTGTGATCGATGAAGGCGGTCTTGCTGTATTGCTCTACATAGGCAAGCTTGCCGTCAAAGGCGCTGAGATTGCAGAAGCTTCCATCCATTGGATCAAAGCTTGCTGGCTCGGCCATGTTCTCTGGAACCTTGATGCTTGCCTCAAAATCCTCCCAGCCCTGATCCAGGGTCAGTCCGAAGACATCCTTGAAGAGAAGCTCGCCGACCAGCCAGTGGCGCGCCTTTGCGCTTTCAGTGAAGAGCTGGTTATAGGTCTCCCTTCCATAGGTCTTCTCAAGATAATCCGAGAAGGCTCCGCCGAAATAGTACTTGAGCTCGCCTGCAGGGGCTGTATCCCTGCTTCCGGCAACCTCTGTCCACTGCGGAAAGACTCCCTCGTGCTTGGCCTGGATCAGGATGTCTGTGACAAAGCCGCTGTTGAGCCTTCCGCCTCCATTGTGGCTCTCATAGTCCACTGTTACGCCTTCTATGAAGAAGGGGTAGAGATAAAGGGTCGGAAGGTTATAGTAATCGCCCATCAAGGCTGTGACTGTCTTGAAGAAAGGCGTCTCGTTGGTAAGCGACAGGGCATGGGTGAGCTCATGATAGAAGACATTGAGAAGATTAGTCCTGGAGATCTCAAAGACGCCATCCTGGATCAGCGTGTCGTAAAGTACAATCGCTGAGCGAGGAGATGGAGTGTAATAGGCGTCCATGGGCTCTAGATAAGGGGTGATGATCACAGGGATTCTTTGGTCAGTCTCTGGATTGAGGCTGGACTTGAGCTCCTCATAGTAGCCATCAGCAACATATGCCAGCTCCCTAGCCAGGTCCTCCGACTGGTCAAGGAAGTATATGTCAAAGTGCTCAGTGGCTATGATCTTCAGATCAGGAAAGAAGCCCTCGAAAAGACCCGCGAAAAGCGACGTTGCAATTGCCAGAATCATTATGGCGGCTAGAATTATCTTTTTCATGATTAATTCTATGCTATGATCATCGCCCTGTCAATTGAGCTGATGGAGACTATGTCACATACTCGCTTTATAATGACAGGCCTGACGAGGTCCTGCTGAGAGAGAAAAGAAGGCTTATCAGGCTCTTGTGATAAGGGACAAAGGCTCCCTTGTCCATCAGCAGGAGAATCTCCTCCTCGCTTGCCCAGGCCACCTGGCTTACTGCCTCCAGCTGAAGGCGCAGAAGCCTTAGGTCCTCGTCCTTGTGAACGATGTAGAAGTCTTCAAAGTCCTGTGGATAGCTGAAGGTGAGAATCGGGGCTTGGCCCTTGAGATCCACCTTGATTCCAAGCACCTGCCAGCACTCTTTCTGAGCTGACTGCCAGCTGCTCTGTCCGGACTGGGAGAAGCCGCCTGCACTCAGGTCCCAGCATCCAGGCCAGCTTGCCCTTATTGCCTGGCGCTTTTGGATGAGCATCTGGATAAAACTGTTGAAAAAGCAAACATGCACAGCCTGCCTGTAGAAGCCCTCTGGAATCTCAGAGCCAGGAAGCATTGTCCGTCCTGTCAACTGGCGGTCCTTGTTATATAGGTCCCATAATTCCATCCTGATCCCCCATCTTGAACCTCCTGATTGTCTGCACAAGGCATGCGTGATCCTCAAGATGAGGCAGGCCTGAGACAATGACAGCTCCCCTGTAGCTGCCATTGACTGTCAACGGAAAGCCTCCGCCGCAAAGGGCATAATGCTCCTCGTCGTTCATCCAGTCCTCGCTTCTGCCAAGGACTTCCTTCTCCACAGCAGCTCTCAGCGAAGAGGTGTGCGTCTTCTCTACAGTGGCTCTCTTCTTGTCCATCCACCATACGTTTCTTGCGCTGGTGCCGGGAATCAAGACCTGAAATGCTATGAGATCGTCAAGAACTATCCTCACAGCAAGCGCCTTGGGTGCCTTTCTGCTGAAATCCACAAGCATATTGCCAAGCTTGAAGGCATCATCAAGGTCGAAGGAATCGAACTGAAGCTCCTTCTCCTGCTGCATGATTGTATCTAGATAAGCTGCATCGTACATGTCAGTCCCCTTTGAATCAGAAGCGGGCTTTCAGAGTCGCCTTGAAGCTCAGGGTGCCGTTCCAGCTTGCCTTTAGCTCGAGGGTCATCGGCTTGCCTGGCTCAAAGCGCATGTAGCTTGCATC
>JAQVSP010000179.1 GCA_028700425.1 Sphaerochaetaceae bacterium | reverse complement strand
CCAGCAGTCAATCCTGGTTACCGACAAGAGCAAAGGCGGGATCAAATACGCCGAGAGCACAGGACTCGCCCACTTCGCCCTTGATGCCAAGACGGAGGCGAGAAAGGGACCGTACAACCTGCAATTGATAAACTCATTGCACTCGATCATCTCTGAAATCTCCCATAGCAGGTTCTGCTTCGCTACCAAGAACGCCGAGCTGTACATCACATGGGAGGCATGGAAGCTTCTGAACAGGACGAGAAGCCTGGCAGAGAAGAAGGACACCCTCAAGAACCTGGTCACACCGGGAAAGAAAGCAGTCACAATGCAACAAATCAGGAGCAGGGAGCTGCCTGAAGTACTGCGGCAAGTCTCAGAAAGCTAAACTATACGAAAAGAGCCTTATTTTATTATAATGAAGTCGTAATACAAACCACAGACTTTATTCATGTTTCATTTCTGCTAATAAATGACATAGTTTGTCTTAAAATAGAGATACTCAAAAGCTGATTTATAAATAGAAGCCCAGATAGTGCTGATGCTTATAATAGCCTTTATGCTTCTTCCATCGCTAATGTTGCATACTCTGTTTTCGTCTAAGCTTTAAGTTTTTTGTGTACAAGAAAATATGCTGTGCTGCGTCCTCCGCTTTCCGACTTGGCCAGAATCCCTTGGCTAACCAGCTCTGAGATGTCTCTTGCTGCAGTGTCCTGGGAGCATTTGCAGATCTTAGCCCATTTGGAGGAGCTTAGCTTTCCTTCCAGCTCATTGGCTATCAGAAGTCCCAGCACTTTTCTCTGCCTGCTGCTTATGCCCAGCTGATTGACTTCTCTCCAGAAAAGCCTCCTGCATTCAACTGAATCCAGTTCGTCAAGGACAGAGTCGATGGCGCTTCCCATGCACTCGATGTACCAAAGAAGCCATGAGGTGATGTCTATATCATCGTCTTCGCTGATCTGTGCCTTCTCAAGCTGGGCATAATACTCCTTTCTCTCCTTGAGCAGCTGGGAACTCATGCTGAAAAGATGGTCATTGACAGAACAACCCGACCATTTGCTTAGCGCCATGTCGGCCAGTGCACGAGAGATTCTTCCATTTCCATCTTCAAAGGGGTGGATTGATACAAAGTAGAGATGTGTAATAGCGCTCTTAAGAATGGCATTCAGGCCTTGGCTTCTGGCATCCTGATTGAACCACTTGATAAAGCCATCCATAAGAAAGGGGACAATGCTGGCTGGAGGCGCAAGATAATGCACCGTTTCTTTTCCAATCGGTCCGGAGACAACCTGCATCCGACCCTTTCTATCGGTTCTATAGCAGCCTGCATTGATCCTGAAACCATAGCTGATGGATTCAGGAAAGATCATCCTATGCCAGTCGAATAGCCGCTTCTCTGTAAGCGGAGCGTTGCTGTTTTGAACTGCATCAATATGCACCTCAACAACTGAAGGATCTCTTCCTTTGTCAGGAGCTGCATCAAGCTGATCCTGGCCAAGGCCAGAGAGGATCACGTTATTCAGTCCAAGCTTCCTGGCTACAGAAGACCTGACATCAAAAGAGCAAAGATGTTCGCCTTCAATAGCTGAAGATGCGATGATCTCATTTTCTAGGCTCTCAAGGGTACCTGCAGCATGCACATCGGCTCCCATGCCTTTCATCCTTCCAAGCAAGAGCCCTTGCTTGAACAGCACTTGCTCTGTGATTGTAGCAACTGGAACCTGGTTCCAATTAAACTTTGGCCAGGAAGCCTTTTCCCATATGTAATTGCCTTTGAAGCTCTCCATGCTGCTAGGATAAGGCAGATGCGGAGATCAAGCAATATAATCTCCGCAATATTGATGATAGATTGCGGAGAATTGAATGTTTTAAGTAACAATACCGCAAATTACTCCAATGAAATACCGCAAATTACTCCAATGAAAGCCTCAAACCCCGCAACGAAAATGCCTCAAATCCCGCAATTATCTTGATTTAATCTTTATGATGTCATAAGATACATAAAGGGATAGAGCTGTGGATTATAAGAGACGAATACTTGATCAGTTGCTCTCTGATAAACTGGAAGAAAGAGGAGCAGTTTTACTTGAAGGCCCCAGGGCTTGTGGAAAGACAACCTCTTCAAGGAGGTTGGCAGGATCGGTATTTGATTTTGGTGATATCACCCAGGTCAAAAAATATGAGACTGTTATGGAGACGCTCCGTCTTTGGCATTCAGGGACAAGAGGACTCCGATTCTAGTTGACGAATGGCAGGCTTTTCCAAGCCTTTGGGATTCTTTCAGGCATGAGGTAGACGAGCGAGGCCTTGTTGGCCAATTTATCATGACAGGCTCCACTTCAAAAATAAAGAGAATCAAGACTGTGCATCCTTGATGCTATCGTAAAAGTAGACACGGAGAGGTGAAAAAAACTTAAGAGATTAGGTGAGATGTGGACTTCTCCAAGGGAAAGGAGTCTACTTGAGCCATAGGCAAGCATTACAATCCATTAGAGAAGGAATTCCTGATTCTCCAGGACCGGAAGAACATGCAGATCAAGCTATCCGACTTCTGCAAGGCAAACAACATCTCCGATTCAGCCTTCAGGAAATGGATGGTCCAGTACGAAGAAGGAGGCCTTGACGGCCTTGCTAGGGCAGATGCCGATTTCGGGCCTGTGCTTCCAGAGGGTGTTGACCGTACCGAGGAAAGCTACAGGCGTGAGATCCTCAAGCTTAGGATAGAGCACGAGCGGCTAAAGAAGCATTATGCAGTCCGGATGAACGAGGCTGGGGAGCCGGAGTACATACGTTTAAAGGAGAAGACTACGAAATAGTCATGCTCCTGTCCCGTCTATGCCAGGTCCAGAGAAACGCAACAATCACTCCAGCAAAATGCCTCAAATCCTCGCAACTTTGCTGATTAGGGACTGGTCACTTAATAGCCTAAGGGATATATTTGGGTGTCAACGCAAATCTTGGTTGAACTTTCATAAAAACCGTTAAAATCTAAAAAACGTGCAAATCTATAGCTTCAAAAATCTAAAAAACGTGCATATTGCACTCTCTAAAAATCTAAAAAACGTGCATCGCTCTTGATAAATTATTATAATTCAGTAATATAGATTATGAGGCAAAGATGGAACTTAAAAGGAAGATTTATCAAAAGCTTATAGATTGGAAGAAACAAGAAGGAAAGACAGCTCTTCTTCTAAAGGGAGCCCGCAGAGTAGGCAAGAGCTTCATAGTAGAGAAATTCGCTAAGGAGAACTAC
>JAQVSP010000178.1 GCA_028700425.1 Sphaerochaetaceae bacterium | reverse complement strand
GCTGAAGATCTTGCGGCGGCATTCATCCATGTCCAGAGCCTGAAGGATGCCAAGGCTGTGCCTGGAGCCTTCAACAACTTCGCCGTCTTCTGGAAAGGAACTCTTCAGACTGTCAACCTTCTTGATGTCAATGGAATCAGGAAGCTCATCTCACGCTGAAAGATCAATGCTGCCTTATTGGGCCAGGGCCCTCAGGCGCTTCTTGTCGAGAATTACGATAGAGCCTCTGCTGGTCTCAATGAGGCCTTCGGAAGCAAAGTACTTGAGCATCCTGGAGACAACCTCCCTGGCGCTTGCAGTATGGCTGGCTATTCTCTCATGGGTCAGATTGATGACATCGCTCTTGGTCCTGACAGTCTCATCCACCAGAAAGGCTGCAAGCCTCTTGTCGAAGCTTGTGAAGAGAATCTGCTGCATTGTCCACAGGATCTCGGAATATCTGCTGATTGTCAGCTCTGCAGTGAAGAGCTTCACTTCCAGCAGCTCGCTCATCCTTCGATAGGCATCAATGGGTATGAAGTATAATATGCAGGCTTCCTCGGCTTCGACATTCATGTCAAATATGATGTCGTGGAGCACTGCATCGGAGGACAGGATCCCTATCTCGCCAGCATTAAGACGATACACTGTGATGTCGCGCCCTGCGCCATTGGTGATATACACCCTGATCAAGCCTTCCTTTATGAGAAAGACTCCGTTATAAGCATCATTATGGCTGAATATATTGGTTCCCTTGGCAACAGCGACCTGCGTTGTCGCAGATAGAACCATTGACCTGTCCTCTTCTCTCAAGCCCTTCCAGAACGGGAAGCAAGCCCCAAACGCCTCGTCAAAGATATTCATCTATACTCCCCTTGCCTAAAGCCTAAAGCACTTCTGGACCGCATGCGATGCCCCTAGCACCAGCACGGTCTGCCCCTCCTCAAATACTGTATCAGCAGTAATGCTTAGGTTCAGCTTCCCCTTTGTCCTAATGCCGATTATGTTTATCTCGTACTTTCTCCTGACATCCAGCTTCCCTACAGTCTTGCCATACCATTCCTCAGGAACGGTCACTTCAAAGATTGAATGGCCTTCATCCAGCTGAATGTAGTCCAGGATGCTGTCAGATGAGCATCGAATAGCAGTCCAGTTAGCAAGCTGCCGCTCGGGGTAGACAACCTCATCAGCTCCGTTTCTGAGAAGGAACTTCTCCTGGACAAGCCTCGAAGCCCTGGCTATTATCTTCTTTGCCTTCAGCTCTGAAAGAAGATAGACTGTCTCAAGCGAGCTCTGAAAATCGTCTCCTATGGCAACAATGCAAACATCGAAGTTGCTGACTCCAAGCGTTGAAAGGAACTCTTGGTTTGTACTGTCTCCAATCTGGGCGTCTGTTACATACTTCATTGCATCATTGACACGAGTCTCGCTTGAATCAATGGCCAAGACCTGCTGGTTCATCTCCTTGAGCTTCTTAGCAATGTTAAGCCCGAATCTTCCCAGTCCGATAAGCAGTATTGATTTCATATATTCTCCCTAGCCTGTAGTCAGCTTCTCGGTCGGAAGCTGTGAAAGCTGATCTGATCTGCTTGAAACGGCGGCAAAGACAAGAGTCAGGGCTCCTACCCTTCCGCAGAACATCAAGGTTATAAGAATGGCCCGTGACATAGCCCCAAGGCCTGGAGTGATGCCCGTTGTCAAGCCTACTGTGCATATTGCCGATGTCGTCTCGAAAAGGCACGATACAAAGTCAATGCCCTCTATCCTGTTGATCACCATTGCACCTGCAATCAGCAGCATCAAGTACAGGCTCATTATTGCCGAGGCATTGCGCACAGTGTCATCAGCAGCAGTGCGCCTGAAAAGCCTTATGTGAGATCTTTTCCTGAAAACTGACACCATCGAGGCAAGAAGAGCCACGACTGTTGTTATCTTCAAGCCTCCTGCAGTGGATCCTGGAGCCCCTCCAATCAGCATCAATAAGATCATCAGCACTAGAGCGGACTGGCTCAAGGCAGCAAGGTCAACAGTGTTGAATCCAGCTGTCCTTGGTGTCACAGACTGGAAAAGAGAGGCCAGGATCCTTTGCCCAAGGGGCATGCCTGAAAATTCAAGAAAGAAGAGGAAGACAGCAGGAAGCAGGATCAGCACGACTGTCGATGAGATGATGACCTTGGTCTGCATTCTGTAGTAGCGAAAGTGAAGCTTGTTGGCCTTTATATCCGACCAGCTCAGAAAGCCCAGGCCTCCGATGATTATCAAGGCCATGATCGGGATGTTTATCAGGGGCTCTTTAACAAAGCTCATAAACGAGCTGAACTTGCCATTGAATCCCATAAGATCGAAGCCGGCGTTGCAGAATGCAGAAATGGAGTGAAAGACAGAGTACCAGATTCCCTTGGCAAGCCCAAGCTGCCTGCAGAACACAAAGGACATTGCAAAGGCCCCTAAGGCTTCAATGACAAAGGTGGCCCTCAGGATGAAGCCGGACAGCCTGACAATGCCTCCTATCTGGGGGCAGGAGATTGAGTCTCTCATGACGCTTCTTTGCCTAAGGCCGATTCGCTTTCCTGAAAGCATTGACAGGGCCACAGACATTGTCACAACCCCTAGTCCACCAATCTGTATGAGACAGATGATCACAGCCTGTCCGAATAAGGTCCAGTAAGTGCAGGTATCCTGTACAACAAGGCCTGTTACACAGACTGCCGATGTGGCTGTGAATATGGCATCGCCAAGGCTTGCAGGCTTGCCTGTTACATTTGCACAGGGCAGGGAAAGCAGCAAGGCGCCTATCGTTATAGTCAAGGCAAAACCTAGGATTATTAACTGAGATGAGGACATTCCTCTATGCTGCAATGTCACATTCTTTCCTTTGTCACCTTATCGATTATCAAGCAAAGCAAGCTTTTATGCAACTGCTGCAGTAAAAACTTAACATTCCTTAAACCAAGCCAATGCATAAGCTCCATCTTGAGCGACCTCTATCAACTGTCTGGTCTTAAGGTTCTGAAAATAGGCTCCTGGAGCCAGCGGCGCAGCAAAAGAACGCATGAATTCTTGCTGAAAAGCTTTTCAGGATAAAGGCGCAGGCAGGATATTCCTCTTCGTATAAGACATGAAGCATCGCTCTGCACCAGAGAGAGCCAGGGGCTAGTTCTTCCCTTTCATAAGCTGAAGATAATCAATGTGATGCTCGCGAGCATAGGTGAGGAACTGCTTCTCATCCTCTGTGACTCTTACCTGGTAGATCAAGGGCT
>JAQVSP010000177.1 GCA_028700425.1 Sphaerochaetaceae bacterium | reverse complement strand
ATGAGCAGGGGGCATACATTTTGGGTTACTATCATCAAACACAAAAAAGGTTTGAGAAGAAGGAAACGACAGGAGAGAATAAATGATGGAAGCAATCAAGAATAGGTATGACTTTGTAGTCTTGTTTGATGTTGAGAATGGTAATCCAAATGGGGATCCAGATGCTGGCAACATGCCACGTATCGATCCAGAGACAGGATATGGATTGGTGACTGATGTCTGCATAAAGCGAAAGATCCGAAACTATATACAGACTGTTAAAAACGATGCTCCTGGATATAAGATCTACATCAAGGAAGGCACTCCTCTTAACAATAGCGATGCAGAGGCTTGGTCATATCTTGGAGTAGATGATCCTACAACTCTAAAGAAGGGAAAGGATGATCCAGACCTGGATGTTAAGGTAAAGGACTTCATGTGTTCGAACTACTACGACATTCGCACCTTTGGCGCCGTCATGACCACCTTTGTCAAGGCAAACTTGAACTGCGGACAGGTCAGAGGGCCTGTACAGCTTGGATTTGCAAAGAGCATAGACCCAATCTTAGCTCGGGAAATCACAATCACAAGGGTTGCAATTACAAGGGCGGAAGATCAGAAACAAACCGAGATGGGGAGAAAGTTCATTGTTCCATATGGCCTTTATCGGATGAATGGATACATTTCTGCAAACCTCGCCCAGAAAACAACAGGTTTCAGTGAAGAAGATCTTTCATTGCTTTGGGATGCCATTAATAATATGTTCGAGGATGATCATAGTGCTGCAAGAGGCAACATGGCTGTTCGCAAGCTTATCATCTTCAAGCATGAATCTGCACTTGGTAATGCCCCTGCTTGGAAGCTTTTTGATGCTGTAGATGTGAAGCGAAAGGATGGATGTGAAGTGCCTCGATCCTACTCTGATTACATCATCACCTTGAATAAGGAAGTCCTCCCTGAAGGTGTAAGCATCATTGAAAGATGATGAAGTCTGAAGATGAGTACCTGCTGATGTCTGGCATACAGCATTTTTGCTTTTGCCGGCGTCAGTGGGCATTGATTCATATAGAGCAATGCTGGGATGATAATGCCTTGACCACTGAAGGGATCCTTTTGCACGAGCGGGTTCATGATGAATGCTCAATAGAAAGAAGAGGGGATATTATTAACGAACGTGGACTAAAAGTAGTCTCTCATCAGCTTCGTCTGGTTGGTCAATGTGATTGTGTAGAGTTTCACAAAGCAGAAGAAGGGGCCACACTTAATGGATATGAAGGAGCCTGGCAGCCTGTCCCTATAGAATACAAAAGAGGCTCTTCAAAAGAGAATCCTGCTGATCGCTTTCAATTGTGTGCAGAGGCAATTGCCCTGGAGGAGATGTTCTCTGTTTACATCCCTATTGCTTATCTGTTTTATGAGAAAACTCGAAGAAGGGAGGAGGTTCTGTTATCAGAGGATCTTAGAAAGCAAGTCTTGGCCATGGCAGGTGAAATGCAAGAGTATTATATAAGAGGGTATACACCGAAAGTGGCACCGAAAAAACATTGCAAGAGCTGTTCCTTGATTGACAGCTGTAAGCCCGAGATTTACGACAAGGATGCAAGCTCCTACATAGACAGGTTCATCAGAGGCGAGAATGCGTAACCTGTTGAATACCCTATATGTTACCAGTGAAGATGCCTATCTTTGTCTTAAAGACCAAAACATCGTTGTGCTTGTTGGCGAAGAGCAGGTGGCAAAGATACCATTATTGACAATAGAGAATATTAATTATTTTGGATATAAAGGAATAAGCCCAGCTCTTCTTGGGTATTGTGCTCAGAATGGGAAAGGTGTTGCGTTCTTCTCAACCCAAGGTAGGTTCCTTTGTAGATCCTCTTGCGGATGTAAGGGCAATATTTTACTACGTCATGAGCAATACCGCATCATTGATGATTCTCAAAAGAGGCTTGCCATAGCAAAGAACTTTATTATTGGAAAAATTCATAATAGCAAATGGGTGTTGGAGAGAGCGACCCGAGATCATGAGCAGCAGGTTGATGTCCAGGCTTTCAAGCGAAAAACTGCTATTCTTCAAGAACTCCTTATATCTATTTCGGATATTGGGTCAATCAAGGATCTTATGGGAGAAGAAGGGCTTGCAGCCCAGTATTATTTCTCTTTGTTTAACGATATGGTATTTAGGGAAAAGGAGAGTTTTAACTTCACCGATAGGAATCGACGTCCACCTTTGGATCCTGTTAATGCTATGCTTTCTTTTGGCTATTCCTTGCTTGCTCATGATTGTGCAAGTGCTTTGGAAAGCGTAGGCTTAGATCCGTATGGGGGATTCCTGCATGTAGAAAGGCCTGGTCGCCAGAGCTTGGCCTTGGACTTGATGGAAGAACTGCGAGCTCCTCTTGTAGATCGGTTTGTGCTTTCTTGCATTAACCAGAGAATAATCAACCCAGGGCATTTCCACAAGCAAAATACACGGGCTGTCTTTTTAACAGAAGAAGGAAAAAAAGCCTTCCTTTTAGCGTGGCAGCAAAAGAAAAAAGAAGTACTGACACATCCATTTCTGGAGGAGAAAATAGAGTGGGGCTTGGTTCCTTTTGTGCAAGCACAGCTTCTAGGCCGTTATATTAGAGGGGATTTAAACAAATATCCCCCTCTATTTTGGAAATAAGTATGATGGTCTTGATAACTTATGATGTTGAATGTAGTTCCGTTGAAGGGAAAAGAAGACTTTCACGAGTTGCAAAGGCATGTGTCAAGCATGGACAGCGTGTCCAGAATTCAGTATTTGAATGTTTATTAAATCCTTCACAGCTTTTACTGTTAAAGCATGAGTTAGAGAAATTGATTGATGCTGAGAAAGACAGCATTAGGTTTTATTATCTTGGAAATCATTATACGTCCAAGGTTGAGCAGGTAGGAAAACAAATTGCCTTTGCACAGGATGATATCTTGATAATTTAGTGCGAGCATAAAGCAATCATCAAAAGCCTAGGAAGCTCGCACTATTTTTAGTTGATCTTTGTTAACCATAGAGAAGGATTGATAACTGAATATAAGGAACAGTATTGCTTTTCATTGTAAAGAAACTGAGAATGGCGTTATTATTTCAGTGTCGCCTCCTTCGCGGGAGGCGAGGATTGAAACCATCTATCATCCAGAGCCTATCGAGACGGCCTGCATGTCGCCTCCTTCGCGGGAGGCGAGGATTGAAACTCATGTACGACCCAGAGCCTGAAGCACAAGAAAGGTCGCCTCCTTCGCGGGAGGCGAGGATTGAAA
>JAQVSP010000176.1 GCA_028700425.1 Sphaerochaetaceae bacterium | reverse complement strand
TCTGCTATCTTCATGGATTCAGAAGTATATATTCCCCATCCGAACATTTCACCGCCTTCTCCAGTTCCAGCAAAGTCCAGATTGAACTTTGCAAAGTCAGCTCCGCTTCCATGATAAACGGTCTGGAAAAGGATATCATTGTTCCTTGATACAAACTCATTCATGGCCTGCTGTCTGCCGTTCTCAGAATACTTAATAACCTCAAGCTGACTTTCCTCAAGGGCTTTCACAATGTCCTGTGGCACGTCTTCTGGTACAAGCGCGGCGGTGAAGTCCGACAATTGCATTACTTCTTTTGGCTTTGCTTCAAAGTATGATCTAGGCTGATTCTTCAACCCTTCCGCAAAAGCCATTCCCGCATCCACCAGGTCATCTGTTGCTGTAAAGTAATTCTTTTCAAGCCCATTAATCATGGACTGTCTTGTTCTCCCACCCCTGTAGTAATCTCTTATTGCATATGAAGCCCACTCTAAAGCATCAAATGCGCCGTAATAACTGTTTTCTTGTTTGTAATTCTCATGAGCCAGGGATATGTACTTTTCACTCAATTTGCTTACTTCATCAGTCATGCTTTTAAAGCCGTCAATGTAGTTCAACAAGTATTCGCTTTCTTTAAGTTTTTTCCTTGTATTAAGGGCCTGTGCATCACTTGCGACAGCCTGATTTGGAGTATAGCCAAATAAACTGTTTTTTGTGCTTCCTTTTAATGTTTCCCTTCTCATGGCCTTAGCCATTGTGTCGGCATTGTAAGGCTCCCATTTATTGCCGATTTTTAAATATGGGCCTTCATATGCAGGACTTATCATGTCATAGAACCATTTTTTGAAACTGTCTTTATCAATCTTGCTCTGCAGTTCCTCCTTGAGCTCTTTTTCATCTAGCTCTTTTGTGTTAGGGTCGTATTTCATGCTGTAGTTGAGAATTGAGTCCAGCTTGCTATAGTTCTTGCTGGAATAGTATTCCTTCATGCAGTCCCACTGGGCTTTCTTTTTATCGCTTCCAATTTTGGCAAATAAATCGTTCAAATGGGCATCGACAGCTGGTTCGATTGCTTTTGCAAATTTTTCCCTATCTGCATAATCGAGATAATTCGTTTCATTTTCTTCTCCCCATTTCTTTGCAGCTTCAATTATCCTGATGTCATATTGGGCTTTCGGAGTGTAATGGTGGTCTGAATACTCTATGCCGTGCTCTTTCGCATAACCATAAAGCATTGCCAAATTGTAATAGCCCGCCTTGTCGTAAAGGTTTTCCGGTGTAGCCCAATCTGTCGAATACATTGAACTTGTTGTCTCGCCTTGTATTCCAAGTTCTTTCGCCCACTTGTATGCATTATCATTATAAGTATCGAGTTTCTTTTTATTGACCTTGTATTCAGGTCTTGGTACTGTCGGTGACCATATATCCCTTTCGTAGATATCACCGTTTTTCATTAGGCGTTCACCAAGTGCCCTGTCTCCAACAAGTGTTATTCCTCCATAGCCTTCATGGGGCATGTCCGGTTTGCTTACAGCCAATGATGGCATGGGCATGCCACCATATTCGATTGTCTTTCTGATACCGTCCTCAGTGGTATTCCGTCTTACCACAAGTGTTCTAGGATCAACCGTTGTCCTACCATCAGCAGATTGGTAAAGAGTGTTACCAGCTTCCTCGCTTTCGTTATCAACTTTTCCGTTTATGTTATCAGCTTCCTGACTGGCGTTATTGAACTGCTTGGAAACTTCCGTGTCTCCTCCAAGAATCTGGTCAAAGGCAGAGACAATCCTGTCGTCCATCTTCACAGTTGACTTGATCTTGTTGTAGATCCGGACAAACCAGTCTGCTATCTTCTGGAACAGGTTCTTCAGCTTGGGCGATGCTGTAGCGCCATCTCTGAGATAAGACTCAAAGAGAGTGGCTGCAAGCTCCTCCTGAGATACGGTCCACTTGTCGCCAAAGGCCTTCAGGATCTCAACAGCCTCCTCTGCGCTCATGTGGATGATCTGCTCATGCTCCTTGACATACTGCTTGAACTCGCTGGTCCTGGAGGCTTCCTGCATAGCTGATGCAAGGCTTTGGGACTGGTCAGTTGTTCTTCTGACAACGTGAAACACCTCATGGGCAAAGGTCGAGAAATCAGCATTCTCTGAAGCATAGACCAAGGCCCTTGCTCCCTTCTCGGTCTCGACAAACTCAACAGCGCCTTTCTTGCCTTCCCCGAGGTCCTTCTGCTGAAAGCCCTGGAAGTTGTCTGTCATCCACTGCGCTGTGGTCTTTCCCTGGCTCTTGGCCACAAGCTCAAGGATCTGGCCTGCAACTGTAGCTTCATCCTTGCTGAGCTTAGGGAATGTCTTCCTGATACCATTGGCCAGCCTTATGGCTGCATCGGTGTCCGTGATCTTGTCATAATAATTAAGCCCAAACTCCTTTCCTCGAGGATTGGCCTCTGTGAGATCTGCCTTGACTTTCTGCTGTGCAATGGTTTCAGGATCCCAGGATAGGTTGTAACCCTCATATCTGCGGCTCAGCTCTGTGACAGCATCAGCGACTATCTCCTCATAGCCCTGCTTTGTCTTGATTGAGTCGATGGTGATCTCATTGCCATTGATGGTGTAGTCAACAGTGCCATAGCGCTGTGAAGTGCCTACGCTTCCAAGCTTGAGGGTATGAGTCTCGGATCCATCGGTGTTGGTCCTATAAGTATCGCTTTCCTGGGTCCTTAGCCTACCGTCAGATAGGCGCTGGATGGGCTTTGTAGGCAGTGAAGAGGCTATTCCCTCAACAACCTGTCCGTCCTGGCTTTCCTCTCCGATGTTGTCCGGCTGGTCGATGTCGTCAATATCAATGGTCTTCAGCTCAGAAGTGTCCTCTGATGAAGCATCCTGCGCTGCCTGCTGCTTCTCCCATATGTCAGCCAGGGTCTGCTTTCGCTCGGCCTCATTCATATAGCTGAGAACTGAAGTGTCCTTGTTGAGGTTGACATATGCATCCTTTGACGGGATTGCAGCTGCCTGAGTCTTGAGCCTTTCAGACTCCTGAGCTGCAGCCTTTGCATCAGCATTCGTGTTGATGATGTCGGCTGGAAGGCCAAGGATCATGCCTGATGCAGCTCCCCATATGAATTCCTCTGCAGCACTGCCAAGGGTCTCCTTCGAGAAGGCCTTCTTGCTGTCCGGAACATCGATGTCAGAGAGCGTGTACGCCCAGTTCTCCATGATCTGGTCCTTTATGGATTCAACGAATTCCTCAGAGCCTTCCTCGATGCCGTTAGCAACCCATCGTGTAAAGAAGGCCCCGACCTTGCCCAGGGATCCATTGGCATACATGCGAGATATCAGCTTGTCAGCAATGGATC
>JAQVSP010000175.1 GCA_028700425.1 Sphaerochaetaceae bacterium | reverse complement strand
GATTTGTGCTTCAGAATGGAAACGGTTCAGACATCAGAGCCAATCCTTATGCAGAAGAGCATGTTTCCTCAAGCCTGGTCAATTTCCTTAAGGCAGACAGGTTGACTCCAACTGTAAATTCATGGACAGTGACCTATAGCAAGGGAATCCTGGTTGACCATTCTGAAACACCTGAGGTTGTAGGCTACTTTGCTGTCAGCTGGACTGGAGTTCCTGCTCTTGGCGCAGGCACTTACAAGAACACCATAAGACTGAACATTGCAACTGTCTAAGGGTCAGTTGTAAATAAAGTTATTGAAAGGGCTTGGCTGTTGCGACAGCCAAGTTCTATAATGAGAGGAGAGAGAAGGATAGGGAAATGAAAAGCAAGAAGTTCTCAGCGATAGTCATAATACTGCTCTTGGTTGCTACAAGCTTGTGTGCTGAGACGATTATTGCCGATACCTTTGTTCTTTCCAGCACAATTCCGTTTGCGCCTCTTTCCGTTCGCCTGGTGGCAGATGCTACATCAGAGAAGGGCACCGAGGATGTCGATACCATCGACTTCAAGGACTTCTCTGTGCTTAATACTGAATATGAAGTTGAGTCTGGAGAGTATGAGATCCTGTACTCATACAATATGCCCAAGGATTATGTGACAAGATCCATTCAGCTTGAAGCATTCTCCTATGGGCTAAGACTTAAGGGAACCAATGGAAGCTATCCCATAGGTGTGGCCTTCGTTGATGGACTTGGCAATGATCTATCATGGCCTGTCTTGACAATTGAGCCTGGAAGGTTCATAGATGAGACTTATATCAATTTTCACCTGAAGCTGGTCAACAAGGACCGCATCAGGCTGGCAGCTGGTGTTTACTCCGGTGAGGTTGTTTTCACCATGACTGTTGAATAGTTCTGCTCTTTATTTTCTTAATAAGGAATATCTCTGGGGCTAGGGAGGGTGAAAACCCTCCCTAACTCTTTATTGACTTGGTTGCATTAAACCTTGATGGTGGTTATGATAGACGCCATGAGTAGATATCCATTTAAAGAGATTGAAGAGAAATGGCAGAAATACTGGGAAGACAACAAGACCTTCAGGGCTACTGAGGACCCTTCCTTCCCTAAGGAAAAGAGGGCTTATGTCCTTGATATGTTCCCTTACCCAAGCGGAGCCGGCCTGCATGTAGGCCACCCGGAGGGCTATACTGCAACAGACATATACTGCAGGTTCCTCAGGATGAATGGGTTCAACGTGCTTCATCCAATGGGGTTCGACAGCTTTGGCCTTCCTGCTGAGAACTATGCCATAGAGACAGGCACACCTCCAAAGGTGACCACCGAGAGGAACATTGCCAACTTCACACGCCAGATCAAGAGCATTGGCCTAAGCTATGACTGGGACCGCGAGGTTGCCACCCATGCCGTGGAATACTATCGCTGGACTCAGTGGATCTTCCTTCAGCTTTACAAGAAAGGCCTGGCCTATGAATCCCAGGAGCCTATCAACTGGTGTCCTCATTGCAAGACAGGTCTTGCCAATGAGGAGGTCAAGGAAGGCCGCTGCGAGCGCTGCGGCACCCAGGTCACAAGGCGCAACATCCGACAGTGGGTCCTGAAGATCACAGACTATGCTGAGGCGCTTCTCAGGGACCTTGAAGAGCTTGACTGGCCAGAGAGCGTGAAGATAATGCAGCGCAACTGGATCGGCAGAAGCGAAGGCGCATCGGTTGTGTTCCAGCTTGATGGACTCAAGGAGACCCTTGAGGTCTTTACAACACGCCCTGACACTCTCTTTGGAGCGACCTACATGGTCGTATCCCCAGAGCATCCTCTCATCTCCAAGATAACCTCAGCCTCCCAGAAGGAAGCTGTCGAGCAGTACATCAAGCAGGCATCTCTCAAGAGCGACCTGGAGAGAACCGACCTTGCCAAGGACAAGACCGGAGTCTTCTCCGGCACCTATGCCATCAACCCGCTGACCGGGACCAAGATCCCCGTGTGGATTGCTGACTATGTGCTCATAAGCTACGGAACTGGCGCCATCATGGCAGTTCCTGCCCATGATACCAGGGACTGGGACTTTGCCAAGAAGTTCAACCTTCCCATCGTCGAGGTTCTCAAGAGCGAGGTTGATGTACAGGAGCAGGCCTGGACCGAGGATGGAATCCATGTGAACAGCGGCTTCCTGGATGGCCTCAACAAGGCTGATGCCATTGACAAGGTGACAGATTATCTCAGCGAGAAGGGCATTGGCCATAAGACAGTGAACTTCAAGCTCCGAGACTGGCTCTTCTCCCGCCAGAGATACTGGGGCGAGCCGATTCCACTGGTCCATTGCAAGCATTGCGGAATAGTCCCCGTTCCAGAGGATCAGCTTCCTCTTGAGCTGCCGAAGGTTGACAAGTATGAGCCGACCGGAACAGGCGAGGGGCCCCTTGCCGGCATCGAGGACTGGGTCAACACCACTTGTCCTGTCTGTGGAGGACCTGCCAAGAGAGAGACCAACACCATGCCTCAGTGGGCTGGATCCTGCTGGTACTATCTCCGCTATTGCGATCCTCATAACGACAAGGCATTCGTCGATCCTGAGAAGGAGAAGTACTGGATGCCAGTGAACCTCTATGTGGGCGGAGTAGAGCATGCAGTGCTCCATCTGCTCTATTCAAGGTTCTGGCACAAGGTGCTGTTTGACCTTGGGCTTGTTTCGACTTCCGAGCCATTCCACAAGCTGGTCAACCAGGGCATGATCACAAGCTATGCCTACCAGAGGCCTGACAAGGTCCTCGTCCCAGCGGACAAGGTCGAGAAGACCGAGGACGGCAGGTTTCTTGAGATGGAAACAGGCACAGAGCTCACCCAGGTCATCGCCAAGATGAGCAAGAGCCTCAAGAACGTCATCAACCCAGATGCCATCATCAACGAGTATGGAGCCGATTCCATGAGGCTTTATGAGATGTTCATGGGTCCGCTTCAGCTTTCCAAGCCCTGGAGCACCACAGGCATAAGCGGAATCTGGAGATTCCTGGATAGGATCTGGAGGCTCAATGAGGAGCATCCAAGAGCTGATATCCCAGTGCCAGCCGACCTTGAGAAGCTGATGCACAAGAGCATCAAGAAGATCACGGAGGACACCCGCACCCTGAACTTCAATACAGCCATCAGCCAGATGATGGTCATGGTCAATGAGTTCTACAAGCTTGAGACCCTGCCTCGCTCTGCCTGGACTGACTTCATTCTTCTCCTTAGCCCCTATGCTCCACACCTCAGTGAAGAGCTCTGGAGCCTGGAAGGCCATAAGGAAAGCCTTGCCTATGCCTCATGGCCTGTCTATGAGGAGCATCTCACCAAGGATACCGAGATCGAGGTCGTAATCCAGGTCAACGGCAAGGTG
>JAQVSP010000174.1 GCA_028700425.1 Sphaerochaetaceae bacterium | reverse complement strand
CAGCGCCTTGGCAGTATTCGAAGGTGCTGTAATCCTTCTGCGCCCGTGCTATGACCATTCCCAGATAATAGGACAAGGCTGAAGACGAGAAGCGAGAGGACTGAGGATGGGTATAGAAGCTATAGCCCCTTGACAGGGAAAGCTGGTCAAGCCTCTGGACCTCCTCAAGGTAGCGCGACTTGAGAAGCGACTGCTTCTCTATGCTGGCTCTTATCTCAACCAGGGCATCCTCAGGCTCCTCAAGCTTCAGGTAGCTCAAGGCCGAGAAGATATTTGAGTAGACGCTCTCAAAATCCTCGCCCTGATACAGGCGCACATTGTCGTTGAAAAGATAGGTGCCCAGGCTTTGGCTGATGCTGATGGTGTAAAGCGAGTCGATGAGACGGCTTGCAGTCTCAAGGCTTCCTGCAGCTTCTGCATAGGCTCCGCTTGCGTAGGCAAGCATGCCCAGGTCCAGGCAGCAGACCAGGTCTCCCTGGCTGCTTCTGATTTCCTTCTCCTGTCTCTGATACTGCTCATAGGCATAGGTGAAGTCACCTATTGCTGCATAGTGATCCACATCACCCAGCTCCACTAGGCTCGAGCACGAGCAAAGCATGGCTGCCGTCAGGGCCAGAAGAAGGGCCTTCTTCAATTTCCTGCTTCCTTAAGGGCTTCCAGGACCTTGGACAGGCCTTCATTGAGGGCCTTCCTGTCAGCATCAGATTGTGAGAGGGCTGCAAGGCGCTTTTCATAGGCATAGCTGAAGGATTCGGCCTTGTCCTCTAGCACTGACAGGCTCAAGGAGACCGAGGTATAGCAATAGGGGCTGCCTGACATCACTATAGGCGACAGGTCAAGCTTGCACACAAGCCTTGTCCTGCCCTTGGGATCGACATTGAACCCAAGGCTCTGGCAATAGGAGGCAAGGGCAGACTGCACCGATGCCTTGATTGAGGCATCGCAATCGGCCTCGATGGAGATGGTGATGTCTGCGCTTGTGCTCTTGATCAAGGTCTCTAGACTTGCAATGGGGCTGTCATAGGCCTTCTCTGAAAGGACTCTCAGCTTTGCATAGCAGGCCTCAACCTGCGCAGCGGGCCCAAGACAGGACCGCAAGGCAGAAAACCTGGCAAATGCACCCGCCTTATCCAGGGCAATCGACTTTTGCTTGGCAAGCTCGGATGAAAGATCCTTGGCCTGAGCCTCATAAAGCTTGATGGCCTTCTTCCTGTTCAGGCTCGCTCTTGCCCAATAGACGCCATCCTTGGCATAGGAGTCGCTGATCTGGGCTCCCGTTATTTCAGAGGAGCTTGTGACTATGGCTGTCTTGATAAGCTCTGAGGTATCGAGATTGTTTCCATCAGAGGATTCCTGGCTTGTCATCCTATAGGCCTGGAAGCTTTCGACCTGGGCGATGAAGACTGTTGAAAGAGCTGCCATGGCGCTGTCGGAGGCCCCTTGAAGATCAGGCCCTGCTCCCACTGCACAGAGATAGTCCTTTTCCTTCAGCCTCGAGTCATAGGTGCTCTTGATCCAGGAAGGGCTTCCAAGAGAGACGCAGGAGCAAAGAAGAGCCAATGCTGCAATAGCTAATATTGTGTTTTTCATATCAGAATGTGTACTTTGCCTTGGTGATGTACTTCTTCACCGTCTTCTCTCCAACCCACACCTTGGCGCTTGTCTCGATGTCGATAAGCTCAAGGCTCACATAGTAGGTGCGAACAGCCTTGCCCTTGACCTGGTCAAGGTTGGTTCTCACAGAGCCCTGCAGGAAGTAGTCTGCTCCAGTCTCGTTGCCAAGAGCGGCTGCAGTGCCCTCGCTGGCGTAGTACTGCTGATGGGTTCTTTCGTCTATCACCAAGTCCCTGTTGTCATAATCGGCGACTGTTGTGGCCAGGTTGGACTCTATGAGGGCTATCTCGACCTTCTTCGAGATGATTGCTGTATCAATGTGCTCGCTTGAGGAGTTGATGATGCGGCCGATTATTATTACAGGCTTGCCCTTGAAGGACCTTAGCCAGGAGGAGGAAATGCAATCCTTTATCAAGGCCTTGGAGACAATCTGGACGTCAGAGTCATTCCAGTATCCGGACAGGTCAATGCCCTGGCTGTCGGAAAGGCGGATGACGCCTGTCGTTGTGCAGCCTGCAAGAAGCAGCGCTGCTGCTATCAAGGTGAAAAGAACCAGCTTTCTCATATTCCCTCCTAGGAGAATCTAGCCTCAAGGGCTGTGTTTATTGCGACAATAAGGTCATCGGCCTTAAAGCCAAGCAGGCCTATCTGAAGTGCTGCCTGTTTCTGGATGTCTGGCAATGCAAGCGACATCTGCACCCAGCTCGTCGATCCAGTCCAGGTCCTGTCTATCGCAGCCTGCCTGACAGATGCCTCGACAATCTGCTGAGCAAGCCGCTCCCTTGAATCTTCCCCCTTCAATGAAATGGGAAGCCTGGAAGAGGAGCTCAGTGAATCCAGTATGGACTTGATTGTATCATAAGTCCATCTGGCTAGCTTTTCCCTTGAAGCCAGAAGAGCTGCATTTGGGCTGGCTGCACTAGAGGTGACCCAATAGAGCTGGCCCTTCTTGCAGCCTTCCTGGATCTCGGTCCACTCAGGGTTCTCTGGCGCCTTGGTCGCGCATCCAGCAAAAAGAGCTAATAGGATCAGCAGTGCTGCTATCTTGGCTATCATCAACTCTCCTCACCCCTTGATAACAACTGCACCTAGCCTGTGTTACAGATCCAGGATCGAACGCTCTCCATGAATAGTCTTCCAGCGCTGCCAAAAGTCCCTGACAGCTGCATCCACCGGCTCTATTGCCAGGCCGCTGGAAAGAACGCTGAAGCTGACTGTCACAGCCTTGGCCCCAAGGCTCAGGCAAGAGGCAGCCTGGGAGCTGTCGGCAAAGCTTGCGCCCAGCACGTTCGCCTGCGCCTTGCTTAGCGACCTGACAACCTCATCTGCATCAATGCCGGCATTCTTCATGCGCTTATAGTAGACAGCAAGCCAGTCAGAGCCTGCCATCTGGGCTAGATAGCCCTGAAACAGGTCCATTATGGCTGTTGCCGTAACCCCGATTCCATCTTTCTTCAGAAGCCTTATGGCCTTAAGGCCCTCCATGGTGGCCGGCACCTTGACGAAGGTGCCCTCCCCAAGGCGCCGCGCAATCTCAAGGCCCTCCCTGTACATCAGGTCCGCAGTCTGCCCGGTCACCTGGACATGGAGAGAGCGTTCAGGCCCGATTATGGCCCTGATGGCATTAAGCTGGGCAAAGAAGTCCACATTGCCTTCCTTCTGCATTATTGAGGGGTTTGTGGTCACTCCGCTGACGGCGAAGGTCTCTACACCCTCGCGGATATCCTTCAGATTAGCTGTATCAAGCAACAATAACATGCTTTCATGATACTCG
>JAQVSP010000173.1 GCA_028700425.1 Sphaerochaetaceae bacterium | reverse complement strand
ATCTACTGCAGGGGTCTTTCTTGGATCTATTACAATGTACTTCAAGCCGGCCTTTCGCTTTTTCTCCATCAGCACTGCATCTGGGCTTCTTGAGTAGAACTGATTGAATGAAAAGGCGACATAGCATCCCGCATTAGCAGAATCTGCAAGTCCAAGCCTTCCTGCACTTAGCTTCCAGGCCATATGGACAGCCTCAAAGCATGTGCCGCTTGCGTTGCAGAAGTTTGGAGAGCCGAAGCTGTATGAAAGGCGCTGCAGGAAAGGCTGATACCATTTCTCTATACCTGAATAGAAGGCAACAGCCTCTGGGCCATAAGATTGCTTTATTGCATTAAGCTTTTGGGCAATGAGACTGTAGGCTTCATCCCAGCTTATAGGAACCAAGTTTCCGCCAACATTCTTCATTGGCGTCTTGATACGCTTTGGCGAATATATGTATTGTCTCGTGGATAAGCCTTTTGTGCAAAGAAAACCTCTATTGAGGGGATGATCAGGATCTCCTTCAACCTTAATGATCTTGCCATCTTTAATGTATGCAAGCTGACCGCAGTAGAAAGCTGAACAGCATACGTTGCACACAGTTCGCTTAATCTCAATTCCAGTTTCAGTGCATGGAATCTTTGCTTTCATAAGCTTTTTTTGCTCTTTTTTATCCATAGCTACTGAGTATCCTACTTTTCCCATATTGTCAATTTCAATATGCAATCAACAAAAATCTTAAATGCTGGAAAAATCTTGTCCTTGTCAAAAGAGAGACAACTGGTATAACATTGGGGCCTAGGAGGTTCTGATGTCAGATCACCAAAGATTCAGCTTCAAGGACAAGACGGAGCTGCAGAACAAGATTGATGAGCTTTCACTGAAACTTAAGCTCAGTGAGGATTTGTCAGTTTTCAAACAGCCATTGCTTATCAATGGGCATGAAGTTGCCAATCGAATTGCCATTCTTCCAATGGAAGGCTGTGATAGCGAGCTTGACGGCTCTCCTTCTGAGCTTGTTCAGAGGCGCTATTCAAGGTTCTTCCTTGGTGGGGCTGGACTTGTATGGTGGGAGGCCAATGCTGTCCTCCAGGAGGGCAGGGCAAATGAACACTCGATGTTTATTAATTTGGCAAATATGCAAACCTTTGCATTCTTGCTGAAGGACCTCCGAACAAAATCATATGAAGCCAATGGCTATAGCCCATTGTCCATACTCCAGCTTACTCACTCTGGCCGTTATAGCCGTCCTGTAGGCCACAATCCCGCTCCTATAATCACCCAGCATGATCCAATTCTGGACCCTAGGGTTGGCCTTGATGGATCTGAGCCGGTTGCAAGCGATGATTATCTGGAAAGCCTGATACCCAAGTATGTTCAATCAGCAGCGCTTGCAAGAGAGGCGGGATTTGATGGGGTCGACATCAAGTGCTGCCATCGCTATTTGCTCAGTGAGCTCCTTGGATCACATCTTCGAGAAGGTCGTTATGGAGGCAGCTTCGAAAACAGGATTTCACTGATAATGCAGATAATCCAGGCTGTTCGAAAGGCTGTAGGTGATGATTTCATAATAGCCTCTCGCTTCAATGTCTTTGATGCTCACCCATATCCCTATGGATTCGGAGAAGATGAGCATGACATGTGGAAGTTCAAGCCGGAGGAGCCGATGGAGCTTGTCAGGCGAATGGTCAGGCAAGGCGTCAACCTTCTTTCAAACAGCGCTGGAAACCCATACTACATCTATCCACAGGTTACCAGGCCTTTTGACCAGTCAAGCATGGGCATACCGACTCCAGACGAGCATCCGCTTCAGAGCATTGAACGTCTTTTTGATTTCACAGCTCAGATTCAGAAGGCTGCCGGAGACGTCCCCGTGATAGGCAATGGCTACAGCTGGCTTAGAGAGTTTGCCCAAAACATGGGAAGCGCTAACATCAGGGATGGAAGATGTGCCATGATGGGTCTTGGACGACAAGCTATAGCCTATCCAGACGCACCAGTCGACATCCTTAGACACGGCGGAATGCAAAGAGCCAAGTGCTGTCTGGCTTGCTCAAAGTGCACACAGATAATGCGCGATCATGGCATGACTGGATGCGTAATGAGGGACACAGCAATCTATGGACCGCTGTACAAGAAGTACAGGCAGGAAGCGGAGGAAAGAGAATGCCAAAAACGGTGATCATAACAGGTGGCTGCAGAGGAATAGGGCTGGCGATATCCATGCGGTTTGCCAAGGAAGGCTGTCAAGTGATAGCCATAGGACGGAAAAGCGAAGCTGAATGTGCATCAGTTCTCTCTCAGATAAGAGATCTTGGCCTTGATCCATTCTACATTCAGGCAGATGTATCAGCTTCCGAGGATAGAAAAAGGGCTGTTGACTTGACTGTGTCAAGATTTGGCCGGATTGATATTCTTGTCAATAATGCAGGCATAGCTCCAAAAGAAAGAGCCAGCATACTTGAGATGACTGAGGAAAGCTGGGACGAGGTCCTGGACACCAATACTAAGGCCAATATGTTCATGACACAGCTGGTGGCCAATGCAATGATAAAGCAAGAGGTTGTTGGATCAAGAAGAGGCACAATCATCAATGTCTCATCCTGTTCAGCTGAGGTTTCCTCCCCAAATAGAGCTCAATATTGCGTTTCCAAGGCTGGAATCTCGATGCTTACAAAGGTTTATGCGGATGCACTTGCACCTTATGGCATAATAGTCAATGAGATTCGTCCAGGGGTCATTAGAAGCGACATGACCTTTACTGTTGAAGCCAAATACAATAAGCTCATAGCAGAAGGCGCCTTTCCAATAGCCCGATGGGGTGAAGGCGAGGATGTTGCATCTGCAGTCTTTGCTTTTTCTAGCGATGATTTCCTGTATACTACCGGCAACTATATCGACGTCGATGGCGGTTTCCATATAAAGAGGCTCTAATGAAGGAAATAAGCTCCTATAAAGGCTTGCCAGTCCTGCAGTCCAAGGTTGTTGTACTTGGAACAGGTGCTGCCGGGCTTAATGCAGCAGACCTGATTTACCAGCAGGGCGTAAGGGACCTGGTCATAATCACCGAGTCTCTGATAGCTGGAACAAGCAGGAATACAGGCTCTGATAAGCAGACCTATTACAAGCTTTCTCTAGCTGGCAGCGACAGCGACAGCGTCAGAAGCATGGCAGAGGACCTTTTCAATGGACGCTGTGTCGATGGGGACATTGCCTTGGCTGAAGCTGCATCATCAGCCCCTGGCTTCATCAGGCTTGCCCAGCTGGGAGTGCCTTTCCCTGTGAATCGCTATGGAGAGTACATCGGCTACAAGACGGACCATGACAATCATAGAAGAGCCACAAGCGCAGGGCCTTATACCTCCCGCTATATGACAGAGCGACTTGAGGATAGTGTTAAGTCCAAGGGCATTGAGATCCTAGATGGCAAGCAGGCAATCAGAATACTG
>JAQVSP010000172.1 GCA_028700425.1 Sphaerochaetaceae bacterium | reverse complement strand
ATGCTGTTCATCGCCGCTTCCATATTTGTGAATATATTCTCGTACAGCGGGGCAATTGCAAACTTAACCCGCTCCTTGGTCCAGAAGGTCAATAACAAGTGGATTGTCATGAGCATCATGGGCATCCTGATGCTGATCCCCGGCGCCCTCACTGGAGCTGGATCTGTATCGATCTTCGTAATGGGGCCGCTGGTGGACACAGTCCTTAAATACCTTGGAATCAGCAAGAAGAAAAGAACAGTATTCATATTCTTCTTTGCCATAATGAGCGCTGCAGCGCCTCCAATCAACCTTTGGACAATGCTCATGACTGCTCAGGCCAATATGCCTTATATCGGCTTCACATGGCTGCTTCTGGTGCCGATCCTTATCGCCGGTGCAATCACCATCGTCTTCATCGGATGGGGTGCAAAGCCGCAGAACAAGGAAGAGATCCTCAATGAGCTTCCTGCCAAGACCGAAGGCCTTACATGGTGGAGAATCGTTCTCCCTGTGCTGACCATCGTCGGGCTCTTCGTTGTCGCTCTCTACGATCCATGGGGCCTTCCGGTTCTTGGACTGCCACTGATGTTTGTCATCGCAGCCATAGTCGCTCTTCTATGCAACCCAAGGAAGACCACAGCCAAGCAGTATCTTGGAATCGTTGACAGTACAATGGAGCAGGTGTTCCCGTTGGTGGCCAACGTTCTTTCCATCGGAGTCCTTCAGTCAGCAATGGCTGCAACAGGAGTCAGAGGCTTGATCGGAAGCACCTTCGTAGGACTCCCGCTGGTCCTGATCTACTGCTTGATCCTGATCATAGGACCTGTATGCCAGGGAAGCTTCAACTATGGCTGCTCTGTCGTTCTTGGCGGACCGCTGATCTTCATGTTCAACACCCTTGGAATGGATGTCACAGTCATCTGCGCTGCTCTTTCGCTGATCTTCCCGATCGGAGATTGCCTGCCGCCTTCAAGGATTGTCGGGCGTCTTGCCTGCGAGACAACAGGCTACAAGGAATCCTACATCAGCTTCCTTAAGGCTGCCTTGGTGCCAATCCTTGCAATCGGACTTATTGCATTGGTTATGATCATCAAGCCGACCGCGTTCTCATTCTTGTATTAGGAGGATATGAAAATGGTATTTCTTGAAAACGTGATTCATATTCTTTACTTCGTGATGGCTGGGCTCATTGCGCTCAGCATGTTCAAGAGCTTCTTCAAGAGGAAGGCGAACAAGGGCTATGTGTTTGACATAATGTACGCTTACTGCCTTATTCCCTTCATTCTCAGGGTTCTTTACATAAAGTAGGCGGGAGGAAAAGATGGAAAAAACCAAGAATCCTGCAAGGACGAACTTGATCATCAAGATCGTCATACTTGTTGTCATATTCACCATCGGCGCCATCGCCGCTGTTGAGTTCTGGCAGCTTCGCCACTACAAGGAGACCATTGTCGCCTCTGAGGACCTGACCGAGATCAAGTGGCTCAGCGACTATGTTCCCTCCCTGAAGAACACCTGGCTTGACAGCCCTGTCTTCATCTTCGATTCCGGAGTCGAGGGCGGAACAGTGTTCCTCAATGGCTGTCCTCACCCATATGAGCCGGCTTCAACAATGGCTGCCTACCTTATGATCGAGAACATCCAGATCGACAAGGGAAAGGTCATAATAGTCCCAAGGTGCAACTACAGCGGGTCAACCGATGGAATGCTCGGAGATGCCTACCCAATGTTCTTCAGCGTAGAGTCTGAGTGGGGAACCTCTCAGTTCCGCATTGGAGACAGGTACACCAATCCTCTTGACCAGTGGCCAGATCCCTTCACCTACGTGAACTATCCTTCAGGCCAGAACCTGGCCTACCAGGACATCCGCAACCTCAACAGGACATATCCTGGAAGGATTGACGGAACCGTGACCGAGAGAGCTGCCTATGCAATCATGGAGATCATCAGGAACGAAGGCGTCGATATAGCCATCGACATGCACGAGGCTGAGATTCTCTACCCAGTCACCTCCACTTACGTAGCCCCATCCAAGGTCCTTGACAGGGAGACCTTCCTTGCCACAGGCGAGATGAACTACTATGAGCCGGAGAGAAGCTCGCTGGACATTGCCATGATGGCTGGAATGAATCTCTCTGACCAGTTCCTCATGAAGTCGGCATCCTCTCCAAACACCCTTCATGGGCTTTCCCATAGAGAGTGGGCAGACTGGTCGGACGCCCTGACCTTCCTTATGGAGACCCCGGAGATCTTCATCGACAAGATCACTGGACCAAGGACAGAGGCCTTGATGACTGAAGGAAAGGACGAGTTCCTTCAGAAGGTCACTGACAAGGGCCTGACATACTTCCCTTATGATATGGAATTCGGAACTCCGATGTGGTACCGCACAGGACGCCACCTTACCGGAGCAATGGAGATCATCAACTGGGCAGGAATGTTCTATGAGGACATTGAGGTTGTGTGCTCATGGCCATCATACCTTGAGATGCAGGAGCTGGAGAATCAGGGAATCGACAGCGTAGGCTACTATCTGAAGAACCCAGACGATCCGGCCAATGCCGAAAACGTCGTAACTGTCTACTGCAAGCCTGTAGAGGCAGGCAAGTAGGCGCTGAAACTGCAGGCAAGGCTGCTTGCCTGCTTTTACAACAAGCTATTCATGGCCGACAAGGTCTGTTTAGATAGAAAATTAGGAGGAGAAAATGAAGAAAAAGCTTCTTATTGCAATGCTGATACTGCTGATCATCTCAGCTCAGAGCGTATTTGCTTGCATAATCTTCGGCGTAGGCAGACTTGCATCTGCTGATGGATCCACCATGACATCTCATACTTGCGACTCCACTGGCGATGACCTGAGGCTCTGGCTGATTCCATCGCTGGAAGAGGGAACTGAGAGAGAAGTGGTTGTAGATGGACGCAAGGACGCCGATTTCACCAACTTCCCTGAGGTCAAGGACTATGGTGCAAGAGGAATGGTAGTCGACTCCTATGTCAATGACAAGGACACTTACCAGTATCTGCATGCAATGTATTCCTTCGCCAACGAAAAGGGCGTGACCATGACAGAGTCCACCTGCGGCACGACAAAGGAACAGAGGGCTGTTTTCAAGAACAACCTTGGAATCTGGGACTGCTACATGCTCCAGGATGCAGCGCTTGAGAATGCATCTACAGCACGCGAGGCTGTTGTTTTCATGGGCGAAAAGCTCAATGAGGGCGGCTGGTACGGATCTCCAGAGTGCATGACCATCGGAGATGGAACTGATGTATGGGTGTTTGAGGCCTATGGTGGAAAGATGTGGTGCGCCTTCAGGCTTCCTGAGGATGCAGTGTTTGTATGTGCAAACCGCTGCCGCATCGACTTCTACGTAGAGGACGATCCAGAGAACTACCTGCATGCTCCGAACATGAAGGAGTTTGCAATAGAGAACAAGCTTTGGGACGGCAATGGCGAGT
>JAQVSP010000047.1 GCA_028700425.1 Sphaerochaetaceae bacterium | reverse complement strand
CATACGCAACAACGTCAGCATAATCCACCTTTATGGGGTTGATGAGCCTGTGCAGCTGTTTGTATTGAATGACATGACCGATGTACATGTCTCCCGGCTGAAGGAGCTGAAGGTCAAGGACCGTCTGCAGGCTGTGATGGATGTCATGAGCTCAGGCCTTACCGCAGTTGCCATACACGACGAGCGCACAGAGTTCCTTTTTGCCAACACCCAGTACTATCGCATGCATGGCATCCAGGAATCCCAGCTTGGCAAGAGCGATCTCTCATCCGCCTTGAGCCTTGTACATCCAGACGACAGGCAAAAGGTGAGGGATGCCGTCATGAACGCAGGCAAGCCTGCTCACCCTGACTCAGTCACATACAGGATCATCATGCCTGACAAGACAATAAGATGGTGCAAGGCCACCATAAAAGTCACACACCTTGCCGGCATAGATGTTCCAGTCCAGGTGACAGTGTTCTCTGACATCACAGAGGCGCTGAAGTCAAGCGATCAGCTGCAGTTCCTCAATGAAGCGGCTCATGACATAATCCAGACGACGGACAATGACCAGGCCATAAGCAAGACACTTGATCGCCTTCTCAGATATTTTGATGGAGACAGGGCATTTGTCATTGAGATGAACAATGACAGCACCTTGAGCAATACCTACGAGCGCTGCACCACTGGCATTGAAAGCAAGATGAGCACGCTTCAGAACGTGCCTCTCTCAATTGCCGAATATTGGTTTGATGAGTACAGGCAGGGCAAGTTCATTGCCATAGACGATGTATCCAGGCTTGGGGATGACAATGAAGGCCTTCGCACTCTTCTTCAGCACATGGGCATCAGGAGCCTGATAACAGCTCCTCTTTTCAGGGAGTCCCAGCTCATAGGCTTCATTGGCCTGGACAATCCAGGAAAGGCTGCTCAGCAGATTGAGAGACTGAAGGCAGTGGCTGACTACATAGCCATGATCATCACTCGTCGCGACCTTGGACGAAAGATCGACCAGGATGCCCTTCAGATGCAGATGCTGGTCAATGACACTCCGGGAGGCTTCATGCGCATGGAGATTCTCGAGGGTAGTCATGCTGTGATTGTGAACTTGAATGACGGCATATGCAAGATCCTAGGAGGATCAAGCCAGGCTATAATGGAGGCGTATGGCGATGATGCGCTGAAGGGCATCTGCAAGGAAGACATGGATAGGGTCTTCAGCGATGCTCGCAAGGCCTATGAGGAAGAAGGCCAGGTCACTGACAAGCTCAGGCTGAGAAGGCTGGATGGGTCTCTCATATGGACAATGTTTTTTGCAAGGTTCACCAAGGCCGAAGATGGAAGAGTCTTTCTCAACTCCTACTTCTCTGAAATAAGCCAGGCCTTGCAGGCTGAACAGATCCAGATGCAGATGCTGGACAATCTGCCCACTGGAGCGACCTTATATGAGTTCGACGGCTCGAGACTGAAGGTGATCCACATCAACAAGCAGTACTGGAAGCTGGTGAACAGAAAGCCTGTTGACTACAGCTCAAGAACCATCCTGGATGTAATACACCCCGATGACCAGGAGCTTGTGATCCAGGAGATCCAGTCAGCCATCAGGCAAAAGCGCAATGCCAGCATGATTGTTCGAATAATCTGCGGAGATGGACAATATCGAAGCTTCAAGGCCATAGCCAGCATATTTCCCAAAGACAATGGATCCTACCTGCTTTATGCCACCTATGAAATGCTCAGTGAAGACACGATGTCTGTGCAGCAGCTTCTTCCTATCGCTCTTTCAACCATGATGAGCGCTTCTGGCGATATCTCCTATGTCAAGGACAAGGACCTTCGCTATCTGTGCTGCAGCCAGTCCATGGTGCCCCTGACGAAGATGCAGTCCACCAGGGACATCGTCGGAAAGACCGCCTCCGAGCTGTTCTCCTCCAAGTATGCAAGCCAGTTCACAGTGAATGACCTAAAGGTTCTCAGCACAGGCCAGGCAATAGTCGACAAGCTTGAGTCCCTGCCCAGTCCACAAGGCACGATCCTGGTGGTCCTGACGTCCAAGTATCCCATACTGGACACAAAGGGCGAAGTCATAGGCATCTACGGCACCTATCGCGACATAACAGAGCAGAAGCAGCGAGAAAGCCAGCTTGAGCTTCTCACCAGCACAATTCCAGGAGGCCTTATGGCCTACAGCATTGGTCCAGAGGGAATCAAGGCCCTCTTCTTCAACGATGGCTGCTTCAATTTCTCAGGCTATACCAGGGAAGAGTATGTCAATCTGATCAGCAAGGATCCTCTGGGGCTCATGGCGGAGGAAGACAGGCCCAGAATGAACGAGCTTCTTCAGTCTGTGGTTCATGCCAAGAACGATGGAGCGGTTCATAGCCTGATCTTCAGATGCAAGACCAAGTCAGGGGCCATTAAGTGGATGAGCTTCAAGGCAACTTCCTATAACACAGATTCAGACCATGCCATACTCAACGCTGTTCAGCTTGACATAACAGAGCAGATAGAGGAGAAGGAACGCCTTCAGCATATCAAGGAGGAGTATAGGCTGGCATCCCGCCATAACGGCACAACAATAGGACGCTATGACATAGCCAGTCAGACCCTGACCATAAAGGAAGATGTAGCTGCCAAGCTTGACCTTCAAGATATCATCCCGGATGTACCTTATGGAAGGGTCCGGCTAGGCAAGATATCCCAGTCGACAGCTCAGGCCTACATCGATTTCTATGAGAGGATCGCTCGTGGAGAGAAGGAATGCTCAGTGACCTTCCAGAAGCTGCTCACCACAGGCTGGAGATGGATGACAGAGCGCGCCACGACCCTCTTCGACCGCGATGGCAAGCCTGTTTCGGCAATCATCACCTATGTAGATGTCACAGACCAGATGGAAAAGGAAGGGATCTTCAGCAAATGGCAGCAGTCTCTCAAGGACAGGCTCGACAGCTCCTATACCCTTATAAGATGCAACATCAGCAAGATACAGGCCCTGGACAGCAAGGAAGGCAGCCTGATTGACTTCATCACGCCCGATGAGCCAAGAAGCTTTGATGAGATCATCCAGCTTTATGCAGAGCAAGGGGTGCTGAGCGAGGATCGCCAGGTCTTCATCGAGTTCCTCCAGTCAGAATCCCTGATTCTGCAATACAAGCAAAGCCATCGCTCCAGCACCATAGAATATCGTCAGCTAAATGGAAAATGGATCAGCCTTACAGTGGACCTGGTTCAGTATCCCAACTCAAATGAGATCCAGGCCTACCTGATGTTTGAGGATATCGACTACAAGAAGAAAGCAGCACTGGAGACCATCAGGCAGGCTCAGACAGACCCCTTGACAGGGGTTCTGAACAGGTCTGTCTTCATAAGCCGAATGAACAAGGCCATTAAGGAAGCCCCCGAGGACCAGCACGCGCTTATCTTGCTTGACATCGACAACTTCAAGCATTTGAATGACTCCCAGGGGCACGAATCTGGAGACAATATGCTGAAAAAGCTCTCCTCTTCCATAAGCAGGCTTCTTGGGCCGAAGGACTTGCTTGGAAGGCTTGGAGGGGATGAGTTCTTCATCTTCCTGTCAAGCGTTCCAGGCAGGCAATATGTCCAGGACAGGGCTCAGCTGATCTGCGATTGCCAGAAGAATCATGTGACCTTAAGCCTTGGAATCGCCATGATCCCTGATGATGGAAAGTCCTTTGACGAGCTCTATCACAAGGTGGACAGTGCACTCTATGCGCAGAAGGCCAATGGAAAGGACGGCTACATGTTCGTCTAGGCTGAAAGCCTTCCCTCTTCAGAAAGACTGAGCTATCATAGCTTCATGAAACGACTGTTCTTGCTGATCATCCTGCTTCTCCTTCTCGTCTCATGAAAAACGAGCTTTCTGACTGGGAGAAGCTTCTGGAGGCTCAAAGATCCATCTATCAGGACCAGCCCGTCAACACCTTTGTGCCAAGAGCGGCAACCCAGGCAATCAAGAAGGAAAGCGACGTGGTGTACAAGAACGACATCACTTATGCCGATGATTATCCTAACAGCACATTCGACATCCTCTATTCCGATGACCAATATTCAAGCAGGCCTACCTGGATCCACATCCATGGAGGCGGATTTCTTTTCGGCCCGGTGCAAGGAGCCTGCTACAGGCACACTGACAGGACCAGCCTCATAGATGCCATTGCAGAGAAGGGCTACAACGTGGTGGCCGTCAGGTATGCCCTGAGCCCGGACTATAAGTTCCCTACCCCCATAATCCAGATGAACCAGGTCATTGCATACCTTAAGGAGAATGCGGCAGGGCTCAAGCTCGACATGAGAGAGGTCGTTATCGGCGGAGACTCAGCAGGGGCCATTCTGGCCGCCCAGTATGCTTGCCTGGCCACCCCCCCAGCAGCCCAGGCTGCCTATGGCATTGTGCCGTCGATAAGCGAAAGCGAGCTGAAGGCAGTGATGCTTGATGACGGCCTATATGATCCTGATATCAAGCATGCTGGGCTATTTGATGCAATGATAAGCCTTCATATTGGAGAAATGGACAGGTCCAACCCCAATTACACCACCTACAGTATCTTCAATTATATTGACTCAAGCTATCCCCCAACCTTCCTTGCAAGCGGAAACACCGACACCTTTGAGGAGGACCAGATAAAGCTTGACCAAAGACTTGAGGAGCTTGGCGTAAGCCATGACTTCTTCTTCATGCCAAGAACACAAAGGGTGCTTGGACATTGCTTTCTTGTAAGCTACAGCACCCTTGATGTGGCCAACGAATGTGCGCTTAGGATGATGAAATTCATCAACGGGGCAACAGGACTTGAGGCACCTGTGGAACCTTTCTACTAGGAGGCAGCAATGATCTGCAAAGAAGAGGGATCAACATTCAAGAAAGCAGCATGGCAAGATGCCGCTTGCAAGGCCATTGCTGCTCCCATCCCTATCACTGGCATGAGAAAAGCGAGGAGGTGTTTGTCATTCTCCACGGCTCAGCATTGCTTAGAACGCCAGAGGGAATCACAAGGGTCAAGGAAGCCGACATAGCCGTCTTCCCCACTGGTCCAGAGGGGGCTCACCAGCTATACAACGATGGGGATGCGGATCTTGAGCATCTTGATCTTGGGACCCTTGAGGCTGGAGACATTTGCCACTATCCTGACAGCGGCAAGACCAACGACCTGGACAGAGGCATCATAAGAAAGGGCAATGAGATCGTCAGCTATTACGAGGGCGAGGACAGCCCCTGCTGGCCCTAGCCAAGAAGGCTGGGATCCACCTCCACCTTTTCAGTGTTGGCTGGGCTTGTATCCCTGTTCTCCACAATCAGGACCTTGGTTCCGGCAGCTGTGATGCTGGCATGCCAGGTGGCCTTGTGGACCACGTAGACCTTGCCCTTCTGCATATCAAATCTCTCAACGCCTTCCACTTGGTGGTCTCCGCTGCCTATCAAGAGGCTTGCCTGGCCCTCCAGAAGGATGAAGGCCTCATCGGTGAGCATATGCCTAGCCATTATGTGGATGCAGCCTTCGTGAGTCTGAGGACTATCGTTGGTGATGGCAATCCTCCATTGCTCATAATCCCACACAGGCTTGTATCCCACCTCGCCTGAATCCACAACAGTAAGTCTAGCGCTTGTTGACATCAAGAATAACTCCATCCTTTCTAAGTGTCTCCCTCAGGCTCTCGACATCAAGAGACTGAAGACATACATCACCATCTATTGCAAGGCTGGCGGCGCTTCCAGCTGCCTGGCCGGTGAGGGCCGCCTGGGGTATGCATCTGATTATCTCCCAAGCTTCCTCGGAGGTGCTTATGCATCGTCCTGCACTAATTACATTGCCTAGTGTGCTGCCGATCAGCGTCCTATAGGGAATCTCATAGACAGGGCCTGGCTTTCTCCAGTCGCCTGTGCCTCCTATGCTATCCTCAAAGTGCATATTCGCATCCTTTGTGGAAAGCACATAGCAGCCCTCGATCCTTCGAGCCATGCGTATCTGCGCCATGCCTGGCAAGGAAGCGGGAACTACAGATGAATCGAGCTTTATGCAGTCCAGAAGCCTTTTATGCGAATCCACGACAAAGCGTGTAATGGATTCGCAGCTGTCCCCATAATAAGGCCTGGAAATCTCATCATGGCTCTTGGAGGTGTCAACAGTGCCTAGGCTGACAAGCTTAAGCCCAGGAGCGTCGGCTCCCCCTCTAAGCTGGGTCTTCAGGTTTGTTGCCTCAGTGGCATACAGCCAGATTGCAAGGTTGTTAGGTGCAACAGCGGTTGCCTGGCTGCACCTGTGAAATACATCTGCATCGCCGGAGGCATCAACAACAGCCTTGCATCCGAACTCAAGCTCTCCGCTCTTGGACTGGGTGAGGATCGACTTGCAGGCATTGTTCTCGACAACGGCTCCGACAAAGAGAGTGTCATAAAGTATCTCCACTCCCTCATCAAGAAGAGCCTCCTCAAGAGCGAGGCTGAAGGCTGGTGCGTTGAACTTGCATTCATAGCGCATGCCCTTCTCCTTCCAGCGGGAATAGTCATCGCCGTAATAGACATACTTGGCTGACAGCTTCAGGAGCTCCTCGCTTATGCCGCCTATAACCTGGCGCCCATAGCCATCATCCAGAGGCAGATAGATGGCTATGTGGCCGGTTGTTGCCAGTCCGCCAAGAACCGTCAGCTTCTCAATAAGAAGGACAGTCTTGCCGTGCCTTCTCGCTGCAAGGGCGGCTGCGCAGCCTGCAACCCCGCCTCCAATCACCACAACATCATAGCTAGCTTTCATCACAATCTCCTGTTGCATCCAGCTTGATCTTGGGCTTTCTCCATATGCCAGAGAAGAGGAATATAAAGGCTGGGATGATCGCCCCTCCAACTGCAAGGGCGCTTCCCAGGGCTATTCCATTGAGTCCCATGCCCAGAGTTCTTGAGAACAGCAGCGCAAAGGGAGCTCGGCATACGACGGCGGCTATGATTCCGTCAATCGATGGGATCAAGGTGTGTCCCGTGGCTGTAAAGAAGCCATGCATGGACCAAGTGAACGGCATAAGCAAGTATTCTACACTATAATAGCAAAGGAAAGGCGCTGCAATATCAACAAGAGACGGGTCTGATGAGAAGATCGAGATTATTGAGCGCGGGAAAAGCTGGACAAGGACAAAGAGCAGAAGCCCGAATGCAAAGCTCATGATAAAGCCCGTGTAAAGAGTCTGCTGTGCACGCTTCATGCTTCCAGATCCTATGTTCTGGGCTGCCACAGTTGATATGCTGACAGTGAAGGCGCTGAAAGGAATGGTTGCAAAGCCATTGATCTTGGACACAACCCCGGCAGCAGAGCCAGCCACAAGCCCATAAGGGTTTGCCAGTCCGCTGATTGCCAAGTACGAGCTGTATACCAGAAGGCGCTGTATCATATAGGGCAAGCCCAAGGAGAAGATCAGCCTTGCCTCCTTGGCATCGATTCCAAGGCTTTTCAAGCTGAAATCAAAGGAGAACTTGTTTTTCTTGAGGAACCTGACTGAAAGCAGGACGCTGACCATCTGCGCAAGAACAGTGGCAAGGGCTGCTCCTCTTGCACCCATCTTCAGCACCCCGACCATGAAAAGATCAAGGAATATATTCAGTGTACTGGCTATTCCAACAAAGACAAGAGGATGACGAGAGTCTCCAAGGGCCTGCAGAACTGCGCTTATGCAGTTGTACATGAAGACAAACAGAAGCGCCAGCTCACAGATTCCTACATACTCCAAGAAGGGCTTGAGGGCTTGATCGTTGACCTTGAGAAGAGCAGCAAGCGGCCTGTTGAGCACAAGCATCAAGCCTGTCAAGGCCAAGGCAGAAGCCATGAAAAGCGTGAATACGGTTCTTATGGCTTTCTCGGTCTTCTTCATCTGGCCCGATCCAGAGTACTGGGCAATAATAACCGAAGCTCCAGTTGAAAGGCCAGATATCATCTGGGTGAGGATGTTGGTAAGCTGGCTGCCCTGGGTTACTCCAGCAATGTTGGCAAGGTCTGAGTACTGGCCTACAATTATAGCATCCGCATTTCCGTAGAGAGCCTGCAGAAGACAGGACAAGAAGACTGGAAAGGCAAACCTTGCCAGGTTTGCTGAGATGCTGCCCTTTGTCAGATCACGTCTTATCTGAGCCATAAAGCCTAGGACCGAAGAAGCGGAAGATCCTCAGGCTCTGACTGCCTGCAGGGTCTATATGATAGGTTCTTGAGCCACAGGGCACAAAGAACTGGTCGCCAGGCTTTATTGGGTCGCCATTCAGGCTTCCCTGGCCCTCCAGCACATATAGTCCGCAGAATTCTCCTCCAGAGATGCTGCAGGACGAGCTTATTCTATATTCAAGGAGCTTGAAGCAATCGGTGCTGTCATAGCCTATGATCTGGCGAACCTCAAGGCCATCAGCGCGTTGAATCAGCTCAGGCCTTTTCTGCCAAGCCTTCAAGGCCTGCTCGCCTGTTATTCCGTCATAGCTGAAGCAGTCGAACATGCGTTCGAAGCCCAGGCCCTGATGGCAGCTCGTGTCAGCTACCTTCAGGCCCATTGGAGTCACTCTCTCCGTTCTGATCGTCAGGTCTGTGGGCTCCTGGATTTCCACCAGGAGGCATCCTTGGCCTATGGCGTGAGGCACGCCTCCCTTGATCAGGTAGGTCTCCCCGCTCCTGACCGGGAAATGATGCATATGGCCAAGCATGGCTGCGATATCCTGCTGGTCAAAGCATCTTTTCCATTCCTCGCGGCTTATGCCGGGCATAAAGCCCATGTATATGCTGGGCTCGACTCCATCGATGGAGCGGCCCCCAAGTATATGCCAGCATTCGGTCTTGCCGTAGGGTGAATTGAAAAGCCTGAGTGCCTGGGCCTTGTCTGGATGGACCTGGACTGTAAGGCGCTCAGCTGCATCGATGATCTTGACAAGAACGCCTACAGAGGAGCCTCGGCCTGGCCCAAGAGCCTGGCAGGGATCAGCCTCTATATAGTTCTTCAGTGAAATGCTCTGCTCACCTTCAAGATAGCACATCCCTTCCAGGATGTCCTCGCGTCCGGCATTGCGTGCAAGGACAGTGGACATGATCCACTCCTCTGGGAAATGAGTGTCTGAGGAGCCTGTGATGCCATGGATCCTATCGATCTGGCTTCCCCCCAGGTAGGTCCTCCAAGCTCTTGAGGATGTGAGCTTGACTGGAGCAGAGTAATCCATCTTATTTCTTCTCTCCGTTATCCTTGAACTCAACATGCTTTCCTGTAGGAATATGTGAGCTGTCCAGCCTCTTGAGAGCCAGGTCATTGTCTGGATAGAAGTCAATCCAGAGATAATGGCAGTGCTCGCCTTCCTTAACATCTACGCCGTGCATTGATCCCAGCGGTATGTAAAGAAGCTCATTGCCCTTCATGTGGATAGGCTCGAAGTCGATCAGGACATCCATCTCATTCTCGGGGAATGAGAAGAAGTACTGGTCAAGCATTGGATGATCGTGGGACTTGACTGCATCGATGCCGTAGGTCTCCACGGAGCCGAATGCAAAGCGAGGAATCCTTCTCTGGTCAACGCAGCTGCGGCTGATTGTCTTCTCGCTCTTGTTTCGGTCGCGGTACTGCTTTGAATTGCGATAGATCTGGATGAGCGGGAACTGTGTCATGTATTCAGCAGCCAGGGTGTCGTCGCCTTCCCTGAAGTCCCAGCGTATCTCAAGAATCTGAACATCGGTGAGGGCGAGAACCTCTACACCAAGCTTCGGATTGGGTATGAAGGACACTCTCTCATGGAAGATGTACTGGTTGCCATCTGTTGAGAACTGGACCTCTCCAGTCACCACGATGAGGATGTGATGAAAAGCTCCGCTGGCGAGCTTAAGGACAGAGCCCTTTAGAATCGTGTGATGATAAGGAGTCGCCCCAGGAATGCATCCTGGCAGCAGGACTGTGGTCCTGTTCTCCTTTACGGCCTGATCAATTGATACCTTAGGCACTTCTCTTGACATATTATTCCTCCCTGCATTATTCGCAAGCATCTGTATTGACAGACCTTACTCTATCAACTACAAGCTCTCTGAACTTCTCTGACAGCATTGCGAAGAATGCTGTGAACCCTGTGACCCTGACTACCAGGTCTGGATACTTGAACGGGTCCTTGTTTGCCTCAAGTATCTTCTTTGCATCGATGATGTTTATGTTGAGCAGCGTGTTTCCGCTCTCGATTATGCCAAGTATCATGGCGCACATCTTGTCCACTCCCTGAGGATCGTTGGCGATCTGCGGATCGACCTCCAGCTGCACAGGGGCTGTGTTTCCATAGCCTGGCTGGATGGCTGCGATGGAGTTGCAAAGACTGGTCACAGCTCCATCCTTTCTAAAGCCGGAGTTGGGGTTGGCGCCGTGGTTGATGGGCTCTCCTGCCTTGCGGCCATTGGCTGTCGCCTTCAAAATCGATCCAAGCAGTATTGTGTTGGACCATGAGAAGAAGCCAGGGATGAAGTTCACATGCTTTGGGTTGTCGGCATGACGTGCAACCTGGTCCCTGACATCTGCTGTCCAGAGCCTGGAGATCCTGACAGCCCACTTGTCGCCAAGGCTGTCGCCCTCTCCATAGCGAGAGCTGTGGAGCATCATCTGCCTGATGTACTCTCCGTCCTTGTCCTCAAAGTTGGCATCCAAATGGGCCTTGAGGCCAGCATAGGTGATCTTGTGCTCTATATCGATTCTCTGCTCAACAGCTGCAAAGCTGTCGGCTGCAACGGCAAGGCCGGCTGCATCCACGCACATGTTGTAGTAGTTGGCTCCGCCATCGGTGATGTTGACGCCCTTCTCTATCAGGCCATGCTGGAAGAGGTTCAGGATGAGCTCAGGCTGGGTCTTGGTCTGATAGGAGAGGTGATGAATGATGCCGTCGCCGGTTGCATCCACGGCTATCCTAAGGTGCTTTTCAAAGTAATCCCACAGGATCTCCGACGAAGGATTGGCCTCGTGGTCCATCATATCATCGAAGGCAACCTGGAAGACCATGGCGATATTCACCTTGACAGTGTCGTTCATGGTGTATTCCATGCCGGGTATGCACATCCAGTGACAGCCTGCTGCCACTCTCTGCCTAGCCAGGTCCTTGGAATAGCCGCATCTCATGAATCCTTCCATAAGAGCCTTGTCTGAGGAGTATCGCGGCCAGCCCTGCTTGTTCTTGAAGAGGTATTCCACGCTCTTTCTGAAGAAGCTCTTGTCCAGCTTGTCGTGAACACGGATTGTCAGGTTGGTGGCTATGTTGATCTTGTCAGCTGCCTCCAGAGCCAGATAGCTGAGGTGGCATGTCTTGTCGTTGTCATCGCCATCCGGACCGCCAAGCTGCCAGTAGCGGCTGTCCTGGAGGAACATGCAAGCTAGATAGAAGACAGCTTCATCATCGCTGAGCAAGCCTGCCTTCACATCCCTCTCGTAGAATGGGTTGAAAAGGTCCTCAAGCTGTCCGCCGGAAGAGCCTCTGTTGTAGGTCCTGCTTAGCATGCTGAACCAGTTGCTCCAGGCTATTGCCTGCCTGAAGGTGGTCGGGGCTTCTGTGCTGATGGCATGATTTATTCTTGCCATCTGATGAAGGTTCTCAGAAAGCTGATGGTTCTTCTCAAGGCAGGCCAGGGCCTCTATCTCATCTCCTGCCCGGTTGATGAAGGCTATGATGGACCTGACCACCTCTATCTCTGAATCATAGAATTCGCTATGGCTCTCATCATGGCTGGCCTTGCCGCTTTCCAGGGCCTTGAGAATGCCGCCCCAGCCAATATGAAGGCCGATCTGAAGATCTGGGGTGAAATGGTGGCAGTTGTCTATGCCGGAGATGACCTGGTACTTGCTGAATATCGCCTGCAGCTCATTGTAGGGATAGTCTGGGTTCCACTTCTTGTCCTTGGGCCTGAGCCTTTCCAGGAACAAGAAGCCCTTGGCGCTGAAGGCATCGAGGGCATCCACATATATAGGATGATCCCTGAGTATGGAGCAATAGTTGTCAGTCCAGGCCCTGTAGCCATAGATTGACCCATTCGGGTGGCTTGGCTTGAGCTTATAGTCGAACTCATCCTGAACTATCAGCCCATAGTCATCCTCATCAGCTCCGCCACACCTGGCCTTCTCCTCTGTCTGCTCAACCTTGCGCTTTCGCAGCAGTGCGATCCTCTCGGAGTATGTAAAGGTTCTGTCTGCATCAAATTCGTTTATGAAATGTATCTTGCTCATGTTGTCTCCTAGGAAATCCTTATGGCTATGTCGATGTCCGAAAGGCCTTCCCTGATGGCTTCAAGCTGGTCCTTGGATAGGCTCTTGGCATCTGCAAAGCTGTCAGGGGCGTCCATTGCAATCCTCTTTGCACTTCCAAGTGGGTTGAAGTTCAGCAGTTCATAGTAGAGTATGTTGTCCATCTTGGAGATGTAGGATGCTATGGAGCGAAGGTTATCCAGGCTGTCAGTGACTCCAGGAATCAAGGGAGTGCGGACTATCATCGGCCTCCCAAGCTTGCTTGTACGCCCGATATTGTTGAAGATCATCTGATTATCGGTTCCAGTGTAGCGCTTATGTGTTGGAGAGTCTGCCAGCTTCATGTCGCACATGATGAGGTCCATGCTGCGAAGCATCTCCTCCATACGTGCAAACGGAACGCTCATGCTTGTCTCACAGGCGATCTTTATTCCCTGCTCATGGCAGAGCCTTGCAAGCTCGATTACGAACTGAGGATGAAGAGCCGCCTCTCCTCCAGACACGGTGACCCCTCCACCGGACAGGTCATAATAAAGCTTGTCCTGGATGACATCCTTCATGACGTCGGAAGGGCTGCAAGGCGAGCTGGACATCACTAGCGCGCTTGCATAGCATGAAGCAGCGCAGGCTCCACAGCTTGTGCAAAGGCTACGGTCTATGATGTGAGTGCCGTCTGCTGCCAGCTTATGAGCCTTGTTAGGGCACACCTCAAGGCACTTCCCGCATCCGATGCACTTGCTGGGATAATGCATAAGCACAGGCCTGGCGCTTAAGGTCTCTGGGTTGTGGCACCAGGCACAATGAAGATTGCACCCCTGAAGAAACACAGTGGTGCGGATTCCTGGTCCATCGTTGAGAGAGAAGCGTTGAATATTGGTTACATATGCATTCATCGAGTATTGCCTGCCTTATCAAAATCATGATAAATTGACTGGGTTTGTGGTACAATACAAAAAAAAACTACAAAGAAGCTGGGTTTTTTGTATTCCGGTGATATGATGAAATAGAGGCTGACATGGACGAAAGACTAATACCAATTATTGTTGAACCAAACTACATCACCCCCTTCTGGTTCGCCCAGACAATACAAGGCCTTAATGATTTTGCCTCCAAGCAAAAGACTGCAGTGCAGCAGCTTGCTAGCATATCAGACATCCCTGGACAGGCCCCGGCTGTCGTCATAATCGGCACTAATCGAACCTGGATACAGGAACGCATTGATGAAGCCAGGCAAGCGCGGCTGAAGGTCATTCTCATCGGCGCTGTCCCCAGCAAGTATGGCGAGGATATCAGCGGCACCATGTATGGCGGACACGCGGTCATGAGCGAGATGGTCAGGTACTTTGCACAGCATGGAAGGCAGCATATAGCGCTGCTGGACATCAACACCAACAGCAGCAACGATGTAACCAAGTATGAAGCCTTCCTCTCTGCAGCAAGCTCGCTTGGACTGGACTGCAGCAACTCTGATGTGTATCTCAAGGGAATCGACTCCAAGAATCCATCTGAAGCTTTCTTTGCTCGCATTAGAGAGTATGACGGAGTCATATGCTCTAACGACTATGTTGGAGCCTTCGTCCTCTCCTATGCACAGGAGCATGGCATAAAGGTCCCCCAGCAGCTATATGTCGCAGGGCTTGGCGACATCATGCT
>JAQVSP010000003.1 GCA_028700425.1 Sphaerochaetaceae bacterium | reverse complement strand
AAGAGACCTCCTCCTGGTCAGGGTTGGCAGGGCCCTTGCCCATGTCCAGGCCGCAAAGCACTGCCAGTGTCCAGCACTCGCTGTCGCAAGGGCAGAAAGGGTAGAGAGTTCCATCGAAGTCAAAGCTGATCAAGTAATCCATACTAGCTTTATAGCAGAAAAGCAGGGCTTCAGAGAAGTGAAAGGATGAAGAACAGTCTTGTCATAATCAATCAATGCTGCATAATGTGGCTAGGAGATTCAAATGTTCTTCATTCTTCCTGCAAGGCTCATAACCATCATCTATCTTCTGGCAGCCCTTGTGCCAGGCTTCTTCCTGCTTCGCTATGTCTATAGGAAGGACCTGGTGGACAAGGAGAGCCCTGTTCTGCTTGGCAAGCTGCTTTTGCAGGGCGTTCTTGCAGCCCTTGCATCCATCATCCTGGAGATGGCAGGCCAGGTAGCGCTCAATCTCAGCCTTTCCCAGTCCAACCCCTACTATGTGATGGCCATGGCCTTCCTGGTGGTGGCAGTAGTGGAGGAGGGCACCAAGTTCTTCTTCTTGAAGAGAAAGACCTGGAATCTTGAGGATTTCGACTACACCTTCGATGGCATTGTCTATGCAGTGTTCGTATCCATGGGATTTGCATTGTTTGAGAATGTCAAGTACGTATTCAGCTTCGGCTTGTCAGTGGCTTTTCCCAGGGCCTTCCTGGCAGTTCCTGCACATATGGGATTTGCAGTCTTCATGGGGCTCTTCTATGGAAGGGCCAAGATGGCTGAAGCAAGGGGCAACAAGGCTGCCAAGACAGCCAATCTTGTTGCAGGCTATGTCTCATCGGTGGCTCTTCATGGCTTCTATGATGCCTGTGTCATGAAGTCTACAGCCCTTTCAACCACTCTCTTTGTAGTGTTTGTCGTCCTCATGTATGTGGTTGTCATAAGGATCATCAAGAGAGAAAGCCGGCAGGATCGCCCGATAATATGAGAACAGGGAGCCAAAGCTCCCTATTCTATGAATCTGGGTTGTTGATTATTTCGTTGTGCCGTAGAGCATTGAGAAGTAATCGAGGTCCGTGGACAGGATCTTGTCGATTCCAGGAAGAGTCTTCTTGTAGCTTTCAAGGGTCCTGTAGAGCTCAAAGAACTCTGGGTCTGCCTCATAGGCTTCAGCGTATATGGCTGTTGCCTGGGCATCTGCGACTCCCTTTATCTGCTCGCTTGTGGCATAAGCCTCGGAGAGTATGGTCTTCTTGTCATTCTCGGTCTTTCCAAGCCACTGGGACTGCTGGCCACGTCCATAGGACCTGTAGGCTTCGGCAATCTGGTTTCGCTCCTTGATCATCCTCTGGTAGACGCTCTGAGTCAGGTCGTCCGAGTAGCGGATCTGGCGAATCACGATATCCCTAAGCTCGATTCCATATTCGGCTACGAACGGCCTTGCTTTCTCAAGCATGGTGTTGGAAAGGTTCTCTCGGCCCTTGGAGATGGATTCCTGCTGGGTCTGGGTGTCGGTGAGGTTTCGAAGCGTCTCTGCATCCTCAATGTTATCTACGTTCGTGACGGTTTCAGTGACCTTGATCTTGTTTATGTCGTTGTTGGTCCTGACGGCCTCATTGAGGTAGTTCTCGCTTATGACAGTGCGGATGGTCGAGTCAAGCACATCATCCAGCCTTCTCTCTGCGTTCTCCACAGTCTTGACTGTCTCATAGAACTTGATCGGGTCAGCTATGGTCCATCTGCTTGTAGGATCGACAAATATGAACTGGTTCTCCTTGGTGGGGATCCTCTGTGCCTCTCCATCCCAGCTCAGGATCTTCTTGGGGTACTTGAGCACGTTGTCGACGAAGGGCATCTTGAACTTGAGTCCGCTTTCGGTCTCAACTCCAATGATCTTGCCGAACCTGGTGATCACAGACTGCTCACCCTCGTTGAGGATGTAGAACGGCCCGAGGATCACAAGGATGATCAGCAGCACGGCTATTATTACAAGAACAGTTATTGTCTTCTTCATTTTGCGCCTCCTATCTGCGAGATGGGCAGGAAGTTGTCAAGGTTCTTGTCAATGACTGTCAGGTTGGTGGCCTTGCTGAATATCTCCTCCATGGTCTCAAGATAAAGTCTTACGGCTGTAACGCTCTTGGTGGTCTCATAGGCCTCCCTGACGCTGTTGAACCTGGCCACATCTCCCTTGGCGGTGTTGACTCTCTCGGCAGCATAGCCCTGGGCTTGCTGGATCAGCTGATTGGCCTCTCCCTGGGCAGCAGGAATCTCGCTGTTGTAGTTCTGCTTTCCTTCGTTGATGAGCCTGTTCATGTCCTGTATGGCCTTGTTGACATCCTCAAAGGCATCCTGGACATCTCCTTCCGGCGGAACAATGTTCTGGAGCTTGACGGTTACGACCTTGACGCCAAAGTTGTACTTGTTGAAGATCTCCTGCATAAGCTGCTGGGCTTCAATCTCTATTGCAGTCCTTTCGCTTGTCATGATGGACAGTATGGGAAGGTTTCCAACCAGCTGGTTGAGAACGCTTCTTGACACATCCTTGATGGTCTGCTCCTTGTACTCGACGCTGAACAGCCACTGGTAGGGGTTCTCGATCTTGTACTGGACTATCCACTCGAGATCGATGATGTTCAGGTCTCCGGTGAGCATCATGGACTCGTTGTTGACATCGGTGTTGTCATAGATCGTTGTGTAGGCGTTCTTTGAAGAGGCTACGTTGTAGCCGAATGTCATGGTCTGAACCACCTGGGTTGGGATGTTGTAGTTCTGGTCAATTCCCAGAGGCAGCTTGGTCTGAAGTCCCGGCCCTACAGTTTTGATGTACTTGCCAAAGCGAAGCACGACGGCCTGTTCGGTCTGGTCCACCACGAAGAAGCTCGTGGAGAGGACCGCTATCAGGACAATGGCAGCCAGGACAGCCCATATGAGCTTAGGGCTGAAGCTGGGCTTCCTTCTGGAAGTCCTTGGCCTCTCCCCCTGCTTGGGTTCCTGCTGGCTGTTTTCATAAAAGGTGAATGCCATTTCATCTCCTTGTTTTAGTTTAGCGCTGGCTTAAATCTAATACCCCTTGATGCTTTCGTCAAGCAAACCGGACAAGCATGTAAAAAACCTTAGATTCAATGTTGAATCAAGAAGCTTCTTTGGTTAAGATTGGAAACATGAAAAAAAGACTAGTAACAAGCGCATTGCCTTATGTAAACAACATCCCGCATCTTGGGAACATAATACAGGTCCTCAGCGCAGATGCCTTTGCACGCTATTGCCGCCTTGCAGGGTACGAGACCATGTATATCTGCGGCACTGACGAGTATGGGACTGCCACCGAGACCAAGGCCTCCATCGAGGGCTGCTCTCCAAGAGAGCTCTGCGATCGATTTCACGCCATTCATGAAGAGACCTACAAGTGGTTCAACATCGCCTTCGATTACTTTGGACGCACATCCACCCCAAGGCAGACCGAGATAGTGCAGTCGATATTCAAGGCTGTTGATGAGGCTGGCTATATAACAGAGAAGGTCATCAGCCAGCTCTATTGCCCGAAGTGCCAGCGCTTTCTCGCTGACCGCTATGTGGAGGGCACCTGCCCCAAGTGCGGCCACGAAGGCGCCCGAGGAGACCAGTGCGACAACTGCCAGAGCCTTCTTGAGCCGACCGAGCTTATCGATCCCTATTGCCCTGTCTGCCACTCCAAGCCTGAGCTCAGGGAGACCAAGCACCTGTTTCTGGATCTTCCCAAGGCCCTTCCTCTGCTGGAGAAGTGGATAGAGGAGGCCTCAGAGAGAGGCTTCTGGGCCAAGAACGCTGTCCAGGTTACGCGAAGCTGGATCCGCGACGGCCTTCAGGAGCGCTGCATAACACGCGACCTTAAGTGGGGCATCCCAGTTCCCAAGCCAGGCTTTGAGGACAAGGTATTCTATGTATGGTTCGATGCTCCTATCGGCTACATTTCCATCACTGCAAACCACACTGAAGACTACAAGCGCTGGTGGCAGAGCCCTGGGGACACTGAGCTTTTCCAGTTCATCGGCAAGGACAATATACCTTTCCATACTGTGATCTTCCCATCGACTCTTCTGGCAACTGGCTGGAAGTGGACAATGCTTCATCACATGTCCTCCACTGAGTACCTGAACTACGAGGGCGGCAAGTTCTCCAAGTCCAGGGGAGTGGGGATCTTCGGCAACGATGTCCAGGCCACAGGCATTCCAGCAGATGTCTGGAGATTCTACATATTCTACAACAGGCCTGAGAAGGCGGATGTGAACTTCGCCTGGTCAGACTTCCTGGACAAGGTCAACGGCGAGCTTATCGGAAACCTGGGAAACCTGGTCAACAGGACCATAACCTTCATAACCAAGCTCTTCCCAGAAGGCCTCGGAGAAGGCCAGTGGGATGAAGAGCTCATCAGTGGTGCGAAAGCCATCGAGGCTGAGTACATCCAGCAGATGGAGCGAGCCGACGAAAGGGATGCAATGCATTCAGTCTTCGCCCTCAGCGACATCGGCAACAAGGCCTTCCAGGCTGCCGAGCCCTGGAGGCTTGTCAAGACCGAGCCTGAAAAGGCCAAGGTGCTGCTCAGGACCTTGCTTCTGGTCATACGCGACCTGGGAGTCATGTCCATGCCCTTCATGCCCCAAAGTGCAGAGAAGATGCTCAGCATGACCAAGAGCAAAGGCGCTGGCATAAAGGCGCTGGGAACCAAGGAAGGCATTGGCCAGTGCACTGAGCCAGTGATGCTTTTCTCAAAGCTTGATCCAGATTACATAGAGAGCCTCAAGGTCCGATTCTCAGGATCCCAGGCCCAAAGAGAGGAAAAGATAATGGAAGAGGAAACCAAGAAGGCCGCCGAGGCCGCTGAGGCCTTGTCGGTTGCAGAGGATTTTGCCAGCCGAGTGATTCTTTGCGTCAGCAAGATCGTAGAGATCCAGCGCCATCCAGCAGGAGACATGCTGTACATCCTTCAGCTTGACACCGGCGAGACAGAGAGAAGGCAGATAGTCAGCTCCATTGTTCCATACTACAAGGAAGAAGAGCTTCTTGGACATAACATTGTGCTTGTGAGCAACCTCAAGCCAGCTAACTTCCGGTCTGTCAAGTCCAGGGGAATGCTCCTGGCAGCAAGCGATCCAAATGCAGAGCCACACACAACTTGCGAAGTGCTTTTTGCCGATGATCTTCCTGTTGGATCCAAGCTTGTTCCAGAAGGGCTGAGCAACCCTGAGACCCCAGTCTGCTACGTCAAGGCTGACAAGTTCTTCTCGATGCCGATAGAGACCAAGGATGGCTATGTAACCGTTGATGGAAGACGAATCTGCTGCGGCGAAAGCTACCTCAAGGCTAGAAAATATCTTAATGGACCGGTAGGTTGATGAATGAAGTAGGACTTGACAGGCTTGCAGGACCCCATGGCTTTCAGACGCAGGCATGGGCTAGGATAAAGGCTTCCCAGGGATGGGAGGCCAGGGCCTTTGAGTCCGATGGACTGGTATTCCTGGTTCTTCTGAGGCCAATAAGCCTCTTCAAGCTTGCCTATGTGCCCTACATCCAGCCAATCAGCCAGGACTGGTGCGCTTTCTCAAGAGCCTTGGCCAGGTGCCTTGGTCCAAGGGTCTTCGTAATACGCTATGATTTCTACTTCTCACCAGACGGTGAGAACAAGGAAATTGGCAAGAGCTGCCTTAAGGTCCAGAAGAATTCAGTCCAGCCGTCCATGACCATAGTCAATCGACTGGACAAGGGCTACGACCAGGTATACCTGGGCTATAGGTCCCGGGTGAAGCGCAGCCTGTCCCGCCCAGTCTTTACGACAAGGGAAGGGGGCATGGCCGATCTTGAGGCCTGGTATGCCATCTATCTTGAAACGGCTAGGCATGATGGCTTTTCAGCCAGGTCGCTCTCGTACATGAAAGCGCTTCTTGAGAATGGCTGCAGGCTTTATCTTGCCTACCAGGATCTTGAGATGAGGGCCGGCATAATTGTGCTGGAGGGCCCTAAGGTTGCGACCTTCCTTTATGGAGCCACCATAAGGGAGAAGGGAACCTACTCTGCGTCTGTGCCTGTGCAGGATATGGCAATTCGAATTGCTTGCGAGAAAGGCCTGGAGGTATATGACTTCCAGGGAGCCGGCATGAGCGGCCATCTTTGCACCCTTACGCAGTTCAAGGCAGGCTTTGGCGGAGTCATGATAGAGCGCCAGGGAACAAGCGACTATCCCGTGCACAAGCTTTTCCACAGGCTTTTTGTGTTCTGCGAGAATATCCGATACAAGGCTTACAGGAAGGACTAGCTAGCTTTTTACGCTGCTGAACAGCTTCTTTAGAAAGGCCTCCAGCTCACCAAGGTTGAGCAGTCCCACATGCTCTCCACCATGCTTCTTTATGATCTTCACGGCCTCGTTCTTGAACTGCCGTCCACGGTCCAGCTCGTTCTCAAACAGCTCAAAGCTTGCTGCTCCTGGAGACAGGACTATGTACTGGAACATGGAAAGCTTGGAATCGGCAAGCTCCTTGCTCTTGGCAAAGGCGCACTTGAGAGCAAGCCCCATGGTCTCGAAGGGTCCTTCATAGGCTCTTTGCTTCTCCAGAAGAAGCGGGATCAGCTTCTCTCTGGTGAAAGTACCGTCAAGAAGAATGATCGGGCCGACCTTGTTGATCACCTCAATAAATGGAGCAGGGGACAGGTTCTTGTCAGTGCCTCCGCAAATCAGGGTTATTGCATAGCCTTTCATGCTGCTGATGGTGTACAGGACAGCCGATGGTATGGTAGCTGAGGAGTCGTTTATGAAGAGCACGTTGTCAGCATAGCCTACAAACTCGCTTCTATGCTCCTGCTCGCTGAACGTCTTGTGGGCGCTGAGCATCTTGGCCTTGGTCAGCCCCAGGCTCTTGCATACTGCAAAGCTTGTGAAGAATCTTGGCTCGACCTTGAGATTGTCGGTGTCCAGCTTCTGGTAAAGGCCTTCAAGGCTGAGAAACTCTGTCTTCAGCTTGGGGTAGATGTCAAGGATGCGAGTCTTAAGCTCGTCGGGGCATATGATCACGCGGGTGGGAGCCTGGGCAATGAGAAGCTTCTCCCTTGCATAAGACTCAAAGTCCTTGTAGTAGTTGAGATGATCCTCAAGAAGATTGGTGATGACTGTGGCGCTGAAGACCGGATAGTCCTTGAGCGGGGGATTGAAGGCATCCCTGATATTCCAGCTTGAGAACTCGATGCAGATGAAGCGCGGCATCTTGTCATGATGCTTGGCTCTTTTCTCCAGCTCGGTGAGCACCGTGTAGCCGGATATGCCCATGTTGCCGCAGATCAAGGTCTCCATGTCATTGCGGGTGAGAAGATGAGATATGGATGTGGCTGTTGTTGTCTTGCCCTTTGAGCCTGTTACAGCAATTATGCCTATGCTCTTGACCAGCGGAGAGCTTAGAAGGCACACAAGGTCTGTTGTGATGCTCCTGCAGTGCTCAAGGTAGGGATTGTCGTCCCTGATGGCTGCATTGCGAACCACCAGGTCCGCCCATTGGAAATCCTCTAGGCGATGAGTGCCGAATATAAGCTCCCCGCCTCTCCGCCTTATCTCATTTATCTGAGATGCTGGAAAGGCCTTCTCTTCCTTTAGATCTGTGACCCTGACAAAGTCGCCTTTCTGCAGATAGTACTTAGCAGCAGCCAAGCCTCCACCAACCAAGCCCAAGCCAAAAACAAGAACATTCATACGACTAATATAACAGCAAAGAATCCTTGAAATTACAGGATGAATCAACTAAAACTCATCAAAAGAAAAAAAGAAGAGGCCTGCTCAAGTTTCCTCTTGCCCGGCCTCTATCCAGAAATCGCTATCCTGCACAGACTACTTTTTCTTGTGTCTATTCATTCTCAGCTTCTTCTTTCTCTTGTGAGTAGCAATCTTATGCTTTTTTCTCTTTCTTCCACAAGGCACTTTTGAGCTCCTTAATCCCATGAATTGGTTTTGCCGTGAGGCTTCATAAGGATGATTTGTAATTACCGCTCCATTATCTAGATTAGGGTGTCGAACGTCAAGAGAGCAGGAAAGCAAAGAAGAGAAAAAACAGCTCTGGGAGCAGGTCTTAAGGCAATGGGCGTTGTTGACTAAAAGACCCTTCGATGATATTTTGAAGATACCTCTTTATCCGCACTATGCGGATCAGAAAAATTTTAAGTCCGTAAGGAGGAACCATGAGAAATTATGAGTTCACTGTGATCTTCCACTCCGATGATGAGAAGACACAAGAGGGCATGGATTTCATGCTCGAGCAGTTTAAGTCCAATGGTGTAGAGATCACCAAGCAGGAAGATATGGGTGTCCGTCAGACAGCCTATCCAATCAAGAAGCAGGACAAGGGGCACTATTTTTACTTTGAGCTCAACGCTGATGGAGCTACCATCAATCCGATGAGCCAGGAGTTCTTGCTCAAGTCACAGATCCTGAAGTTCCTGTTCGTCGCAAAGTAAGCAGGAGAAAGTTATGGCAACTGATATCAACAGCGTGGTTCTCATAGGTCGACTGACCAGGGAAAGCGAGCTGAAGTCAACAAGCGCAGGCACTGCGGTCTGCCGTTTTTCCATCGCAGTCAACCGTGTAAAGGGGTCGGCAGACAAGAGAGAGACGGAAGTAAGCTACATCGACATTGTCGTGTGGGGCAAGCAGGCTGAGATAATCAACCCTTATCTCGGCAAGGGAAGGCAGGTCTGCATTCAAGGCGAGCTCAGGCAGAATCGCTGGGAGCAGGACGGGCAGGCTAAGAGCAAGCTCGAGGTAGTTGCCAATTCGGTACAGCTTCTGGGCACACGCGAAGGAGCAGCCGCTCCAGCAAGGGAAGCCCAGGCATCAAGCTATAACTCTCGTCCGGCAAATGAGCCAAGAAATGCTGCACAACAGGCAGACTTCTCAGGTCCAGAAAGCTTTGACCAGGATGAGATTCCATTTTAATTAGGAGTTTTAAATGTTTCACGATGATAAGGAATCAATGAATAACGAAGGAAATGGCGGCTACAACAGGGACCGCAAGGGCGGAATGAATAAGAGAGCCCCCTTCAAGAAGAAGATCTGCAAGTTCTGCAGCCAGAAGACAGAGCCGGATTACAAGAATCCAGAGCTCCTTCGCCGCTATACAACAGAGAGAGGCAAGATTCTTCCAGCAAGGATCACTGGCTGCTGCTCCAAGCATCAGAGAGCTGTCACCAACGAGATCAAGAAGGCTCGTGTGCTTGCTTATCTGCCATTTGAGAAGCAGAATTGACCGAAAAGCAGACTAAGGCCTTGAGGCTGGGCTTGACCATGGCGGTCTGCCTGGTCATTTCCAGGCTCAGTGTCGGCGCATTGGTCTTTGCAGTGCCGCTTCTGGTGTCAGCTGGAAGCCTGGACAGGCCTTGGAAGAAGGTCGTCCTGTTCCTGGTCGAGATGGTGGGAGTGATAGCCTGGGAGCTTGTTGCCAGCATTGGCGCATTCTCGACCTCGGTTGTCATCCTCACTGCCTTCTTTCCTTGCATGATATGCCTTTGCTGCATGTGCTACGAGGCTCTTGAGCAAAGGATGAGCAAGGTTTACAGGACCGTGGCTTCAAGCCTTCTTTGCTGCCTGCTGCTGGGACTTTTCTCCCTGTGGTTCAGCAAGGATGCAATTGCGATGCAATACGTCGATACAATGCTGGAAGTCTCCTTCCAGCTTACCGGGATGTCTGAGGCTGTGGACCAGGACGCTGTCAAGAACGCCATGGTCCTTCTGCTTAGCCACTCTGTGGCTGGGGCAGGGTGCGCTGCATTGGGTTTCAACATCCTGTTCAGCGAATCTGTGCTGGCGGCAAGACAGGCCAGGCTGGACTGGGGTTCAGACATAAGGCTTCCAGAGTACTTCATCTGGGCCTTCCTAGGATCCTGGGCTTTGGCTCTTTTCAGCTACCTGGGCTCTTGGAATGTCTTGGTAAGCAGTGTATGCTGGAACCTGGCGCTTGTTATAAGCGTCTTCTATGCGGTGCAGGGGGCTTCGATAGTCTGCTTTTGGCAAAGGAAAAGGAATGAGAGGGCTACAATGCAGGCTCTTTTGTCGTTGATGATGCTTCTGGCTTTCATCCCAGGGGCCAATGCATTGGTTGTCGCGGGCCTGCCGCTTCTAGGCGTGCTTGAGACATGGATTGGATTTCGAAAGAATAAAGATAAGGAGATTTCATTATGAAAATCATTCTGAACCAAGATGTACCTAACCTCGGAGAAGAGGGAGACGTCGTAGTTGTGAAGGACGGATATGCCAGAAACTATCTGCTGCCCTCCGGCGCTGCGGTACTTTTCAACAAGGGCAACCAAGCGATCTTCAAGAGCAGGGCTGAGGCCATTGAGAAGCGCAAGGAAGAGAAGAGAGCTGCTTCAGCATCCATGAAGGAGAGGCTGGACTCTATGACACTCAACCTCGTCGTTTCTGCTGGAGAGACAGGAAGGCTGTTCGGCTCTGTCACATCAGCCATGATCCAGGAAGAGATTGCAAAGCGCGGAATCACAGTGGATCGCAAGAGAATCGAGGTCGCCACTCACGCCATCAAGGCTGTTGGCAACTACACAGTGTGTGTTCACCTTTATGAAAATGAGACTTCACTTGTGAAGATCGTTGTCGAGAGCGAGGCCGTAGTCAAGGCTGCCGCTGCAGCTGCTGAAAAGGCTGCTGCTGAGAAGGCCAAGAAGGAAGCAGAGGAAGCCAAGAAGGCTGCAGCTGCTGCCGCTGCTGCTGCAGCTGAGGCAGCTGAAGCACCTGCTGAAGATGCTGCCGAGCCAGAGGCACAGGCAGATCAGCAGTAAGCTGAATTGCTGTCAAGGCCCGGCTTAAAAACCGGGCTTTCATTGTCTATGGAGGTTTTGAATGAACGAATTGCCCGCAAACGTACCGCCAAATAACCAAGAAGCGGAAGCAGCACTGCTTGGAGCCATCCTGCTGGATCCCTCCATAGTCGATCAGATTGAAGGAAGCATCGGTCCTGATGATTTCTATAAGTCTGCGAACTCTGCGCTCTTTGCTGCAATACTGAACTTCAAGCCTGACAATCCAGGCGCTACATTGGATATCATAACCCTGAAGAACTATCTGCAAAGCAAGGATGCTCTTCAGAAATGCGGTGGAATAGCCTACATCAGCTCCCTTAGCGAGCAGACTCCTGCAACAGCAAACGCCCAGACCTATGTCGAGATAATCAAGGAGAACTCCATGAGAAGGAAGGCCATCGAGCTTTCCGATCTCATGAGAACCAATGCCTATGATGGATCGCAGGATATATCCAAGACCATAGACGAGCTTGAAGGCAAGCTTAATCGTCTCATGAACGCTGCAGCTATAAACCTGTACTATCCAATACAGGGACTGCTCAACGATTCAATAAGAATGCTAGAAGAAAGGATCCAGAGTGGAAAGTTCAATGGAATTCCTACAGGATTCGAGGACCTTGATGCCTTGATTGGAGGCTTCAAGAACTCAGAGTATTCAATCATCGGAGCACGCCCTTCTGTTGGAAAGACCGCTCTGGCAATTTCCATCATGCGAAAGATGGCCTTTCGCGAGAACGGCAAGGTGAACATTGGCTTCTTCAGCCTGGAAATGGACAAGGACTCCATAGTCAACAGGATGATAGCTGCTGAAAGCGATGTCGGGCTTAGAAAGATCATGGACGGCACTGTGAGCAGTCAGGAGAAGGACCAGATCATCAATGTGGTCAGCGAGAATATGTACACCTCCAACTTCTACATTGTCGATACTCCAAACATGAAGCTGCGTGAGCTGAGAAGCCAGGCTCGCAAGCTTGTGCGAGAGAATGGCGTCCAGATCATCTTCATAGACTACATAGGCCTTATTGACCCGGACATGGATTCGCGTATTCCGCGCTATGAGCAGATGAGCCAGGTATCCAGGTCTCTCAAGCAGCTTTGCCGTGAGCTCAAGGTGCCTGTATGCGCCCTTAGCCAGGTTGGCCGACAGGTGGCAAAGGATCACAAGGAGCCGGATCTGGCAGACCTAAGGGAGACTGGAGCCATAGAGCAGGATGCAGACATGGTCATTCTTCTTCATAGGCCTGAAAAGCAAGCCAACAAGGCAAGCGAGGAGACCATAGAGGAAGCCAAGAAGAAGCATGAGGTTGAAGAGGATATTGATGACTACAAGGTCTCTGAAGCCGATCAGAAGAGGGGAATCCAGAAGATCAAGGTAATTGTCGCCAAGAACCGAAACGGAGCAACAGGACATTTCTTCATGAACTTCGTAGGCCGCATAGCTAGGTTCGACACTTGCGAGCAGCCTATCAAATCATCAAATATTTAGCCATTGACAGGGCAATCAGCATTATTGCAATGAAGACAAAGCCCATGGACTCAAAGACTGCCAAGGTCCTTGGACTTACGCTCCTGCCTCTTATTATCTCAAAGAGATAGAGGAGTATGAAGCCGCCATCCAGCGATGGAAAGGGCAGAAGATTGGCAACGGCCAATGAGATCGAGACTCCTGCAAAGGCGTATATCAAGGTCCTGAGCCCTGTAACAAAGTCAACATTGAAGCCTTCAGATGTAAGGTCTCCAATGCTTGATGAAGCGCTTATTGAGCCAGTTATTGAATCGCTCTTGTCCTTGTCGCCAGCAAAGAAGCCAATGAATCCGTCAACTGTAGCCTTCAGCTCCCTGGCGGTCTCAGAGAAGCTGGCTTTTATGCTCTGCACAAGCCCAAGGCCCTTCACAAAGGCCTTGTCAGTCAAGAGAGTGAAGTTCCATTTGCCATCTGACTCATAGCTCAGCTTGACCTGGCTCGAGTCCCTTTCGACAATCATCTCAATTTCGGTGGCCTCTATCATCAGAATATCAAGCATATTGCCTATTCTCTTGCCATTGATGCTGACAATGCGGTCCTTTGCCTTCAGGCCGGCATTCCTTTCTGGGCTTCTGAGCTTCACTGTCGCAACTACAGGCTCGATGAAGGGTGAAAGCCCGAAGAGGCCGTTCTGGGACTCAAGGACATACTGCTTTTTGGAGCTGGTCTCCACCAAGGCAGTGTCTCCCTTTTTCAAGGCAGCGCTGATATCCTCGAAGCTTGCGGTATCCACGCCGTTGACCCTGACTATTATGTCTCCTGTCAAGAGGCCTGCCTCTCTTGGACTGAGGCAGGCTTCTGAGAAAAGCCTGGGATAGTCGCAGGCAAGAGCTATCTTGTTCCCATAGACGTTCTGGCTTGTGCCGATGAGCATCAGGAAGAAAAAGCATATCAAGGAGAAGAAGATGTTGAAAAGCGGTCCGCCAAGGTAGATCAGAAGCCTTTGAAGCGAGGACTTTGCATAAAGGCTGTCGCTGTCAGAGGCCGCAATCCTATCCAGGGACCTGGCCAGTGACGACTCTACATCCTTTGAGCCTTTGAGCTTAGTGTAGCCGCCGAAGGGAAAAACCCCAATGCGATACTCGATCTTCTTGCCCCACTTTGCAATGGCAGGCCCAAAGCCAAAGCTTATGGCTTCTGTTCGCACCCCAAAGATCCTTCCAGTCAGGCTGTGGCCTAGCTCATGAACGAGTATCATGATGCTTATGGCCACCATGCCGATGATGATGGAGAAGATGCTGCTCATCCAATGAGGCTCCTTGCCTTTTCCTTGGCCTCTTCAAGGCAATCCAGGCAATCCTGCGAACTAGCAAGGTCTCTTTGCTCAAAGCCTTCTACAGTCCGCTGCACAATGTCAAATATATCCAGAAATCCGATTCTATGTGAGCAGAAGGCCTCGACGGCAACCTCATCGGAGGCAAGGAAGGCAGCTTTCAGGCTTTGCTTTTGGTCCTTGATCCTCATTGCCAGCCCTACGAATCCATCCTGGGGCCCCTGCTGGAAATGCAGGTCAAGGCTGCCAAAATCGAGAACTGGGGCAGGGTAGGCTGTCTGCTCGATTCCAAGAGCATTGACAATGGCTTGGGCTATGGGGAAGGCCATGTCGGGAGGGCTCATCTGGGCATAGACCTGGCCGCTTTTGGTCAGAACCATGGAATGGACTATGCTCTGAGGATGAATGACAACCTCTATGGGCAGATCGAAAAGGGCCTTGGCCTCAAGGATCTCAAGAGCCTTGTTGGCAAGCGTTGCGCTGTCAATGGAGATTTTCCTCCCCATTGACCAGGTCGGATGCCTTGCAGCCATTTCTGCAGTCATCGACTTAAGCTCATCCTTGCCTCTGCCCAAAAAGGGACCGCCTGAAGCAGTTATGAGAATCCGGTCGATATTCTTCCTTCCATGAGCCTTGATGAGAAGATCTATGGCTGAGTGCTCGCTGTCCAAGGGAATCACAGGGCTTGCTGAATCGAGGGCTAGGCGGCCTCCAAGGACTATGGTCTCCTTGTTGGCCAAGGCAAGAGGAATGCCGGTCTTGCATGCTCTAAGCGAATATTCAAAGCCGGCAGTGCCGGCAATGGCATTGATGACCAGGTCATAATTGCAGGAGTCGATTAGAGCCATGATGTCATCATGACTAGAGGCTATCCTGCAGCCATAGATCGACTTGATTCCTTCAAGGGCCTGGAGGCTTGAGAATCCTGTGGCCCCATGAAGGCCAATCTGGTCCTTGTAGGGCTCGATGGATCTCAGCACTGTGCTGCCTATCGAGCCGGTGGCCCCTAGAAGGAGGATTCTTTTCATAGGACCAGCTCCAGCATCAGATAGAAGACAGGTGCGCTGAAGCTGATGCTGTCAACGCAGTCCAGGATTCCACCTCTGCCAGGTATGACAGCTCCTGAGTCCTTGATGCCGGCGCTTCTCTTGAAGGCAGACTCAGCCAGGTCCCCGATATTGGCGGCAAGGCTTATGCCCAGTCCAAGAGCCAGGCTGAGAGCCCAGCTGAGCTGTGGAAGGAAGATGCTGAACAGCAGCCAGCTTACGCCCATGCAGCAAGCCCCTCCGCCTATGAAGCCTGCCAGGCTCTTGTGAGGGCTGACCTTGACTATGCCCTGGCTCTTTCTGCCCAGCAGCATGCCAAATACATAGGCGAATATGTCATTGCTGAACACCAGGGCTATGAATATGAGAAGAAGATAGTTGGATTGCAGCGCCTCGACCTCCAGGTTGACTATCTCAATGAGATAGCTAAGCAGGTACGAAGGATACAGCGTGATCAGCGCAAGGCTGGACACTGAGGATCTTACAGCCTTGAAGCCATTGTCCTGGTCGGTGAAGATGGCTAAGGCTAGAAAGACAAGTATGCAGGCAAATAGAGCGGTCTGCTGCAGGCTTATGGGCAGCTCAAGGCTATGATCAAGCCAGCTGCCTATGACTATAAGGCTGGGAAGCAGGCAGAACGGATGAAACCTTCCAAGAAGAATGCGGCTCATCTCAATAGATCCAAGGATTGAGCATGCAAGCACCACAAGCGAGATTCCTAGGAAATGAGCCTGCGGAAGGAATACCATGATTGAAAAAACCATGGGAACGCCAATTACAGTAGTGAGCAATCTCTGTATAAATGAGGTCTTCATAGGCAAAGGATAGCCTAAGAATGCGTTTTGTTAAAGCTTAAAGTCCACCATACTTGCGGTTTCTGGTCTTGTAGGCCTCGATTATGCGGTCAAGGTCCTCTTCGTCCCAGTCTGGCCACAGCTTGTCATCGAAGTAAAGCTCAGCATATGCACTGTCCCATAGAAGAAAGTTGGACAGCCTTTTCTCGCCTGCCGAGCGGGCGATTATATCAACTGGGGGTATCTCAGGATGCTCCATGCAGGCCCTGATGTCAGAGGCCGTTATCATAGAGCCAGGGCTTGACTTGATGAAGGCGTTTACAGCTCTCTCAATCTCATCCTGGCCGCCGTAATTGAGGGCAAGTATGCAGGTGACCTTGTCAAAGGAGCTGGTCATCTGCTCTGTCTGCTCGATCTTGCGTCTCATCCGGTCCGTCAGATCATCCCGTCTGCCCCTGACTATCACGCGCACTCCATGCTCGCGGTAGAACTTCATTGCAGATGGAAGCGCGGTGGCTATAAGATTGGTAAGGTAATCAACCTCCGTCTTAGGCCTCCGGAAATTCTCGGTGGAGAAGACATAGAGAGTCACGAAGTCGATGTCAGGCCTTCTTGCGGCCTCGGCAACAATCTTCTTCGCGGTCTTCAGCCCCTCGATATGGCCCGCCACTCTTGGCAGGCCATGTCTTGCGGCCCATCGTCCATTTCCATCAAGGATCAAGCCGATATGCATCAGATCTCCATGATCTCCTTCTCCTTGGCAGCCTGGGTCTCAGCGACCTTGGCTGTGTAGAGATCGGTCATCCTCTGGATCTTGGCTTCGGCTTCCTTCTGCTGGTCCTCGGATATGTCGCCGGACTTCTGGAGCTTCTTTATATCATCCATAGCATCGCGGCGGATGTTGCGGATGGCCACCTTGGCTCCTTCAGCCTCGGTCTTGGCAACCTTGGCTAGCTCCTTTCTCCTGTCCTGGGTGAGTGGAGGAAACTGAATGCGGAGAAGCTTGCCATCGTTTGATGGATTGAGTCCAAGCTCGCTTTTCTGAATTGCCTTCTCAATGGGGGAGAGAAGAGTCTTGTCCCATGGAGTGATGACGACCAGCCTAGCTTCCGGCACTGCGATGGAGGCTACCTGGCTCAGAGGGGTTTCCTGGCCGTAATAGTCAACCTTGATCTTATCGAAAAGGGATGCTGAAGCTCTTCCTGTGCGAAGAGCCTGATAGCTCTCAGCCAGCGAGCTTACGCTCTTGCTCATCCTGCTCTCTGTGTTTTCCAAAACCTGCTGCATATAAGACTCCTGAAAAAAAAGAGGCCGCCCCTGTATATGGGACGGCCTTGGATAGGCTAGTTCGTTGCGCCAGCCTTGAATCTGACGTACTTGGTCACTGTAGCCTTGAAGCCATTCTCCTTGCCGACCTTGGCAAAAAGAGCCTCAACGCTGACGTGATCGTCATTCTCGATGGCAAATTCCTGCTTGAGAAGGGTGATCTCAGAATAGAGCTTTGTGAGCTTGCCTCTGACGATGCCGGCCTTTACGTTCTCTGGCTTGTCCAGGGAAGCGACCTGTGCATTGAAGATCTCGGTCTGCTCTGCGGTGTATGCCTCAGGGATGTCCTTGACATCAAGGAACATAGGATCGCTTGCGCAAACATGAAGTGCTGTGTTGAATGCAAGCTTCTGGAAAGCCTCGTTCTGATAGGCGGCCTTGTCAGCAGCCTTGATAGTCACAACGACTCCAATGAGCCCATCGCCATGAATGTAGGAGACGACATACTCATCATCTGCAATCTGCTGAAGGTAGATGTTCTTGATGAGCATGTTCTCATTGATTGTGGCAATGAGTGCGTTGACCTTCTCTACGAGCTCAGGGACAGCCTCAGTGTAGCCTTTCTCGACCACTGTCCTGGCAACATCGTTGCCCATGGCCTTGAAGGACTCGTTCTTTGCAACGAAGTCTGTCTCGCAGGTGATCTCGACCATTGCAATGGCCTTGTCGTTTCTTGCGATGAAGATGCCGCCAAACTCGGTGACTCTGCCCTCTCTCTTGGCAACAGCGGCAAGTCCTACCTTCTTCAGGTACTTCTCAGCCTCGTCGAAATCTCCGTTGCTGGCCTGAAGAGCCTTCTTGCAATCCATGATTCCAGCGTGAGTCTGCTCACGAAGCTGCTTGATCAATGTGGCTGTGATTTCCATTGTCAGTTCTCCTCTTTCTCTGAAGCTTCATCGGCTTCAGCGTTATCGTCGCTCTCCTGTACCTTTGCTGCCTTCTTGGCTGCCTTGGCCTTCTTAGCTGCGGCCTCCTCTGCTTCCTTCTCGGCCTCGGCCTCTGCTTCAATCTGCAGGTCCTTGTCCACTTCCGGATGCTGATACTCTTCCTCGTTGGCAGGCATGGTCTCGATGATCTGGATGCCGACGTTGTTGTCCGCGTCAATTACTGCGTTTGCAATGATCTCAACAAAGAGGCTGATGGCCCTTATTGCATCATCGTTGCCCGGGATTGGATAGTCTATTCCAGTGGGATCGCAGTTTGTATCGACTACTGCAACTACTGGGATGCCAAGCCTGTTGGCTTCTGCGATTGCAATTGCTTCCTTGCGGGTGTCGATTACGAAGACGATTCCCGGGAGCTCGCTCATCTCCTTGATTCCGCCAAGGTTCTTCTCGAGCTTTGACTTCTCTTCAAGGTAATTGGATGCTTCTTTCTTTGTGAGGCTGTCGAAGGTTCCGTCGATTTCCATCTTCTCGATCTTCTTGAGCTTTGTGATTGACTTCTTGATGGTGGTGAAGTTTGTGAGCATTCCGCCGAGCCAGCGGTTGTTGACATAAGGCATGGAACATCTCTTTGCCTCGGTCTCGATGGCCTGCTGTGCCTGCTTCTTGGTTCCAACGAAGAGAACGTCCTTTCCTGCCTTGACTGTCTTTGTGATCACGTCATAGGCGGAGACGATGCACTTGCTTGTCTTCTGCAGGTCGATGATATGGATTCCGTTTCTCTCACTGAAGATGAAACGGGCCATCTTCGGATTCCAGCGCTTAGTCTGGTGCCCAAAATGCACGCCTGACTCGAGCAGGCTCTTCATTGTAACTACTGACATAGTTAACTCCTATATTGGCTAAATAGTCTCACTAACTTAGCACCCTTCAAATATTTCTCGCCAAAGGCGGAGATTCCGTGCAAGCACGGTAACATTGATTATTGCAGAAAAGCCTTGATTGTTTCAAGCCTTGAGGCTCATTATCTGCAAAGTTCGTCCAGCCTTTGCTCCAAGGCAGCAAGGGGAAGCCCTATGACGGTGTTGATGTCGCCTTGTGTGGAGTCGATTAAGGCTCTCGCCTTGCCCTGTATTCGATAGGCCCCGGCAGCTCCAATATACTCGCCTGTGCTTATGTAGCTGTCTATCTGCTCATCAGAAAGAGCCTTGAAGGTTACAACAGCCTTGTCAAAGCCTTCAATGATCCTGCCTGAATAAAGCAAGGCATAGCCGCTGTAGACCTCCTGGGACTGGGAGCTGAAGGACCTGAGCATTCCTCTTGCCTCTTCAGGGCTGTGCGCCTTGCCCACAAGTGCGCCATTGCAGTAGACGAGCGTGTCACAGCATAGTATGCACTCTCTGTCGCCAAGGCTCTTGATTGCGCTGTCCAGCTTGCGCCTGGCCAGCAGGGCTACTATTGAGCCAGGATCAGAGCCTTCATGAGTCTCATCAGCATGAGTGACATGGACAGTCACCTTGATGCCCATGCTCTCAAGCACAGCCTTGCGGGCAGGGGACTGGCTGGCAAGGATGATGGAGCCTATGCAATCAGAGAGCTTCATTGTCAAGCTCCTCCAGGGCCATTGAGGTCTCGAGCCATTGGCCTTCTGTTCTCTCAAGCTCAGCCTTTGCCTTCTCCACGTCATCAGCCAGGGCCTTCATCTTCAGCCCATCAGAATAGTATTCCTCAAGGGCCATCTTGTCCTCATCGGCCTTTATGCGGGCCTTGATAGTGAGGCTGAGAGTCTCAAGATCCTCAAGGCTGGCCTTGAGCTTGGACCTCTTGGCTCTTTGCCTCTTGGATTCCTCTCGGCTGAAGGCTTGCGGCTTTACAGCCTCTGCAGGTGGCTCTTCGACCTGCTTTTGCACTGCAGGCGGCCTTGACTGGGGCTCTCCGACACTGTCTCGGCTCTCCATCTTCCAGGCAAAGTACTCGTAATCGCCCTTGAAGAGCTCTGGGGCCTGGTGGGATACATACAGGATCGAGGTTGCAAGGTCCTTGATGAAGTAGTTGTCATGGCTTACGAAGATCAGGGTTCCCTCATACTCCTTAAGTGCATCCAGCAGCATGTCCTTTGCATTGATGTCCAGATGGTTTGTCGGCTCATCAAGGATAAGCAGGTTTGTTGGGTGAAGCAGGATCTTCAGAAGCGACAGGCGGCTTCTTTCTCCACCCGACAGCACTCCTACGCTCTTGTAGATGTCATCGCCCTGGAAGAGAAAGGCTCCCAGCATGCTGCGAAGCCTGGGAAGGTCTGCAGTGGTTGCAACACTCTGTATCTCCTCGAGAACCGTGTTGGAGGGATCCAGGCCCTTTTCATTGTCCTGGGCAAAGAAGCCAGGCTTGACTCCAGGTCCTAGGCTTACGGTACCCGTGTAGTCTGTGTCCTCGCCGGCGATGATGCGAAGCAGCGTCGTCTTGCCGATTCCGTTGTGTCCAGTGACGGCCAGGTGCTCGCCCTTTGCCACATGGAGGCTGAAATCGTCATAGATGACCTTGTCTGGGCTCCACTGCTTATGAAGGCCCTCTATGTTCACTATGGTGTTGGGGCTGTGAGGGGCAGGGGGGAAGTGGAAGACCAGCTTCTTGAGATGGCCAGGGATGACCACGGGCTCTATCTTCTCCAGGGCCTTTACCCTTGACTGGACCTGGCGGCTCTTTGTCGCCTTGTAGCGGAACTTCTCTATGAAAGCCTCGGCCTTCTCTATCTCGGCCTGCTGCTTGCGAAAGGCTGCCTCAAGCTGGTCCAGCTCAAGCTGGCGCTGTCTCTCGTATTCGGAGTAGTTGCCGCTGTAGTGCTTTAAGTTGGAATTAAAAAGCTCATAGACCTCATTTATTGTCTGATCAAGGAAATAGCGATCATGGCAGACAAGCATCACAGCTCCCTTGAAGGTCTTAAGGTAGTTCTTCAGCCAGACTCGGGTATCCAGGTCGAGGTAGTTTGTGGGCTCATCGAGAAGCATGAAGTCGGGATCGCTCAGAAGCACCTTTGCCAGTGCAATCCTCATCTGATAGCCACCGCTGAAGGTGGAGCATGGCATGCCCATGTCCTTCTCCTCAAAGCCCAGCCCATGGGCTATCATGGCAACCTTGAGGCTGCGGTCGTAGTAGCCAGAGCTTTGCAGCTTCTCATCCAGCTCCCCCAGCTCAATGACCAGGCTGGCGTTGTGAGCATCATGGGCCAGCAAGCCTGCTGCCTGCTGGCGTCTCTGCTCCAGGCTGTGCAGGCTCTCGAAGGCCTTGTCAAGCTCTGCTGCCACAGTATCAGAACCTAGGACTATGTCAGACTGCGGCAGATAGGTGATCACCGAATCCTTTGTCCTGGATATAGTCCCGCTGTCTGGCTCCATGGCTCCGCAGACAATCTTCAGCAGCGTAGACTTGCCCTCTCCATTTCCTCCGACCAGAGCCACACGGCTGTTCTGGTCAAGAGTGAAGCTTACATTCCTTAGCAAGTCCCTATCGGCAAATGCCAGATTTATATCCTGTGCTTGAAGAGTCTTCATTTTTCTTAACCTTATGTTTGCAAATTTTGCATCAATATTTATTTTTTATGCAAAGTTTATTGAAACGCTTTTGGATTTCAAGTATTATTGATTCTATCATAAAGGCGCTTTGACTTACAAGGATATGGAGGGTGTGCATGCTTTGCTTGACCATGACCGGAAAGACCATCAAGGAAGATCTTGATCAGTTCTGGAAAAACCGTCCCTACATAAATGCAGCTGAGCTTCGGATGGATTACCTTAAGGCTTCAGAGCTCTCTGATGTTAAGCTGTTTCCCAGCCAGGTGGACCTTCCAGTAATCCTTACTTTCAGGCGAACCTCCGAGGGCGGCAAGTGCACCCTCAGCGAAAAGCAGCGCATCGAGTATCTTGAGCAGGCTCTTGAAGGTGGATTTGCATATCTGGACATAGAGGATGATGTAAGGCGAAAGGCCTTTCTTGACTCGGTCAGGGCAAAGGGCGTCCAGATAATCAGAAGCCATCATGATTTCACTGGAATCCCTGTGGACATATTCAGCCTCATAACCAAGCTTGCCAAGGACGGGGACATACCAAAGCTAGCTGTCATGCCTCAGAAGACAGAGGACCTGATGACCTTGTTCTCAGTCCAGACACAGCTTGCCAACATCCCAAGGAAGATCATTGTCGGAATGGGCGATTTTGGAGTTCCGACCAGAGTCCTCTACAAGAAGCTTGGATCCATACTGACCTATTGCAGCGACGAGGAAGCCGCTCCAGGCATGCTAAGCCCAAGAGATCTGTGCGAGCTGTACCATGCTGACAGAGTCAATGCACAGACCAGGATATATGGGGTCGTCGGGAATCCTGTCATGCAGACTGTGAGCCCAATGATCCATAATCCAGGATTCCACGCCATACACTTCAATGCAATATATGTTCCTTTCCAGGCAGAAAGCATCAGAGCGTTCTTCCGCCTGGCTGAACAGCTGAAGATAAACGGATTCTCAGTGACAATCCCCTTCAAGAGGGATGTGATCCCATTTTTGGGCAGGACAAGCAGGGAAGTCATCAGGATCGGCTCCTGCAACACCGTCATAAGGGAGCCAGGCTTATGGAAAGGCTACAACACAGACTACTATGGCTTTCTCACCCCATTGGAGAAGGACCTGATCGACAAGAAGATCAAGACTGCCATCGTTGTAGGGGCAGGTGGAGCTGCTAGAGCTGTTGTGTGGGCCTTAAAGACCTACAGCTGCCAGGTCACCATCCTAAACCGCAGCCCCGAGAGGGCCAAGGTTCTCGCAGCCGAGACCATGAGCGCCTATGACAGCCTTGATAATGCAGGAAAATATACTGGGAAAGCCGATCTGATTGTCCAGGCCACTCCTGTTGGAATGGCTCCAGATGACGGCAAGGATCCAGCTCCCAAGCTCGGGTTCACAGGGTCTGAGAGAGTTTGCGAGCTGATCTACAAGCCTGGCATGACAAAGTTCCTCAGCCGTGCAAGCAAGGCAGGATGCCGCTTGATGTTCGGCAAGGACATGCTTTTGGAGCAGGGCAAGCTTCAGTTTGAGTTCTTCACCGGCTACCACCTGCCGCCAAGCTGCAGCATAACATTCTAGACGTGCAGATGATGCAGTATCCTGGGCTTCTCAAAGCGTGAGAGGCTCACGTAGGTCATTGATTCATCCACCACGCTGTAGCCATATCCGCATACTGCATCGCTTTGCTTCCTGCAGCGCTGAAGCTTAAGGACCTTGTCCCTATAGACAATGGGAAGGCCTGCCGACTGGGCGGTAAGAATGGCATCGCTGTAGTCGCCCCATCCAGGCTCGGGCTTTCTTGAATAAAGGGCAAACTGAGCTTTCTGGATGACTGTGCCATCCTCGATGGCTTGCTGAAGCTCTGCATTCAGCAGGCCCATTTCCTGTGCATCCTTGAATAGCCTGTCCTTAAGCTCCCTGGTCCTGTCCTCATACCCAGGCTCAAGGCTTATGCTGCTTGATCTTGGCATGATATGGCTGTCATCATTCCAGTCGCTTGAGAGAAAGGTATCTGCATCAGCGGATGGCTCGGTGATCACAGGTATCTCAGCCTTGCTTCCTAGAAGCTTGTTGAGCTGGGTCGACCAGGCCTTCATGTCCTTCCTTGAGCCTTTCATGAAGAAGACCTTCTGGCTGAGGCGCTTTATGATGTAAGGCTCAATGGTCGGGCTCTGGGAGATGAAGTCCGCCACATCTGCATCAAGGACCAGGACAGTGCCTTCATAGATGCATGCCCTGGAATGCTCCCTGGTGTAGGCTTCAAGCTGGCTGCGGAAGAAGGACGATTCAAGCTCGCCCTCTATGAGGCTGGATTCAAGGCCTGCTGAAAAGGCTGCAAACACGCTTTGCTTGGAAAAGGCCAGCACGGTTGCCTCATCGCTCTTTACAGGCTCGCAGAACAAGGGAAGAAGGGAGCCAAGAGGAGGCCTGGAGAAATAGTTCGCCTTCAGGTCTGTATCAAGGATTGGGGCCTTTGGGGTATCCAGCTTCACGCTGATGGCCTCATCTGACCAGTCGATCAGGCCATATTGATATAGGCCCTGGATTATGGTGGAGATGGTCTGGACTGGAACTCCGCCCATGAAGCATCTCTGCACTGCCTTAAGAAGAGGGACCTTTGTCTGGTGGCTGAATATCATCTGGTATACAGATCGGAAAAGATGCTTTTCGTAGTATTGAAGGCCGAATTGCTTAAGCTCAAGGAAGGCGCAGCCTATGCGATAGGTCTCTGCACTGAAGAAATCCCTTGCCATATTTGGATTTATCTTCAGATTGTCTGTCTTGGCATCGATGACTCCTGAGACAGCAAACAGATGGCTGGCATCGGAGGCCAGGCTCTCCAGCGTCTCCTTGCTGCAGCTGAATATGTCGCAATCTGCCTTCTTGAACCTTATGGCGCCATTGGCTGTGGCTTTTCGGTTGATGATCAATGCAAGGATTGCATACAAAAACATTGCCATGTTGCTGATGATCCTGACCTGCGGCCTTTCAGGCAGGTCAACGGTCCTTGGAAGGCTCATGACCTTCTCCAGATCCTCATCCTTGAACACAGGGCTTAGGACGTAGAGCTGAGAGGCCTGTATGACAAGGCCCTTTGACAGAAGGCTGTCAAGCTCGGCGGCAACCTCCTGCTGCCCTAGGCTGGAGAGCTGGGCAAGCATAGCTTTCAGCTGAACCTTGCCGTTGATCCTTATGTAGGTAAGTATGGCTGACTGCACTGGCGTAATTGAGTCCATCACGGACTTCACGACAGAGGCGCTGGATAGCTTGATGAAAAGGTCCTCAAGCATCCGTGACTTGTTGAAGGGGCTTGGCAAGGAACCAAAATAGGTCTTGTAGACATCGAAGAATGTTGGAGCCTGTCCAAGCAGTGAGCAGAAAAGCTGATAGGATTCATTGTCGTTGATAAGCATCAGCGTATCTCCAGCTGGTATTTGTAGCCTTGCTCGGCAAGGAACTTCTGGCGGTTCGCCGAGAATTCCTCCTCCGGGGAATAGCGTGTGACTATGGTGTAGAAGGAAGAGGGAATCTCCTTTGGCCTCATGATCCTTCCAAGCCTCTGGGCTTCCTCCTGCCTGGAGCCAAAGGTTCCTGATACCTGGATGGCCACTGAGGCATCGGGCAGGTCAACAGCGAAGTTGGCAACCTTGGATACCACAAGCACCTTCTCCTCGCCGTTTCTGAAGGCGCTGTACAGCCTTTCGCGCTCCTTGTTTGAGGTGGATCCAGTAAGCAGGCTGTAGCCAAGCGTCTCTGAAAGTTCCTTGAGCTGGTCCAGGAACTGCCCGATTATCAGGATCTGCTGGCCCTTGTGCCTTTCCAGTAGCTCCTTTACCACCGCGGTCTTGTCAACATTGCAGCTTGCTATGGTGAACTTGGCACGGGATCCTGAGCTGTAGTATGAAGCCAGCTGGCTGCTGGACAGAGGAATGCGTATCTCAGTGCAGGTGGCGCTTGCTATGAAGCCCTGGTTCTGAAGCTCAATCCAGGGCTCGTCAAACCTCTTTGGCCCTACCAGCGAGAAGACATCGGCCTCCAGGCCGTCCTCTCTTATCAAGGTTGCTGTCAATCCAACCCTATAAAGGTTCTGCAGGCTTGCTGTGAACTTGAATACAGGGGCGGGGAGCATATGGACCTCGTCGTATATCACCAGCCCCCAAGGACGGCTCTTGACCAGGTCCATGTTGGGAAAGTAGCTGACGTCCTTGTCAGGCCTGTAGGTCAAGGCCTGGTAGGTGCATAGCGTTATGCTTCTTGGATTCTTGCTCTCTCCGGAGAACTCGCCAATGTCCTCTTCCTTTATGTCGGTCTTGTCCAGCAGCTCGTTTCTCCATTGATGGGCGCTGACTATGGAAGGGCAGAGTATGATGGTAGGGGTGTGAAGCCTGATTATGATGTCAAGCCCGATAATTGTCTTTCCGCTTCCGCAGGGAGCTACTATGACCCCATATCCCAGCCCAGGCCTTCCATCCCCAAGAAGCGAGTCGCTTGCGTTCTTCTGATAAGGCCTCAGGCTGAAGCCTGGCTTGAAGGCAATTGAAATGTCCTCGCTTCGGTTCAGCGGAATGAGGTCCTCCACAGGAAAGCCAAGCTTGATCAGCAGAACCTTGAGGCTTCCCCTGTCCAAGGGGTTTATCTCATAGGCATAATCTGTGCCTATGCGCTCTCCAAGAAGGTCTGTGACAGCCTTCTTGCCAAGTATCATGAAGGCAACCCTGTTGTCATGGATCCTCAGGACCTGCCTTCCATCCTCCTCTGTGAGCTTTATGACCCCAAAGCGGGAGCATACATCGGTTATGAAGGAGGAAAGGGAATCTGGCAAGCCATAGGCGCTGTACTTCGCCAGGGTGTCAAGGATTGATGCCTGGGTGGACCCAGAGCAGAGTGAATTCCACAGCGACAAGGATGTCACTGCATAGGTGTGGACATGCTCGGGGCTCTTGATGAGCTCTGAGAAAGGTGAGATTGCGTTGCGGCATTCGGCAAAGAGGGGATGATGGACATCCAGCAGCATTGACCTGTCGCTTTGGATTATCAAGGGCTTATCTGCCATAGCGCATGTACCACATATCCAGCAGGCTCAAGGCTGCCATGGCCTCGATCACGCAGCCTATCCTGTAGCCAAGAAAGGCATCAAAGCGTCCTTCAAGGCTCATGCTCTGGACAGTCCCATCCTGAAAAAGGATATTCTGCTCAGCTGCTATGGAGGGAGTGGGCTTGAAGGTGACTCTTGCCAGCAGCTCGGTTCCATCAGTGAGCCCGGCCACCATTCCACCGGAGGCTTTCTGGTTGTTTGACAGAGCGCTGGACAGGTCCAGGTCTCCAAAGCTTATGGCCTTCACCGATCCTATGCTCATTATGGCATGGGAGAGAAGAGCCTCGGCCTTGTCGAAGATCGGCTCCCCCAGTCCTATGGGCAGTCCGCTGGCCCTAAGGAGAATGATGCCTCCAATTGAGTCCTTGTTGCATCTGGCATTGTCTATCGCTGTCTCAAAGCGCTCTGGATCTGTCTCAAGGCCGGCCTGGACAAGGGCTGAGGATAGCTCAATGCCCTTCTTTTTCAGTGCCAGCATGGCTATGGCTCCCGCAGCCACCCTAGCTGCTGTCTCTCGCCCGCTGTAGCGGCCGCCTCCTAGAAGGTTGGCGTTCTCAAAGCGCTGGCTGTAGACATAGTCCCCGTGGCCCGGGCGATAGAAGCCCTTTATGCAGGACTTATCATCATGAGCCTTGTTCTCGATGAGCATGCAAAGAGGATCTCCAGTGGTCCTGCCATCCTTGATTCCGCTTTCTATGTGCAGCTCGTCTGCCTCGACTCTTGAGGTCTCGAAGCTATGAGAGGGCCTTCGTCTGGCTAGCAGGCTCCTAATAAAGCTCAGGTCCACTTCCAGCCCGCTTTCCAGCCCATCAAGCACCATGCCAATGCAGGGCCCGTGGGATTCACCAAAGGTAGTAAGGCGGCAGATTGTTCCAAAGGTAGAGCTCAAATGATTCCTCCAATCAAGCGGACAAGGCCTTGAAGGTCCCTATCCGTGCAATCGTTCAATTTTAGCCTATACTGGCAAAAAGATAAACAGGTCTTGTTTCTTTTTTCATAGACCTTGTGGTAGGCAAGCCTCTTGTCCGCTTCACCCTCAAGCCAGGCTGGCCAGCCTGTGCTTCTCATTCTCTCAAAAAGCACGTCCTCATCCTGCATCAGGTAAATCGTCTTTCGGCCCTTGAGATAGGTCCTGCAGCTATCGTTTTCCAGGGTCCCGCCGCCAAGGGCGAGCATTCCATCCCTTTCTAGGTCAATGGACAAAAGGGCCTTATATTCGGCCTGGGCAAAAAGCTGAGGGCTCTGTCTGTAGAGATCCCTGGGATTCTGCCCAAGAAGGGCATCCAGGTCGATGAAGCTCAAGCCTAAATGCGATGCTGCAGCAGATCCTAATGTTGTTTTTCCGCAGCCCTTAAGGCCGCAAAGAATTATCATAATCACCTCAGAGGAAGCATTATAGCATATCATAAAACAAAAACCTATGCTAAAATGCTGCTATGACAAAGTTTGAGAACTACCTTCCAATGAATATGCTCCAGTCGCGGCTCAAGGAGCGCACTGAGGACATCAGGGGAAGCTATTATCGTGACACAACAGCCATAATCCATTGCTCAGCCTTCAGAAGGCTCAAGCATAAGACGCAGGTATTCTTTGCTCCCTCCAATGATCACATCTGCACCCGAATAGAGCACAGCCTCCATGTGGCCTCCATAGCCAGCGCCATATGCCGAGGCCTTGGGCTGGACAACGAGCTGGCCTGGGCAATAGGAATGGGCCATGACCTTGGCCATACGCCCTTTGGGCATACAGGTGAGCACATCATCGATGCCATGATGAAGGAGGAGGGCCTTAGCGGCTTTGAGCACGAGGCCAACTCCCTGAGGGTTGTGCAATGCCTCTATCCGCTGAACCTGACCTATGCAGTGCGGGATGGAATCGTCTGCCATTGCGGCGAGCATTTCATACAGTCCATCAGGCCTCAGGAGGGCTTCAAGGACCTAAGCGTGCTCGGATCCAGGAAGAAGGAGCTGCCTTCTACCTGGGAGGGCTGCGTTGTGCGCTTCTCTGACCAGATTGCCTACCTTGGGCGAGACTTCGAGGACGCTGTCAGGCTGAACCTCATTGACAGAGGCGACCTGAGCCCAGAAATAAGGAAGGTCCTGGGATCGACCAACGGCGAGATCATAAACACCTTGGTGTACGACATAATAGACCACTCAAGCCCGGAGAAGGGGATAAGCTTCTCTGAGCCTGTCTTTGAGGCCGTTCACGACATGAAGGACTTCAACTACCGAAGGATCTATCACAGTACGCTGCTAAGCAGCTACATGGGCTACTTCAACCGCCTGATAAGGCTTGTCGTTGGCTATATTGAAGGCCTGTATGATCGCTTTGGCACCCAGAAGGAAGGCTATGAAGGCGAAAAGAACATGCTTGCAGCAAGCTTCTACAGCCATATGATAGAGAAAAAGGCCAGCTATGAGGCCAGAGGCGAGAGCCTGAAGCAGATGATATTCGACTATGTCAGCGGCATGACCGACAACTTCTGCCTGGACTGTGCAAACGAGATCCTCAAGCCTGAGCACCTCAATGAGGCCCTTGAGGGCTTCAGAAGCGGCAAGCTCTTCGACTAGCTTTCTCTTCTCTTCTCAAGCTGGAACATCGCATTGTCTGCATCCCTGGGGCTGTTGATATGCACTATGTGAAAGCCTAGCTTGTTGACATAGAAGCAATGGTTGCGATGGGAGAATGCAGGGGTTTCTGTTCTCCAGGCCAGAGCATCAGGGTATTCGCTTTTCACAAAGCTCCAGGCCTTGGTCCCAAGTCCTAGGCCCTGCAATTCTGGATCGATGAATATGCATCCGAGAAAATGCACTCTTGTGGCGCTGTTTATCCACAGTATGATGCAGCCTGCGGTCCTGGAATCCTTCAGTATCCTGTAGGATGTGCTTCTTGGAGAGAGCGCGTATCTGCGAAGAAAGCTTCCATCGCTGTATCCGGGAGGCCCGCCAGGCCGCCCTAGGTGCATCATCGAGTCAGCGTCGAAGGCCCTTGCCATTATTCTGGCAAGCTCCTCAATATCCTCTGGCCTCACTGTCTCGAAGACAAGCCCATCATGCTCTTTCATCGCTTTTCGACCTTAAGGTCTCCAATAATACCCTTTTTTGTCATCTTCCTTGCAAGATACAGGAATGGAGTGTCGCAGGCAGCGACGATGAACTTCAGCAGATATGTGGAGAGCATTATGCGCCAAAGTACATCGTTTTCGTAGACGCCATAGAAGGATATGAGGGTGAACATCACTGTATCCAGGGCCTGGGCTGTCATTGTGGACAGGTTGTTGCGAAGCCAGAGCTGCTTGGGAAACTTTCTCATGAACATGAAATAAAGCTCGATGTCCAGCAGGTTGCTGACTATATAGGCTGTAAGGGAGCCTATGGTGATCCTTGGCATTATGGAGAATATGCTGTTGAGGGCAGCGGAGCCGTAGTCGGAGGATGCAGGCTTGAAGAGCAGGGCAAGCTGCATGAGGACTGTCATGGCAATAAGGGAGAAGAAGCCTATGTGGACAGCCTTGTCGGCTTCCTTCTTGCTGTAGAACTCAGAGAGTATGTCGGTTGCAAGAAAGCACGTGCCATAGACTATATTGCCCAGCGTGGCCTCAATTCCAAAAAGCATCACGGTCTTTGTCACCTGCATGTTGGCAACAATCACGGCCATGGCGCACCAGGTCAGCATTCCAGCCTTGCCCCATAGCCTGAAAGCAAGCAGAATCAGGGCAAAGTTTGCCACCATCATAATTAACCAGTATATTTCGTTCATCATAACCCCGGCTTGAAGGACTGAAGGATCTCATATGTCTTCAGGCTGTCTGTTCGCTTGATGACAAAGGTAAGCTCAGTCTTTGTGCTTATAATCTCAATGACATTGATGTCGGCCCAGGCAAGCTGCCTTGCTGACTCATATATTATTCCAGGCGTCTGGTCGAATCCGCCGTTGAAGATCAAGGACAGGGCAACCAGGTCCTTGTTGAATGAAAGGATCTGTGAAGGCTCGATCAGGGCTTTTATGAACTCATGGTTCTCGGCTGAGTAGATTATGCAGGCTTCCTGTGTGCCTATGATAACATTCAGAAAGCCGCTCTTGATTCCGCGAAGGGGCTGGGTGAAGCCATTTGTCCTGAAGTTGATTGAGTTGATGTCAGTGGCCATGTTGATCTTGAAGGTAAGGCCGGGCTTTGAGAAGCTTCTGCTCTCAAGCCTGAGATCCTCTGCGTATCTTCTAAGGGCCATGATGATTGCAGCGCTGCGAACGCTCTTGCCCGCTGCATGCTCAATCTCCGGCTGAATGTGGATTGCATAGCTTGATAGGCTCAGAAGGCCCTTGGCAAGGAGTTCCTTAAGACTTGGGCTTGAGTCTATGCTCTTTCTGACTAAATCACTAACAGAGCCTGTCATTATGATAACCTCTCGGGGTATTGTAGTAGCTTTTTGCCCTTCCAATCAATACAAGGCCTTGCCTGATGCACAGCCAAGCTGCTTTTTTGCTTGGCAAGGGCACTATTCTTGAAGTAAACACATTTGAATGTTATTATAGGTACATGAAATGCCCAAATTGCTCTTCAGATGATGACAAGGTCATCGATTCAAGGTCCAACAGCGCTGGCACAGCCGTCAGAAGAAGGCGTGTATGCAATGCTTGCGGCTATAGGTTCACAAGCTATGAGACCATAGAGAGAAGGCACATAGTGGTTCACAAGAAAGACGGCAGCTATGAGGATTTCAACATAGACAAGGTTCGGCGCGGCATAGACTCAGCTGCCCAGAAGCGCAACATATCTCCCGAACAGATAGACAATCTGCTGAACACCTTGCAAGTGGAGATAGACAACAGGGTTGGAGCTGACAGGATCATTGAATCCTCAGCCATAGGCGATGAGGTTCTGAAGCTTCTGTACAACATAGACCGCGTGGCCTATGTGCGCTTCGCCTCTGTCTACAAGGCCTTTGCCGATGTTTCCCAGTTCGTAAGCGAGATCCAGAGCCTGGAGACTACAATATCAGGGACGAAATAGAAGCCAGCTGATCTGGATGGCATGCTATGATCGTGCCCAGCTTCCTGCGCCCAAACAGGCTTTCTGGGGTGAAGCTGAAGAGTGTCTTGTCCTTGTTGTATATGTGGTACCCGCATTTCTCCAGCAGAGCCCAGCTGGCGCACATATCCCAGGGATAGACACTGTCGTCTATGGCTCCTGCTATCCTGAAGAAGATCAGCGGACAGACCAGCTGAAGTATGGCTGAGCCGAATATCCTCATCTTGCCATGGTAGGCTGACAGGTCCAGCAGCCTGAAGCAATGGCTGCCGATGGTAAGCTGGCGCATGTCGTGCTTAGGCTCTACGACAAGCCTTTTGCCATTGATCAGGACTTCATCCCAGTCAGGGTCGCTTCTCATAAGAAGGCTTTCCTCGCCCACACCGAAGCGTGGAGCGTAGATCATTGCTCCGCAAGGCCTTAGGTTCCTGTCAAGAATGCCAAGTGCTAGAGTCCAGCTGGGCAGGCCCTGGGAATAGACGTCAGTTCCGTCAAGAGGATCCAGCACAAAGGTGTACTCAGCGTCCTTGTGCATGGTGTTATGATCCTCTTCCTCGCTAACAATATTGCAGTCGCTGAAGCTTGTGCCTAGATAGTCAAGCACGAGCCTGGTTATCATAAGATCGCTTTGCGTAACTGGGCTTCCATCGCTCTTGTAGTCGCTCTTTATCCCTTTCTGGTTCTCTCGGGCTGCATTGCCTGCCTTTATCATCAAGTCCTGAAGCTTATCTAGTTCTTTCATGGCTTTGATGATAATCATCCTGGATGTTTATTGCAACAGAAAGCTCTTTTATGATAGCCTGCCTTGGTGAAGATCGTAGACGCTTATCTCAAGCAAAGCGGCATTCTCAGAGTGCTTGATAAAAGAATTCAAGTGCAGGGCCTTGATGGCTTTGCACTGTCTTGCTGTGCCAACCTCATAGCCGAGGCAAGAAGATCAAGGGTATGGATGATCTGCCCGACAGAGGAGACAGCCAAGCTCGCCTTTGATGATATGATGCTGCAGGAAGGCTCAAGGGCCATCTACCTGCCCACCGATGGCCAGGCTTTCTATTCCCAGTATGAGAAGTCCAGGAGAACCTATGAGCAGGTCAAGGCCCTGTCTGCCATGCAGACCGATCCAAGAGCCGCTGTGGTTGCCAGCCTCAGGGCTTTCTGCGGCCGCCTGCCACAGGCATCGGGCATAAAGTCTGCCACCTTGAATTTAAGGGTGGGAGGCTCCTTCGATCCCCAGAAGGCTTCTCAGAGCCTTGCCTTGTCTGGCTACTTCAACACCTCAAGCGTAAGCATTGAAGGGGATTTCTCCTCAAAGGGCGAGGTGTTCGACATCTTTGTCATGGGAGAGGACTATCCTATAAGGATCCATACAGCTTGGGAGACCATAGAGAGCATCTCTCTCTTCGATCCCTTGAACCAAGCCACCATCAAGACCCTAGGGCACTATGACGTGGCCCTGGTCAATGATGAGGGCGATGACCGGCTTTCCATGATAACCGATTACCTTGGCAAGGATGACTACTTCATCTTTGTAGGCGACATGCGCCTGTCCACAAGCTTCAAGAGCCTGCAGGCTGAAGCCAAGAGCGCCTACAGAAAGGCCTACCTTGAGGACAAGGATGCAAGCCTGCCAAGCACCATGCTGATAGACTTCACCGATCTTGTGGAGCAGGCTGGCGCCAGCCTGCTGGTCCGCGACATCGTAGATGAGAAGGCGGAGGCTTATCGCTTCAAGATAGATGGGCCCAGGTCCTATTTTGGCGATGTGACCTTGTTCAAGGATGAGCTTGGGCATCTTCTTGATGAAGGCTGGACAGTCTGCGTATGCTCCTCGTCCCAGCCACAGCTGGACCGAATACGCCAGATACTCAAGGACTATGAAAATCCTAGGCTGACCTACATGGCCCAGTGCCCATCAAGCGGCTTTGCCATAGCCCAGTCCAGGTTCCTGCTGATATGCGACTTTGAGATCCTTGGAAGGCGAAAGCAGGTTGTCAAGACTCTTCAGCATACTCAGTCAAGTCCCCTTGATTCCTTTGTCGACCTTAACCCTGGCGATTATATTGTCCATGTGAACTATGGAATAGGGCGCTTTGTAAAGATAGATCGGCTTCGAAGCCGCGACTACATCAAGATCGAGTACGCCAACGATGAGACCCTGTTCGTTCCTATCGAGCAGGCCAACTACGTCCAGCGCTACATAGGCAGCAACGGCAATGCTCCCAAGCTTGACACCCTAGGCGGCAAGGGCTGGGAGAACAAGAAGGCCAAGGCTCGAAAGAGCGCCGAGGATCTGGCAGCCCAGCTCATCAGCCTATATGCAAGGCGCCAGAACTCAAAGGGCTACGCATTCGAGAAGGACAATGAGTGGCAGGTCAGATTCGAGGCAGCCTTCCCCTTCCAGGAGACAGAGGACCAGATAAGCTGCATACAGGACATTAAGGAGGACATGGAGAAGCCTCAGGTCATGGACCGCCTGGTCTGTGGAGATGTCGGCTATGGCAAGACCGAGATAGCCTTCAGGGCTGCCTTCAAGGCCGTTCTAAGCGGCAAGCAGGTGGCCTTCCTGGCCCCTACGACCATATTGTCCGAGCAGCATTACAAGAACTTTCTCAAGAGAAGCGAGGGCTTTCCTCTAAATGTAGGCCTGCTAAGCCGCATGATTGCCCCCAAGGACCAGAAGAAGACCATAAAGGACCTGCTTGATGGCAAGATCGACATCCTCTTTGGAACCCACAGGATCATACAGAAGGACATCAAGTTCAAGGACCTAGGGCTTTTGGTCGTGGATGAAGAGCAGCGCTTTGGAGTCAAGGACAAGGAGAGGATCAAGGAGCTCAAGACCAACGTGGACTGCCTGTCCCTGTCAGCAACCCCGATTCCAAGAACCCTTTACATGTCGCTGCTGAAGATAAGGGACATGAGCCTGCTGACTACAGCTCCCATATCCAGAAAGCCCATACAGACCATGATTGAGGAATTCAGCCTGGATGAGGTTGAGAAGGCCATACGCATGGAGCTGGATCGTGGAGGACAGGTATTCTACCTGCACAACAGGATTGAGAATCTTGATGACATAGTGGCCTTCATTCAGCGCAGGGTTCCACAGGCCATAGTCGAGTCAGCCCATGGCCAGATGGAGCCAAAGGTTCTTGAGGACACAATGACACGCTTCATACACGAAGGCATAAACGTCCTCGTGGCCACTACGATAATCGAGAACGGCATAGACATCTCCAACGTGAACACCATAATCATCGACAGGGCTGACATGTATGGCGTAAGCCAGCTCTACCAGCTAAGAGGAAGGGTGGGGCGAAGCGACAGGACAGCCTACGCCTATCTTTTCTATCCGCAGGATCATGCCCTGTCCGAGATTGCGGTCAAGCGCCTGAAGACCATAAGCGAGAATACAGAGCTTGGGTCTGGGTTCAAGGTCGCCATGAAGGACATGGAGCTCAGGGGGGCTGGAAATCTGCTTGGCCGTGAGCAAAGCGGGCATATGTCCACTGTAGGCCTTGATATGTACATCAGGCTCCTGGATGAGGAGATCAACAAGCTTCAGAACAAGACAGAGGAGACAGCCGAGGACACCTACTTCGAGCTGGACTACTCAGGCTTCATTCCGGATTTCTACATATCCGAGCCCTCGACCAAGTTCGAGATCTACAAGAGAATAGCCAGCGTGACCAGCGATGTAGAGCTTTCGTCTCTCAAGGCAAGCCTTGTAGACCGCTTCGGGCCAATTCCTGACGAGGTCTCAAGCCTTCTGTACATTGCAGAGCTCAAGGTCCTGTGCAAGGCCCTGAGGATTGGCCATCTCCAGGATCGTCAGGGCACAACCACCCTGGTCTTTGGCAAGATGAGCAAGCTGTCCCTGTCAAGGCTTCTAGAGCTTATCAGGACCTCATCGGGCAAGGTCAAGCTTGATCCTGCAAGTCCGAACGTGCTTCGCATACAGACAGGCATGGTCAGCCTCAAGGACAAGGCGCTCTTCCTGCTTGAGAAGCTGCAGAGACTCAATACCTGACACATATCTGATTCATCCACTAAGGAACAGCATACTAAAATTCAAGCCAGCCTAATCGGCTGGTTTTTTTTAATCGTTTTCTAATTTTAGAATATCGTTTACTTGAGGAATATTGTTTGCTGGTTATGCATTTTTACTTGCATTGCACATAATTCATGAGTATAATTATTATAGAAACAAGAAAGGAGTGTATTGTATGACAAACAAGAAAAATATGACTCTTCGCATTGAACCGGAGCTGAAAGCACAAGCAGCAGCACTGTTTAAGGCTCTTGGATTAGATTTGAGCACTGCAACTGGAATGTTTTACCGACAAGCTCTTAGATGTCAGGGTATTCCCTTTGAAATTAGGATTGATGAGCCGAATGAAGCAACGTATGCAGCCATGGAAGCTGCTGAAAAGGGTGATGATGTATATGGACCTTTTGATAGTGTTTCTTCTTTAAAGGAGGCTCTCAATGCTGAAAGCTGAGTTCACAGGACAGTTTAAGAAAGATTATAAGCTGGCACTTAAAAGAGGCTGCAATCCCCAAAAGCTAGAAACTGTTATTGAGCTTTTATGTAAGGAAGAGACTTTACCAGAGGTTTATCACGATCACCAGCTTGCAAATTCTAGAAATTACAAAGGAATGAGAGAATGTCAAATAGAATCAGACTGGCTTCTTGTGTATCAAGTTGTAAAGGATATCCTTATTTTAAGGCTTATTCGAACTGGCAGCCATTGCGATTTGCTTTAACTGCTTGAATCAAAAGTCGTCAGAGTCTATTTTCTTGTGATAGATTGAGATAGCAAATGAAGCAACAGTATACTGATCACTTCATTTACTGAGCAAGCAAATGAAGTACACAACGCGCTCTTCCTGCTGGAGAAGCTGCAGAGACTCAATGCCTGACACGCATCTGATTCATTTACCATCGCCTAGCTATAATGGGATATAAGAAAGCGACTCTCGTTAAGAGGGTCGCTTATTTCATCTCATATTCTGCTATAGCTTGCTGATGATGGTCTGGCCATCGAGTATTATGCTGAGCACGGATGCAACCAGCGCAACAACAGAGGCCGCTATCCCGAGATCCCTTACCAGTGTGCTGTTTGCAACCTTTATCACAGCCTGGGCTGGAACAGGATCGGAGTCCTGGAGCTTGTTGCCCTGCTTGTCGTAGATGTTGTAGGTCTTCAGGCTTGTCTGGCTGAAGGATCCCGCAAGGTTGATGTAGTAGCTGGCTGTCTCTCCTGGAACATAGCCGAAGGTGCCAGGCACGTTGACTCCACCCTGGACAGTGACAAACAGCTGGATGAAGGGAATTACAACCTTGTCTCCGCTCTTAAGAGCAAAGTCGCTGCTCTTGCCATTCAGGAAGCTTTCTCCATCAAAGACTGTTATCTGTCCATCTCGCTGTACGTAGAGGCTTGAAAGGTCGCTTACGCTTGTAAGCTGGCCTGCTATGTTGCGCACCAGTGTGTCGATGGTCTCGCCAGGGAAGAAGCTGTACATCACTCGGCTTGCTGTGCGGGCAGCTGAAAGATTGGCTGACTCTGAGCTCAGTGCGCCCTCAATCGTGACAAATGCTGTTGATGCAGTTGTGGCTGGTACATGGATGCAATCCATGTTCTGCAGCGTCATTGAGCCTTCTGCAAGGCCAAGGGACATTGTGCCGTCAGCTTCGTAGCGCTTGATGGTTGCCTTGGAGATGTCAGCAAACTCCTTGGCGCCCCTGGCATATAGGTCAATGAGAGCATTGACATCCTCGCCGGGCTTGACCTGGTAAAGGCCTGGAGCATATACAGCGCCATCGATGCGGACAAAGGTCTCAGCCCTGTTGAACTGGACTGTATCGCCAGGCTTGAGGTATGGGTCCAGAGATCCATTCTGCATGGCATCGAAAAGATCATAGCTTGTGCTCTTTCCATCCTTGGAGATTATTGTCACCGATCTTGTGCTTGCATAAGGAAGAGCGTAGATTGCCAGGTCGCTGAGCTTTGACAGCCCCCAGCAGGCCACATCCCTGGAAGCCTTCACCAGGCCTGTGATCCTTACATTGAAGCTTGCGCAGCTGACAAGAGAGAAGATCGGGTAGCTGTAAGGGTAGAAGCCCTCGACTCTCTTCTCAATCTCGCTCTTGACCGCTATGAGGGTCTTGCCGGCTGTATTGATCTTGCCGATGGAAGGGATGGTTATTACATTGTTTACATCGCAGGCAAGAGACAGGGTGACAAGGCTGTTGCCGTTGGTATAGGCAAGGCTGAATGTATCTCCGGGAGTTATGGAGTAATCATAGGATGAGCTTGCCAAGAGAAGGCTCGGCGAAGGATTCATCGCCAGGCTGTCTGGCTCAAGGCCAAGCTGGATGCAATAGTCCTCTATTGCAAAGTCAATTGATGAATCGGATCCTTCTTCGCTGGTGTAGATCGGGGAGGTCTGGATATAGGTCTGAACTGCTAGAACATCAGCAATGACAATAAAAGCCAAAGCCAGAACAAGACAAAGTCGTTTGATTGAATACATCTTCACTCCTAAGCAAATTATCATAACAACTGTAACAAAAAAAGAGCCGTTTTGGTACGGCTCTTATTGCTATTATTCACAAAAAGTCACTGAATTTCCTTATTTTGTCCCTTTCTGTAATAGATGAGCATTCCAATGGCCTGGATAACTGCAAAGACGATAAGGTAATAGATGATGGACTGTCCGTGGCTCACCCAGCAGGCATAGCATATGAATGCGCAGGCGATGACACCGAGAATCGGCATGAAAAAGCGATTGAAGAACCCTAGATCCTTGTTCTTGACAGCAAAGGCAATGAAGATCGGGATGTAGAGAGCATAGATTGTGACTATTGGGATTTCGGATGAATCAAAGGTGAACACTCCGAACCAGGACTTTGTCAGGTTGGCTCCATAGAAGTAGAGAAGCCATGCTGCACAAAGGAGGACACCCATGGCGCCAGAGTTAGGCGGCATGTTGGTCACGGGGTCGACGGTTCTGAACATGTCAGGCCTTGGCCCTTCATTGCGGATAGCCATGCTGTAGAAGTTGCGTGTGGCGCTCATCATAAGGCCGTTGAGCGTTCCCAGGCAGCTGATGATGACCAGCACGAACAGGGCAGTTCCGCCGATGTTGCTGAACAGTCTTGAGAATGCAATCCTGGCTCCAGCCTCTCCGCCTTCCATGACGACCTGGTTGCTTACAGCGCCGGCAAGGCCGATGTAGTAGAGGATGTAGATGACAGCGACAAGCATGGTTCCGAAGACCAGGGCCAGCGGAAGGTTCTTCTTGGAATCCCTGAGCTCACTGTTGATGGATGTGGCAAGAACCCAGCCCTCGTATGCAAAGCTGGTGGCTACCATGGCAGTGAGAAGAGGAGAGCCCTTGACTTCAGTGATGAAGCCAGCTGTGAAGTTCCGCACAAGTATTCCGTTGAACAGGCCTGCTATGGTGCCCACCACAGCCATCATGATAAGCGGTATAAGCTTGATAGCTGTTGTGGATATCTGGAACTTTCCAGCAAGCTTTGGAGAGAGAAGATTCATCGCATAGTCGGCGACAAGGAAGAAGCAGGAGATGACAAGGCATATTCCTCCTGTGATGTCGCTTACGCCGAATAGGACGCAGGTATATCTGGCTGATACCCAGGCCAGGACGCTGGTCATGGCAGGGGTGTAGATGGTGGTCATGAACCATCCCATGAAGAAGCCGTATCCGCGTCCAATCGTGGCTTCAGAATAGTCTATCAGGCCGTTTATCTTCTCATAGCGGTTGGCCATGAGCGAGAAGACGTAGGCACAGACTATCATGATCAGGGCTCCGAGGCCCCATGCAAGTATGCCCAGCCCAAGGTTGCCTGAGGTTGCAGTGAGAACCTTCTCAGCCTTGAAGAACACTCCGCTCCCGATGACTATACCGATGACCATTGTAATGGCTGTAGGCAGGCCGTATTTTTTTACTAGCTTGTTTTCCATGAAACCTCCAAGTTGATGAAACAATATCACTTAGTGTTCAGGTTTTACAATCCCAAATCATTGTGATTTCTTAACAAACCACAGTTCAGAAATAGGAAAGTCCTGTACAAGGCCCTTGCGCTCAAATCTTGTCAGCGGTCTCCAGGGCATGGAGGGTGCAAAGCCGTCATATTCATTGGCCAGATCCTGTGTATGCTCAAGAACCTCAAGGGCCTGGTTGGCATAATCCTGCCAGTCTGTGACAAAGTAGATGTAGCCCCCTTCCTTGAGCCTGGAAGCAAGAGTCCTTGCAAAGTCCTCATTGAGAAGCCTTCTCTTCTGATGCTTTTTCTTTGGCCAAGGATCAGGAAAGAATATATGAAAGCCATCCACCGAACCTGGCTCTATCATGGTGAAAAGCACCTCTGCTGCATCAAATCTCATCATCTTAACGTTGTCCAGGCCAGCCTTTCCAACCTTGTCCAGAAGAGAGCAGAATCCGTTGAGATAAACCTCCAGTCCAAGATAGTTGTACTGCGGCCTGGACTGAGCAATCTGGAAGGTAGGCTCTCCATCGCCAAAGCCGATCTCTATGATCACAGGCCTCTTGACTTCAAAGAGATCAGCTGGGTCGACGAGCTCTGCCCTGTAGCCTACGCCATAGTCCTTGTAGTACAGGCCGATGGCCTCTTCCTCTGTCTTGGAAAGCTTGCTGGTTCTCAGCACATAGCTTTTTATGGATCTTCTTGAGTCATGAACCTCAACATCCCTGATGCAGGGATTCTCCTCAAGTATCTGCTCTACGGTCTTCTTGACAGCCATAAGGCCTCCTAAAAAAACAGCCCACCACAGGGTGGGCCAAAAGCCTGTCTACAGCTTATTTCTCTTCTTCAGCAGCAGCTTCCTTTGCAGCCTTTATGACATCGTCAGAAAGCTTGCCGGTGAGGTTCTCGTAGTGGTCGAACTCCAGGTCGAAGCTTCCTGTTCCGCTTGTCATCGACTTAAGGTCGATTGCATAGTTGAGCATCTCTGCCTGCGGCACCTCTGCCTTGACCAGCTGCAGGTCTCCGCCAAGATCCTCCTGTCCAAGGACACGCCCTCTCTTTCCGGAAAGGTCTGAGAGTATGTCTCCCAGGTACTCGTTCTGGATGTAGACAGACAGCTTCATGAACGGCTCAAGCAGAACGGCTCCAGCCTTCTCAAGGGCGAGCTTCATAGCTCCCTTTGCAGCAAGCTTGAATGCCATTTCGGACGAGTCGACTGGGTGCTCCTTTCCATCTATGAGGGTGACGGCTATATCCACAAGGGGATAGCCGGCAAGGAAGCCCTCTTCCATAGCCTCATGGAAGCCCTTCTCGATTCCAGGTATGTAGCCCTTGGATACAGAGCCGCCCTTGATGGCGTTGGTGAAGGTGTAGTAGGCTCCGCGTTCAGATGGCTCGATCTCGATGAGAACCTTTCCATACTGTCCGTGTCCGCCTGACTGCTTCTTATGGGCATATTCAGCGATTCCGCTCTTCTTGGTGATGGTCTCCCTGTAGGCTATCTTAGGAAGCTTGGTGTTGATGGAGATCTTCTGCTTGTCGCGGACCTTGTCCAGGATCATGTTGATATGAAGCTCTCCCATTCCAGCGACCAGGCCCTGCTTGGTCTCCTCATTGAAGGAGGCCTGGAATGTCAGGTCTTCCTCAGCTATCTTGTGAAGGGCTTCGTTCATCTTGTCCTCGCTCTTCTTGTCTCCAGCGCTGATGGCCAGGCTGAATACTGGGGAAGGGAAGCGAAGCGGAAGGAAGGTGTATCTCTGGTCGCTTGTTCCAAGCAAGGATGCATTGGTGTATGCGTTGCTTGACTTGGCAATGATTCCAATGTCTCCAGCAGAAAGGGAAGCTGTCTCGAGGAGCTTCTTTCCAACAGCCCTGTACAGCTTGCCTGGCTTCTCCTTGCGTCCGATGGTCGGGATGATCAGGTCGGTGTCAGAAGAAATCGTTCCCTTGACAACCTTCAGGAAGCTGAGCTTGCCAGAGAACTGGTCGATCGTTGTCTTGAATACATATGCAGCCACTGGCCCTTCCTCGGAGATCTCAAGCTCGCCATTGCTTCCATCATCGTTGACGATGAAATCCTTGGCTCCAATCGGGCTTGGGAAAATCTCGGAAATGAAATTCAGGAGGCTGGTCATTCCACTGGACTTGAGGGTTGAGCCGCAGAACACAGGAACCAGGGCTCCGGACTTAAGTCCTTCAGAAACGCCACGATGAATCTCCTCGCCATTAAGCTCGCCTTCTTCAAAGAACTTCTCCATCAGGTCATCGGCGCCTTCGGCTGCTGCCTCGCAGAGGATTGCCCTGTATTTCTCAACATCAGAAGCATACTCTGCTGGAATCTCTCCGGCTGTCTCCTTGCCGCTGGTAAACGAGTAGGCCTTGTTCTCTATAAGATCGATGACTCCCTTGAAGTCATTGGCTGCTCCCATTGGAATCGTCACTGGGACGAAGGTGCACTTGAACTCCTTCTTGATGCTTTCAAAGGCAGAGGCGAAGCTGACTCTCTCCCTGTCCATCTTGTTGAAGAAGACAGCTCTTGGCTTCTTTCTCTGGTCTAGATGCCTCCAGAGCTTGATTGTCTCAATCTGGGCTCCGTCGCGGGCATCCACTACCATGACAGCGCTTTCGCAGCTTCTGAAGCCGCAGATAGCCTCGCCTATGAAGTCTGCTGTACCCGGGGTATCCAGGGCATTGATGACCTTTCCATTCCAGTTCATGCTGCAGAGGCTTGCATGAATGGATATCTTCCTTTGGATCTCCTCTTCAGTGAAGTCGCTGGCGGTCTTTCCGCTCTCCACGGTTTCAGCCTTTGCAATTGCATCAGCATAGAAGAGGAGCTGTTCTGCAAGCGATGTTTTACCGGTTCCATTATGACCGGCGATTGTAAAATTCCTAAGGTCGACACTATTAATGCCCATGATTCCTCCTGTGTTGTGAGACGTAATGTTAATTGGATTAAAAACGTCTCTACCATAATATATGGTGAAATTGCATATGTCAAACATAAATGTAACAATGTTTTGCTTAGGAAATATCAGGCTGTAAAGATTTTCATTGGCGGTGTTTGTAACTTAATTTTTAGTTTTAATAAAGAATATTTAAAAATATACGATAAACGTTAAAAAACTATTGACAAACATGAATCAAAACAATAATGTAGCCCTTGCAGCGAGGTTGTCATGGAAAACTTGAAGAAGATATCTAAGGTTGCATATGTATGTGTCAGGATCATTAGGATCATGGGCTGGATTGGCTTTGGGGCTATGTTGGCGGCCATCGCCAGCCTGGCTATCTTCCCCTCCACAGGAGCCCTTTTGTTCAAGATAGGCTCGACCAGCGTCTATTCGCCTGTTGTGCTGGAGGAGGGAGAGACTGCCCTCAGCGTAATAGAGGATTTAAGTGTCAGCGCTCCAGCGCTTCTCATCGCATGCTTGATGCTCAACTCGATTCTTTTCATCCTCTCAAGGATAAAGGAGGATGAAAGTCCGTTTACCATGGCGAATGTGACTAGGATCAAGCAGGTAGCCCTCTATATGGTGCTGCTTACTGTTGTGCCTTACCTTGTCGGCATGGCCGCCTCACTGGCAACCCATATTGAGCCGGAGGGAGAGCTTCATATAGACACATGGGTCTATGCCCTTGTCATTTACTGCCTGGCCTTGGCCTTTGAGCATGGCGTGGTGCTTCAGAAGCAGCAGGATGAGACCCTATGATAATCCTTAGGCTTGATCGTGTAATGGCAGACCGCAAGATAAGCCTCAATGAGCTCAGCGATAGGGTAGGCATTGCCAACGTCAATATGTCCAAGATAAAGACAGGCAAGATCAGTGCAATACGCTTCTCCACGCTGGATGCCATATGCAAGACCCTGGATTGCCAGCCAGGCGATATTCTCGAATATCAGGAAGGCTGATGTAATTATCTACATGTCAAGGAGTTTACATGGCAAGGAGAATCATTATGAAGAAGCTTGCCATTGCTCTTGTCTTTCTTATTGCAGTCGCCGCCGCCTTTGCAGGGCCGTTTGTTCAGCTGGACCCTATGTCCAGCTATGTGCTGGAGTTCGAGGTCGAAGGCATCGCATGCATAATGCATGTAGATGGAAATATGTTCGACACCATCATCGACTATGGAATGGGAGAGCCCATGAGGATGGTCTATGACGGAATCGGCCTTTATCTGATAAGCGAAGGCTCCTCAGTCTACATGGGAGACATGCCTTCAGAGGGACAGGAGAACATTCTTGCAAGCCTTGCTTATGAATCCTCTGGATCCATGGAGCATGAAGGCCAGCTTTACGATTATGACCAGTATGCCCAGCAGGAAAGCTCCACTAGGGTCTTGAGCCTGTCAGGGAGGATCTGCTACATCGGCTCACTGGAGGACGGCACCTATGCCTTCATGAAGGTCCTCAGGCTGGAAGCTGAAAGCGGACACGACTTCACAATTCCTCAGGCTTCAGGGGATTTCTCATCCTGGCTGGACAGCCTTGGAGATCTTGGCGGGGATGACTGGAGCTGGGATGAGGAGTATGAGGAAGAGGAGCCGGTGCTGACAGAGGAGGAGCTTGCAATCTACAATGAGTACCTTCTCAAGTGCGACCAGGCAATGCAGGAGTACTGGGCAAGAATCGATGAGCTTGACCAGGAGTATGCAGAGATCCTAAGCAAGGTCTATGGGTACTAGAACCTGATCTTCAGAAAGTCCTTGTAGATTCCAGGCTTGGAATCGGGGATGATGATTGCATTGCAGCACTTTGCATAGAACTCAACCGGTCCGACTGAGCCTATGACTGCATAGGCATAGCCAAGCTCCCTAAGGCCTTCAAGGCTCTTGATAAGAAGGGCCTTGCCGATTCCTTGGCCCTGATACTCATCCAGAACCCTTGTAGGGCCGAAGAAGTCTGGGGCTGTAGCCTCGTAGCAGGCATAGCCGAGGATTGCTGAATCCTTTACCGCAACATAGATGGTCGGCCTCCTGGAGGAGAAGCAGGCCTCAGCCTCGCCGGCTGCAAAGGGCCCTGAGTGCTTCTTCACCCAGTCGACAATGGCAAGCCTGTCAGGGGCGAGAGCGCGTACAATCCTTATGCCCTTGCTCTCAAGGGCCTTGCAGAGCTCGCCTGAATCAGGAAGCTCATATAGCTTGACTAGCATGTCTGCCATGGTCACCTCTTGGGGGCAAAGTGGTCGAATTGCATCACGAAGGAGCCTCTGCCCTGTGTAACTCCTCTAAGTGCTGTGGAATAGCCGAAAAGCTGAGCAAGCGGCGCCTGCGCAAATATCTGGTCGGCAGATGTCTTTGACTCCATCCTTGAGACGATTCCGCCTCTCATCGACAATGTGGACATGACCTCTCCCATATACTGGCTTGGCGTGGTTATGACCAGGTCCATGATCGGCTCCATGAGAACTGGCTGGGCCTGATTGCAGGCAGCATCAAAGGCCTGGGCTCCGCAGGCCTCATAGGCGAACTCGCTGGCTGTAAGCTCGCTGTACTGTATGTCAACAAGCTCAGCGACTAGGTCGCAGACCTCATAGCCTAGCTTTATGCCGCTCTGAAATGAGGACTTGACTCCTCTTTCCACAGCCTGGAACATTTCAGGGGGAACATCCCTGTTCTTGGCGCTGCAGATATAATGCACTCCGCCTTTCTCTCCTGCTGGCCTGACCGTGAGAGTGATCTTGGCCCAGTTCTCCTTGTTGGCGATGACCTTCTTGAACTCCTGTGTGACAGTGGCTGCAGAGGTGATGGACTCTCTGTAGGAGACCTGGGGATTGCCTTTCTGGCAGCTTATCTTCATCTCCTTGGTGATCCTTGTGTAGAGCACATCAAGATGAAGCTCTCCCATGCCGCTGATGACCACTTGTCCTGTCTCCTCATTCTCCTTGACAGTGAAGGTCGGATCCTCTATAGAGAGCATCCTGAGCGCCTCGGCCAGCTTTCCCTGGTCGCTGGTGCTCTCTGGCTCGATGGCGATGGAGATGACAGGATCTGGAAAGTCCATCTTCTCAAGCAGGACCTGGTAGCCCTCTGTGCCGATGGTGTCTCCCGTCTGTATGTCCTTGAAGCCTACAACGACTCCAATGTCTCCAGCCTCAAGCTCGGTAAGGTCATCAGTCTTGTCAGCATGCATGCGCAGGATCCTATTGACCCTCTCGCGCTTCTTCTTTCCGATGTTGTAGACCGTGGAGCTCTTGCGAAGCACTCCGCTGTAGACTCTTACAAAGCATAGCGGGCCGGCCTGCGGATCGAAGCTGATCTTGAATATAAGGGCAAGAAGAGGTGCGTTCTTGTCATGCTTGACATTGACCTCCTCGCCCTTTCTGACGCTGATGCCCTTGATAGGCGGCACATCAGAAGGAGAGGGCAGAAGGGCGACTATCCAGTCCATCAGGTTCTGCACTCCGATGTTCTTCAGCGATGAGCCTACGCATACTGGCAAAAAAGCCCTGTTGATGGTTCCCTTCCGCAGGGCATCGACAATCATCTGATGAGGTATCTCGTCTCCATTGAAGTAGAGGTCCATTATCCTGTCATCTATGGAAGCAACGGCGTCAATGATCTTCTCATGGTATTCCTGGGCCTTGTCGACAAGGTCCTCAGGTATGTCCTCAATGCTGAAGGACAGGCCCTTGCTGCTCTGGTCGTAGACGATCATCTTCATCTCAAGAAGGTCGATTATCCCAGAGAAGGAGCTTTCGCTTCCTACCGGCAGGCTGAGGGCAAGACAGCTCTCGCCAAGCTTGTGATGTATGTCCTCCATGACGTTGTAGAAGTCAGCGCCCATGCGGTCCATCTTGTTGATGAAGGCAATGCGCGGCACATTGTAGTGGTTGGACTGTCTCCAGACAGTCTCGCTCTGCGGCTCTACGCCGCTGACTGCACAGAATATGCCTACGGCTCCATCAAGGACCCTCAAGGCTCGCTCCACCTCGGCCGTGAAATCCACGTGGCCCGGAGTGTCGATAATGTTAACCTGATGATCTTTCCAGTATATTGTTGTGGCTGCAGAGGATATGGTTATCCCTCTGTCCTGCTCCTGCTCCATGAAGTCCATGGTGGCTGATCCATCATCCACCTCTCCAATGCTATGGTTCTCACCAGAATAGAAGAGCATTCTCTCTGTCGTTGTTGTCTTGCCAGCATCAACATGGGCAATTATTCCAATGTTTCGGGTCTTTTCTGCGTTCATATTATTCACCAAAGGGCAATTGTATCAGAAAGAATGTCTTTTTAACAGCCCTAGGCTAGATCTGGTTTTCGTAGATGCTTCCCTTTGCCTTGCATAGGCAGGACACCGCACAGCAAAGAAAGCATAGCCCTGCGTTCTGGGTTCCGAAAACCTCAAGGCCAAGGGCAAAGCAGACTACAGGAAGGCCTGTCGCTCCGCTGAGAAAGCCTAGGGCTCCTAGGCAGCTGAGAACAGGAAGAGGGATGCCAGTAAAGGCAAAGGCCCTGAGAAGGCTGGATCCAATGACAAGGGAGGGGACAACCTCTCCTCCTGTAAAGCCACAGGCCAGGCACAGGCTGGTCAGGGCAAGCTTGATAAGCGCGCCATACCAGGGCCCTTCGTTGATCAAGACAGCCGAAAGCCCAGCATAGGGATTTGAGCCCCAAGAGAGGCTTACAAGGCAGTAAAGCCCAAGAACAGCCAGCGATCCAAGGAGCTTTCTATAGACATCCTTGATTCTCAGCGATCCCCAAAGATGCTTCAAGGTCTTCGACAGCCATAGAAAAGCAGAGGAGCACAGGCCAAGCACAACGCCAAAGGCGATAGTCCAGAGGATGTTGGAAAGGCTGAAGCTGATAGCCTCGATGCCTGCTATGAAGGGCCTCTCAATTCCCAGGGACCTAGATACAAGGCTTGCAGCAAAGCTTGAGACAAGGCAGGGCAGCAGAGCATCAAGCCTGTTGTACTTAGGACCAGCAAACTGCAGGCCAAACAGGGTTCCAGCTATTGGAGCGTTGAAGAGCGAGCCAAAGGCAGCTCCTGCTCCAGTTATGAGATAGATCTCGATGTCTGTGTCAAGGATGATGTTTTTCCTCATCCTTCTCTCCAGGGCGTAGATGATTGCCGACACAGCAATTCCGATCTGGACTCCTGCTCCTTCCTTGCCGATAGAGGCGCCGGTGAGATGGCTTAGGAAGGTTGTGGCAAGCACTAGCGGGGCAAGCTTTACAGGAACGCCGAGCTGATCAGTGTCCCAGCCTTTCTCCGAAGCCACAGAGGTAGGGTTGGTCTTGGCAATTAGCCTTTCATTGATAAGATCCATTGCGTTGTTGGAGAACTCCCGAAGCCTGGCTCCAATCTTCTCATAGGCAAGGCTTATAAGGATGCAGGATACAGGCAGAAGCCAGACAAGCCATTGCTGGGACTGGCGCAGCTCAGAGGCCTTGGCAATAGACCAGGAAAGAAAATAGCTTGTAAGGCCAACCAGACAGCCCAAAACCAGGGCGCGAATTATCCATCTGATGTTTTTCATTGCCTTTTGATTATCGTTTTTAAACAGGTTCTTGACAATAGGGGTTCAAAGCCTGCATCATGGCTCCCATGTCAATTATCGATCTGATCCTTATTGGAATATCTCTTAGCATGGATGCTTTTGCAATAGCCCTATGCAAGGGCCTTTCAGAGAAGAGGCATTCACTTCTCCATGGCCTGGTGATCGCCTTCACCTTTGGCTTCTTCCAGGCCCTCATGCCCCTTCTTGGCTGGCTTCTTGGCTCGGCCTTCAGCGGTCTTGTCTCCTCTCTTGGACCTTGGATAGCCTGCATCATACTTGTAGGCATAGGCGCCAAGATGATCATGGATGCCATAAGGGACTCAAGAAAGAAGGACGATGGCTGCCAGGCCTGCGAGACTGAGGGGCCAGGCTTCTTCAGCCCCAAGCGTCTTCTTGAGCTTATGGTCCTGGGAATTGCCACAAGCATCGATGCCTTTGCAGTAGGGGTGACCTTTTCATTCCTGGAGGTTGACATATGGCTTTCCATAGCAGTCATCGGAAGCACGACCTTTGCCATCTCCTACCTAGGAACCTTGCTGGGCAAGGTCTTTGGCTCCAGGCTGAAGAGCACTTCAGCTTACCTGGGAGGCGGAGTCCTGATGGCCCTGGGAATCAAGATGCTTTTAGAGCATCTGCTTGGCTAGAGAAAAAGAAAGAAGCGCTGGCCTCAGCGCTTCTGGATGATTGAGAATCCCTAGTAGGCGATTGATGCTCCCATTGGAACTGTTATCTCAAAGCCCTTGATCTTGTAAGCATCTGTAGTTGCGCTGGCGTTGCCCACAGAGACTCTAGTTGTGTAGCTGAGCGGCAGGGTGAAGACCATGCCTGCAATAAGGCTGAGATTGTTCTCAAGGTGGTATTCGCTCTTGGCATTAAGGCCAAGAGAAAGCTTTGTTATAGTTGTCTTCGTTGTCACTCCAGGGATCTCGGCTGTCCACTTCTGCACGGAAAAGCCCAGGTCCAGTCCTGCATAGAGTGTGATGTCCCTGCTTGCATCATAAGCATAGAGAGCTCCAGCCTTGAAGGTGGCGATTGTCGGGTTGTCGGAGATGTCCTGCTCGCCGCTGCTGGTGGTGTACTTGACAGGGAAGCTGAAGTTGACAGCTGCTGTGAGAGCTACGGGAAGCTTGGCTGTGAAGTAGAAGGCGCCAAAGGCGTCGACGCCTATGCCGAACCTTTTGACATCCTTGATGACGGTGTTGCCTTGATCGTCTGTCGTGGTGGTCATCTGCCATTCCGGGCCTGCTGTGAGACTTAGGATGTTGTCTCGCTGTCTTGTCCTTGCAAAGGCTGGGACAATGAGCAAGGCAATGAGCGCTAAGATTGCGATTGTCTTTTTCATTTTCTTTCTCCTTGTAATGGATTGCTTGATGCTATAAGAAGTTACCTGATAATTCTCATCATGTTAACTGGGCTTGTGGGCTGATGCAGGTCCTGACAATTCCTCTCTGGCATTGTCGATGGCATTCTGAAAGTGGCTCTTGAGATTGGCGGGAACCTGCTCGCTGAGGGCCATGGAGCAAGCCATCTGGACAATGAGGCCCTTCTCCAGCACCCAGGAGGCAGGAACGTTTCTCTTCATGGCGATATCCTGTCGAGCCAGGAAAAGATGCTTGATCATAATCCTCTGGTCCTTGCGAAGAAGCTTGTAGTTGCAGATCTTCTCCCAGCCCGGCCTCTCTGGGTTCTTCTGCAGGGCACAGCTGGCCTGGTCCTTTCTCAGGTCTTTCTGAACTTGGGAATCAAGGGCGAGAACCCTCTCGCCAAGCTTTTCCTTCAAGTCGAATAGATGCTCTACATCCCCAAGGGCATACTCCAGCTGAGCCTGGGCTATAGGGCGCTTCATCCAGTTGGCCTTCTGGTATCTCTTTTTCAGCGATGGATCCTCTGTGTCGATGCCAAGGACCTCTCTCTCAACAGAGGTTAGGTTTCCTGTGAAGCCTAGGGCCAAGGCATCAAGGCGCACGTCATAGACATTCTGCACCTGTATGCCAAGGGTCTTGCGGCATAGCGAGCAGTCAGAGCCGCAATCAAACATGATCTTCTCTATAGGTGAGGAAAGAAAGCTGTCCAGGGCCTGCTTGCTAAGCTGCAAGGCATCGATTATCGCATACCCAGATCCATCATAGACCTGTATTATGCACAAATGCTCGCCAAAGACATGGAGGTTCGATTCCTCCTCAAAATCCATGGCAATGGTGCTGACCTTTCTTCTGCTATAGTCCTCAAGCTTCTTCTGAAGAAGAGAATCCGTTGTGATGTATTCAAATTGCATGAGGCCAATATAGCAGACTAGAGGCTTTTGTCCAAGCAATAGGGAAGGCGGACCTCGCAGTCCGCCTTTCATAGATCACTTCCAGCTGGCCAGAAGGCTCTTGATCTCAGCTAGGCTCTCGTCATCGCCTGGGGTGTGGAAGGATCTCTTGGAATACATGCTCACTGCAAATTCCAGGACCTTCACCGCCTCCTCCCTGTCGCTCATCTGCGATAGGGGTGTGGAGCAATAGAAGGGGACATAGGAGTCTCCAAGCTTGCCCTCATAGTACTTGTACTGCTCGATTGTGGTCTTCTGCTTTTCATAGCTCTTGAGCATCTTGGCAAACTCGCCTGAGCGCTTGGATGCGCTCCAGTCTCTTGCATAGAGCATGGTTGCCAGGTACTTGTAGGTTCCGCCGTAGTAGACCCAGCTGGGAATCTTCTCAACAGCCATTCTCATGTAGCTCACAGCAGCCTTGCTGTCGCCAAAGCTGATCGGGCTTCCAGGAAGCTGGTCAAACAGCGATCCAAGGACATACCATACATCGGAGGAATCAAGATAGCCAAGCTTGTTGACTACGACCTCAAGGTCCTTGTACATGGGCTTGGCCTTTGCAAGGGAGTTGAGCGGGCCCTTTGTCTGGCCCCAGCGACCAACATTGGAGCATTTCCAGATGTAGGCATCGGGAGTCTCAAAATAGGAGATGGACTCTTCAGCTAGGCTCTGGCCTTTCTCGTAGATAGCATACTTCTCATTCTTCTGGTCGTCAGCAAGCCTGTCTCCCAGGTCCACGCAGTTTCTGGAGAGCCTCCAGAGCACCTTGGCCTTGTCCTCATTGGATAGGCCGGCCTGGGCATTGAGCTTCTCAAGCTCAGCTTGCACCTCATCGATTCTCTCGTGGAAGTACAGGCTGTCGATGGCGGCAAAATCAAGGCCAGATCGGAAGAGCGTCGTGTAGG